>JBQCCG010000180.1:0-3916 GCA_051962455.1 Sphingomicrobium sp. | reverse complement strand
CGCGCCGTCGGAGAAGGTCGAGAGCTTGGATTGCGAGCCTTCCGGCCGGGCGGCGTAGACGGTTTCGATCTCGCCGACAGGCATCCGGAGTTCGAGCGCATGGACGCTGATCTCGGTCTCAATCTCGAACCCCGACGAGAGCACCGGGAAGCTCTTCACGAACCGGCGCGAGAAGACCCGATAGCCGGAGAAAATGTCGCTGAAGCTTCGGCCGAACAGACCCGAGAGCAGCCCGGTAAAAACCTTGTTCCCGAGAACATGGCCGCCGCGGTAGGCGTCTTTCTCCTCGTGCCGGCGGACGCCCACCACCATGTCGAGCTGCTCGGCGGTGAGGAGATCGACCATCTGCGGCCCCGCCGTCGGATCGTAGGTGAGGTCGCCGTCGGCCATCACGTAAACGTCGGCATCGACGTCGGCGAACATGCGGCGGACGACATGGCCCTTGCCCTGCTGCTTTTCGGTCCGGACGACCGCTCCGGCCTCGGCCGCGATCTCCCGCGTGCGGTCGCGGCTGTTGTTATCGTAGACGTAGACGGTCGCGCCCGGGAGCGCCTTGCGGAACCCCGCGACGGTCGCGCCGATCGCCGCTTCCTCATTGTAGCACGGCAGGAGGACGGCGATTCTTGGCAATTGTCTGTCTTGCACCCAACCCCCGTTCGCGCTGAGCTAGTCGAAGCGCTGCCTTTCGCTTTGCGGTGTAGGAAGAAAAGCAGTCCCTCGACAAGCTCGGGACGAACGGAACCTGCTCAATCGAGCCGGCCCGTCGTGATGTGCAGCAGCCGGAAATCGGATGAAGGGTGAGTCAGCTGCCACGGCTGGCCCGGAGGAATCACGAATGCATCGGCCGGACCGACCTGATGCAGGCCGCGATAGTCGAGCGTCGCGGACCCATCGAGGACGAATCCGAACACCAGCTCCCCGTGCTCGCCGCCGAACGACAGCGCTTCATTATTGAGCGGACGCAAGGTGCGCACCTCGGCCAGGCCGCTGCTCGCTACCGCGATTTCCGTCTCCTGAGCCTCGCCGCCGTTCGCCGGAGTCCATTCGGTCTCGGAAGCGACATGGCTGAGGAAGCGCTGCCCGCCGTAGATCCGCCCGGGGTTGCACCCGTTCGGAAGCTCCAGCCGATGGTCCGCGTAGGTCGCGTGCACCGCCGGCGCGCTGATCTCGACAACTTCGAGACCGGGTGAGCTTTCAAGCACCCGGTGGCGGATCTCGGGCGGCTGGAGCACCAGGTCGCCCTCACTCATCACGAACGGCTCGCCGGCGTCCTGGTAGACGACGCGAACCCACCCGCGGCGCACGTAAATGATCTGCAGCGCGATCCGGTGGTAATGCACCCAGTCCGCGACCGGGCCGCCTTCGGGAATGCTGATGTGGGAGGCGATGTAGCGTCCGCCGAAACGGCCCGGGAGTAGATCGCGGTAGAGCATGCCGGCACGGCCTTCGCCCGGCGCTGCACCGGCGCGGGTCAGGATGAATTCGGGTTCGAACGCTGGGAGGCCGGCTGGAAATGCCGGCGCATCTGGCTGAGCGAGGCGAACGATCTCGTCGCCGCGGCTCATCACCACCGCTTTCGGGTCGTCCGCTGGATAGATGACGTCGAGGCGGAAGCCCTGACCCTTGAGGTCATCGATCGCGGGGCTCAAATCCTCGCAAACGATCTCCCGCTCGTTCAACCCTTCCCCTCGACCTTGCTCGGGACAGGCTTGGCCGGCTTCTTCGCTGGAGCCTTTTTCGGCGCCGGCTTCGCCTCGGCTTTGGCCTTTGGCTCCGGTGCTTTTTTGCCAGGCGCGTCTTTCACCGGCTTGGCCGGTTTGGGCTCCCTCGCAGCTTTCTCGACCGGACCCTTGTCGGGCGCTTCAGCGACGAGCTTGTCCTCATCCTTGGAAGCTTTGGCCTTCGACTTGGCGGGAGATTTCTTCGGCGTGGTGCCGTGGCCATGCGCATGATCGTGACCGCAACCGGGCCCGTGGACATGGCCCTCCTCGGACTCGAGGTCAGCCTCGAGCTGCTCACGCGTCGCGGACCGGTCCTCGACCTTCGCCTTGCCGAACAGGAAATCGACGACCTTGTCCTCGTAGAGCGGCGCGCGGAGCTGGGCCGCGGCCATCGGCTCCTGCTGAATGTAGCGGACGAACGTGTCGCGGTCCTTGCCCTGATATTGCGAGGCCGCCTGCATGATCAGGCGGTTCATCTCCTGCTCGGTCACGTCGACGCCGTTCGCCGCCCCGATCTCCGACAACAGCAGCCCGAGCCGAACCCGGCGCTCGGCGATCCGGCGATATTCGCCGGCTTCCGCGTCGATCTCCTTCAGCGCCGCCTGCGGATCCTCTTCATGGTTCGCTTCGTGCTTCAGCTGGGTAATGATGTTCTGATATTCGGCTTCGACCATCGATTCCGGGACCGGGAAGTCGTGGCGGGCGGCGAGCTGGTCGAGCAGCTGCCGCTTCATGTGCGTGCGGGTGAGGCCGTTGAGCTCCTGGCTCACCTGGTCGCGGATCAGGCCCTTCAGCTGCTCGAGATCGGTGAGGCCGAGTGACTTTGCGAACTCGTCATCGACCTTGCTCTCGCCAGCGGTCTTCACCTGCTTCACGGTGACCGCGAAGGTCGCGTCCTTGCCCTTGAGATTCTCGACCGGATAATCGGTTGGGAAGCTCACCTTGACCTCGCGCGTGTCGCCGGCCTTGGCGCCGACGAGCTGCTCCTCGAAGCCCGGGATCAATTGTCCCGCCCCCAGCTCCACCGACATGTCCTCGCCCTTGCCGCCCTCGAACGCCTTGCCGTCGACCTCGCCCTCGAAATCGATCACCACGAGGTCGCCGTTTGCGGCGGCGTGCTTCTTGGGAGCATCGTCCCAGCGCTTGCTCTGATCGGCGAGCTGCTGGATGCGCTCGTCGATGGTTTTCTCTTCAGGCTCGACGGTCAACCGTTCGAGCTCGAGATTGTCGATCTGGGGCTGCGGGACGTCGGGAAGCGCCTCGACCCGGACGCTGACCTCGGCATCCTGGCCGGGCGCATAGTCCTGATTGAGCTCGACCTGCGGCTGAAGCGCGGGGCGAATCTTCTGGTCGGTCAGGAGCTGCTGGACGCCGTCCTGAACCGCACCCTGGAGCGCATCGCCGCGAAGCGCGTCGCCGTGCATCTTGCGGATCAGGTTCGGCGGCACCTTGCCGGGGCGGAAGCCGGGCATGCGCACCTGCGGCGCGATGCGCTTCACCTCCTGATCGACGCGGGCCTCGATATCCTCGGCCGGAATGGTCAGCATGAAGGCGCGCTTCAGGCCCTCGTTCTGCGTCTCGACAGTCTTGATGGTCACGTGTCCAATCCTGAATTCTGCGTTTGCGGGAGTGCGCGATGTCCATGCTCGGCAGTCCCCCGGACTGCCTGTGCGTGGACATGGTGCGCGCGGAGGGACTTGAACCCCCACATCTTTCGATACTGGAACCTAAATCCAGCGCGTCTACCAGTTCCGCCACGCGCGCGCGGCCCGAGAGCGGCGGCCTATAGCAAGGATGTGCCGATGGGCAACCCGCCGCGGGACTGCTCGTTGGACTCTTGAGGAGATCCGCGATGCAGCAGAACCCACCCCTCCCCGAGGAGCCGCGGCCGGACAGGCCTCAGCCGGCGCAGCCGGGGCAGCCGACGCCTGTCCCCCCGGAGACTCCGGAGCGCTCGCCGAACATCGACGTTCCCTCGCCGCCTTCGCCGGGCACCGATCCCTCCCCGGGCCCGATCTCACCGGTCGGTTGAGGTGCTCCCCGCTTATGGCGCGGGACAATGCGCGCCGGGCACTTCCGCCAGGCAATGGCCGTCGATCGAGCCGGGCTTCACCGGGAGCCCGATCATGCTCGCGAGCGTCGGCATGATGTCCGTGGTGTCGGCGCTGTGCTCGATCGTCGTTCCGCCGGCGTTC
>JBQCCG010000179.1:0-20124 GCA_051962455.1 Sphingomicrobium sp. | reverse complement strand
CTTCGGGAACCTCGGGCTCATCACGCGTCTGCGAGACGTCTGCGACGAGGTCGCGCGCCGCGGTCTCGAACACGTGTGGGGTCGGGGTGGCCTCCTCTTCCTGCGAGGCCGGTTCGGGAATCGAGGGCGTCTCGGCGGATGCAGGCTTGGGCTGCTCCTTGGTGTCAGACACCGGCTCTGCGGCGGGCGCACTGACCTGTTCGCCATCGCCTGCAAGAATCGCGATCGGCTGACCGACCTTCACGCCCTCACTGCCCTCGGGGACGAGGATCCTGGCGATCTTGCCCTCGTCGACCGCCTCGAACTCCATCGTCGCCTTGTCGGTTTCGATCTCCGCCAGGATGTCGCCCGATTTGACGTCATCGCCTTCCTTGACCAGCCATTTGGCGAGGGTCCCCTCTTCCATCGTGGGCGACAAAGCTGGCATCTTGAGCTCGACGGGCATCAGTAGCTCCCCACCAGGACGTCGGTGTAGAGCTCGGACGGCGGCGGTTCGGGCGTTTCTTCAGCGAACTTCGCAGCACCTACGACGATGTCCTTGATTTCCTTGTCGATCGCTTTCAGCTCCTCTTCCTTCACCCCGAGCTTCTCCAGCTCGCGTTCGCAATGGGTGATCGGGTCGCGCTGCTCGCGCACCTCCTGCACTTCCTCGCGGCTGCGGTATTTGGCCGGGTCGGACATCGAATGGCCGCGATAGCGGTAGGTCATGAACTCGATGATGATGGGCCCCTTCCCGCTCCGGGTCCATTCGAGCGCGACATCGGCAGCGCCGCGCACGGCGAGCACGTCCATGCCGTCGACCTGAAGACCCGGTATCCGGAAGCTCTCGCCATGCCGATACAGCAGCGGCTCGGAGTGCGAGCGGTTGACGCTCGTCCCCATCGCATATTTGTTGTTCTCGATCGCGTAGATGACCGGCAGGTCCCACAGCTTGGCCATGTTGAACGCCTCTGCGACCTGCCCCTGGTTCACCGCACCATCCCCCATGTAGGTGAGGCAGACGCCGCCATCCTCGGCATATTTGTGCTTGAACGCGAGCCCGGTGCCGAGCGGCACCTGCGCGCCGACAATCCCGTGACCGCCGTAGAAGCCATGGTCGACGCTGAACATGTGCATCGAGCCGCCCTTGCCGTGCGAGATGCCGGCCTCGCGCCCGGTCAGCTCGGCCATGATCACCTTCGGGTCGATCCCGTAGGCGAGCATGTGCCCGTGGTCGCGATAGCCGGTGATCACGCTGTCCTTGCCGACGGTCATCGCCGATTGGAGCCCGACCGCGACCGCTTCCTGACCGATGTACAGGTGGCAGAAGCCACCGATCAGTCCGAGGCCGTAAAGCTGCCCCGCCCGCTCCTCGAACCGGCGGATCAGAAGCATCTCGCGGTACAGCTTCAGCAGCTCGTCCTTGGACGCCTTGTAGCGCTTGGGCTGCGGCGGACGCGCGATGTCGGGTCCTTTGGTTTCGGGAACGGATGAAACGGCGGATTTCTTCGCGGAACGCGCCACGGCAACTCTCTCAATCTCAGAAGCGGGCCAGCCTATAAGAGGCGGTTGGCGACGCGGCAACCATTCCTCCCCGGAAGGGGGAGTATCGAAGTGCGCGGCATGCCAGGGGCATGCCGATAGCGCGAGATCGGACGCCAAAGGCGTCCGCGGGCGTAAGCGATGACGGAGAGGCCGATTCCACCGCCTTCGGCCCCTCCACCATCCTCCGGATGGTCCCCCTCCCCGTTCCGGGGAGGATTAGTTCAGCGGGACGATCACTTCGTCGGGGCGGACGAGCCCCAGGTTCTTGCGGACCAGCTCGTCGGCCATGTCCGGATCGGCCTTGTTCGGATTGAGCAGGTCGGAGCGGTGCTTCAGCTCGGCGCGCTCCTGCTCGATCTGGGCGAGTTCGGCCTGCCGCTGCTGAAGCTCGCGATGGTAGCTTCCCCAGGCGAGGATTCCGTTTTCGCCCGCGATCGCATGGCCCGCGAAGGTGCCGACGATCAGGACCGCCAGCGCCGGCATCGCCGCCCTGCGGATCAGTGCGAAAATGCGGTTCGGACCCCCCACCATGACGTCATAAGAATCACGAGGGAGTCAGACTTGCAAGTGAAAAGAATGATTTGGTGGATGAAGCGGGGATAAATTTGTGGGAAATCCTCCCCGGAACGGGGAGGTGGCAGCGTGCAAGTGCTGACGGAGGGGTCGATTCCCTGTATTCGACCCCTCCACCGCCTTCGGCGGTCCCCCTCCCGTTCCGGGGTGGATTGTCAAGGCCGATACGCCTTCAGCGCCGACCGTCCGGAATAGCGCGCGGCGCTTCCGAGCTCCTCCTCGATCCGCAGCAGCTGGTTGTATTTCGCCACGCGGTCGGACCGGGCAAGGCTGCCTGTCTTGATCTGCCCGCACGAGAGCGCAACCGCGAGATCGGCGATGGTCGAATCCTCTGTCTCCCCAGAGCGGTGCGACATCACCGCGGTGTAGGCGTTGGTCTGCGCCAGTCGCACTGCCTCGATCGTCTCGGTCAGCGTTCCGATCTGGTTGACCTTGATCAGAATCGAGTTCGCGATTCCGTGATCGATCCCCCATTGCAGCCGCTTCACATTGGTGACGAAGGCATCGTCGCCGACCAGCTGAATGCGATTGCCGAGCCTGTCGGTGATCGCCTTCCACCCTTCCGCGTCGTCCTCGGCCATCCCGTCTTCGATCGAGGCGATCGGATAGTCCGTGGTCAGCGCGACATAATAATCGGCCATCTCGATCGGAGTGAGGCTCTTCCCCTCGCCTTTGATCTCGTAGCGGCCGTCGCGGAAGAACTCGCTCGCTGCCGGGTCCATCGCCAAGAGCACGTCGTCGCCGAGCTTGTAACCGGCCGCGCTCACGGCTTTCTCGATGAAATCCAGCGCCTCGCGAGCGGTGTTCAGCGCCGGCGCGAAGCCGCCCTCGTCGCCGACCGAGGTCGAAAGACCCGCCTGATGAAGCGCGCCTTTCAGCGCGTGGAAGATCTCCGCCCCACAGCGCAGCGCCTCCGCGAAGTTGGGCGCTCCAACCGGCATCACCATGAATTCCTGGAAGTCGATGCCATTGTCCGCGTGCACGCCGCCATTGAGGATGTTCATCATCGGAACGGGCAACAGGTTGGCGTCGACCCCGCCGACGTACCGATAGAGCGGCAGCCCGACCGCATCCGCCGCCGCCTTTGCCGTCGCCAGGCTCGCGCCGAGGATCGCATTGGCGCCGAGCCGGCCCTTGTTCTCGGTCCCGTCGAGTGCGATCATCGCCGCGTCGATCTCAGCCTGGTCCTCGGCCTCCATCCCGAGCAGTGCTTGGGCGATCTCGCCATTGACCGCGCCGACCGCCTTGCTCACGCCCTTGCCCCCCCAGCGGCTCTTGTCGCCGTCGCGAAGCTCGACCGCCTCGTGTGCGCCGGTCGACGCGCCGGACGGAACCGCCGCCCGGCCCATGCTCCCGTCCTCCAGGGTGACGTCGACCTCGACCGTCGGATTGCCGCGGCTGTCGAGGATTTGGCGGGCATGGACGTCGACGATCGCGGTCATGGCTTTCCTTCTTGCGGGAGCGTAACAATATGGGCGTATGCGGAGCCTAATAGGCCGAGCGTTTAGACGTGCAACTTTCGGCTCCGCCAACCGGAACGAAGGTCCCGCGCTCCGGGTTCAAGGCGGCAGAGGAGGACTCGCTCATGGTCGACCAAATTGCGGGTGACGACAGAACTGCTGCTTTGCCGGACGGAACCGACACGGTGATCGAAGGCGCTTCGAAATCGAACGACGGAGGCACCGTGACAGCGGAGGATACGGCGTTGGTGAAGGAAAGAGAAATCCCGGCGCCGCGCGGCGATGCCGAGCGGCCGGTGACCGGAAGCGGAACTCCCGAGCGCGGACTTGCCGAGCGCTTCCGCAGCGGACGCGAACAGTTGTCAAACCAGGCTGGAGAGAAAGCTCGCGGGCTGGTCAGCCAGGGTCTCGAGCGGACGTCCGAAGCGCTCGCCAATGTTTCGAAGATGATCGGGGACACTGCCCCGGGAATCGATGACCGGCTGGGAGGAGACTATGGCGATTATGCGCGCCGCGCCGCCGGAGCGATCGAGAATGTCGCCAATACGATCGCATCGAAGGACCCCGATGAACTGATCGAGGACACGCGCAACTTCGTCCGCAACAGCCCGGGAATTGCGCTTGCCGGAGCGGCCGTGGTCGGCTTTGTGGTTGCACGGTTGTTGAAGTCCGGGCTCGCCCGCGACGAAGACCAGGACGACGAGGACTGATGCTGAAGCCGCCCGGCCAGCATCCGCCGCCGGAACCTTATCGCTCGATCGGTGAACTGATCGAGCGCCTGCTCGACGACGCACTCGATTATGGCCGGGCCGAGATCGAGCTAATCAAGGCGCGCGCGCTCGAGGTCGTCGAGAATTACGTGCGCGCGGCGGTCCTCTTCGGTGTCGCGGCGGTGTTCGCCCTTGTGGCGCTCATCACCTTGTTTGTTGGAATTGCGTTCGGCCTTGCGCGATGGATCGGTCCGTTGGGCGGCGGAATCGTTTCCGCGTTGATCGCCGCGGTCATCGGCGGCCTGCTCGTTTGGATCGCAATGCGCGACTTGCGGGACGACCAATGAGCGACGAGCGGATCAAAGCCGCCGAATTCGAGGTGAATCGGTCGCGCGCCAGGCTGATTGCATCGCTGCAGGAGGTTTCGCACCAGTTCGAACCCCATCGCCTGATGCAGGAGGCCTGGGACAAGGCGAAGGACAAGGGCGCCGATCTTGCCGAGGAGGCGGTCGATGCTGTCTCGAAGCGGCCCGTCGCCGCCGGTGCCGTCGTCGCTGGAATTCTGGCCTTCTTGGCGCGCGAGCCGCTGATGGATCTCGCTGGAAGGCTGGTTGACGGCGCGAAGGGCAAATCGCGCAGGCGCCGCAAGCCTGGCCCGAGCAAAGCCGAAGGCTCGCAAGAGAAAGAGAAAACGGAGGCAACCGAATGACCGATCAGGACAATCGCCCCACTGCCGAAGACGGCGGCGCGAACTCACCACGCCAGCGGGCTATCGAGGCTTACGAGAGCGCCCGAGAGCGCACTGTCGACACGCTCGGCGAAGCGCCGCTGCTCGCGCTCGCCGGCGGGATCGCCGCCGGGGCCCTGATCGCAGCGCTGCTGCCGAGGACCGAAGCCGAGACGCGTCTCGTCGGGCCGACGGCGCGCCGGGTGAAGCGGACCGCCCGCGCTGCGTTCGACGCTGCCCGCGACACGGGTTCGCAGCGCCTCGACGGCATGGGCCTCAATCGCCAGAAGGGCGAAGAAACAATCCGCAACCTTCTGGACGGACTTACCGATGCCGCGAAGGCGTCGGCCAACGCGGCTGCGGATGCGGTTCGAAACCAGAGCTGACGAAGCCGCAGCGATGCGATAGCGGGGGCACAATGAGCAAGCTTCACCTGGTATTCGGCGGACGGGTCAAGGACCCGCAGGGCCTCGACTTCGACATGAACACCATCGAGGTCGTCGGAATCTACGACAGCTATGCGGCGGCCGAGGACGCCTGGCGCGCGGCCGCCCAGCGCACCGTCGATGATGCCGAGATGAAATATGTCGTCGTCCACCTGCACCGGCTGCTCGAGCCGGATCTGCAAGGCCCGATTCCCGCAATTGCGCGGCAAAAAGCGACCGCGACCTAAATTCCTCCCCATCTCTGATGGGGAGGGGAACCATCGAACGAAGATTCGATGGTGGAGGGGTTACTTCACCTGCTTGAGGACTACCCCTCCACCATTCACTCTGCGGTGAATGGTTCCCCTCCCCAGCCTTCGGCGAGGGAGGAACTTATGCGTGCCTGTAGCGCCACAGCAGCAGCGGCCGCTGAAGCAGCAGCCCCGCCGCGAAACCCCCGACATGCGCCGGGGTCGCCAGCAGGACGCCCTGCTGATTGCCCAGCCAACCCATCATCACCTGCAGCACGACCCAGGCGATCAGCAGCCAGACGACGTTGATCCAGCGGTTGATCCTCAAATTGTTTGTGAAGGCTCGCGCTCGGCCAAAGCTCAGCGCGAATGCGCCCATAACCGCGCTGATCGCTCCGCTCGCGCCGATGATCGGCACGGTGCCATGGGGGTTGACGCCCCATTGCGCGGCGGCCGCGGCATAAGCGCCGACCAGATACAGGACCACAAGGCCTGTCGCTCCAATCACCCGCTCGACCTGCGCGCCGCAAAAGGCGAGGATGAGCAAGTTGAAGCCGATGTGCACCAGATTCGCGTGAACTAGCGTTGCTGTCAGCGGCGTCAGGACGGCAGGCGCGACGGCAAAGGGAAGCGTGAACCCGCTGAAGCGCGCCGGGATGAACCCGAGCGCAAAGGCGGCATGCTCGGATTGGCCGAGCACGACCGCGATCAGCCACGCCGCCGCAGTCACGGCGACAATGATGCCGGTCGCGCTGCGCGGGAGGCGATTCATACCGCTCAGATGAACTCGATCTTCTTGATCTCGTAATAGCGGTCGCCCGACGGCGTCGAGACCTCCACCTCATCGCCCTTCTGACGACCGATCAGCGCACGGCCCAACGGCGAGTTGTAGCTGATACGGCCCTTGCTCGCGTCCGCCTCGACCTGCCCGACGAGCTGGTATTTCACCTTCTTCTCGTCCTCGTCGAGAAGAGTGACGGTCGCTCCGAACACGACCTTGTCGCCCGACAGGGTTGTCGGATCGATCACCATTGCGCGACTGAGGCGATCCTCGAGATCGGCGATCGTCGCCTCGACCTGGCCCTGCCGCTCCTTGGCTGCGTGATATTCGGCGTTCTCGCTCAGATCGCCATGAGCGCGCGCTTCCTCGATCGCTTCGACGATCGCCGGCCGCTCTTCGCTGCGGAGCCGCTTGAGTTCGTCCGTCAGCTGACGGTGACCCTCGGCCAGCATCGGCACCTTTTCGACAGTCGCCATCGTCAAAATCCTCTTTTCAAAACCCTGCCCCGGCGCGGCTCGTCTGGCCCGCGATCGAAGGCAAATTGTAATTGGAAGCCTAGCTCTGGGAGGCGGAATAATAGGATTGGAGCGAGGCGACTTCAAGCGCCCGGCCCCGCACCGCCTCGATCGACCGCGCCGCCGCGAGGCTGCCCGCCGCCGTGGTGAAGTAGGGCACTTTCCTGGTCAGCGCCGTCGTCCGGATCGAATGGCTGTCCTTCAAGGACTGCCAGCCCTCGGTCGTGTTGAACACCAGGTCGACATCGCCGTCGAGCAACCGGTCAACGATATGCGGCCGTCCCTGCGCGACCTTGTTGACCACCTCGACCGGCAAGCCCTTCGACTGCAGATGCGCCGCGGTGCCGCCGGTGGCGATGATCGAGAAACCGAGCTCGACCAGCTTCTCCACCGCCGGAACGATATGGTCCTTGTCGGCATCCTTGACCGAGACGAACGCCGTTCCCCCCTGGGGCAACGCCATCCCGGCCCCGATCAAGGCCTTGGCGAAGGCGATGTCGAAATCGCGCGCAATTCCCATGACTTCACCGGTGCTCTTCATTTCCGGTCCAAGGACCGGATCGGTGCCCGGGAAGCGGGCGAAGGGGAACACGGATTCCTTGACCGCGATATAATCGCGGACTCGCCCGATCTCCCCCTGCCCGGCAAGCGGCTCGCCGGCCATCACGCGGGCGGCGATCTTCGCGACGGGCCGGCCGATCGCCTTGGCGACGAACGGCACCGTGCGGCTCGCGCGCGGATTGACCTCGATGAGATAGACCTCGCCATCCTTCACCGCGAATTGGACGTTCATCAGTCCCTTGACCTTGAGCGCGAGCGCCAGCTCCCGCGCCTGCCGTTCGATCTCGCGGACCATCTCATCGGGCAGGCTGTAGGGAGGGATCGAGCAGGCGCTATCGCCCGAGTGGACCCCCGCCTCCTCGATATGCTGGAGCACGCCGCAGACGACGACATCGGTTCCGTCGGAGATCGCATCGACGTCCACCTCGATCGCGTCCCTGAGGTAGCGATCGATCAGCACCGGGCTCTTGCCCGAGACCTGGACCGCCGTCGCAATGTAATGATCGAGCTGCTGAGGGCCGTCGACCACCTCCATGCCGCGCCCGCCGAGCACGTAGGAAGGCCTCAGCAGCACCGGATAGCCGATCCGCTCGGCCACCCGGATCGCCTCGTCGCGGCTGCGCGCGATGCCGTTGGCGGGCTGCTTCAGCCCCAGCCGCTGGACCAGCTCGGCGAAGCGCTCGCGATCTTCCGCGAGATCGATGCTGTCGGGTGAGGTACCGAGGATCGGCACGCCCGCCGCCTGCAATTCCTCTGCGAGCTTGAGCGGAGTCTGGCCGCCCAGCTGGACGATCACGCCCAGCAGCTCGCCTTTCTCCTCCTCGCGCCGGACGATCTCCAGCACGTCCTCGGCGGTCAGCGGCTCGAAGTAGAGCCGATCCGACGTGTCCGGGTCGGTCGAGACCGTCTCCGGGTTGCAGTTGACCATTATGACCTCGAAGCCGGCACCCGGCTGGCCCCCAAAAGTATCAGATCGGTCGCGCCCGAGCGCAAAGGCCGCGTGGCAGCAGCAATAATCGAACTCGATCCCCTGCCCGATACGGTTCGGGCCGCCGCCGAGGATCATCACCTTCCTGCGGTCGCTCACCTCGGCCTCGTCCTCGGGCTCTCCGAACAGCGGCGCTTCGTAGGTCGAGTAGAGGTACGGCGTGGTCGCATCGAACTCCGCCGCACAGCTGTCGATCCGCTTGAACACGGGCCGGACGCCGAGGCGCAGGCGGTGCGCCCGGACTTCCCCCTCGGTGATCCCGCCGGTCATGTCGCGCATCGCGGTATGGACGATGCCGGAGCCGCCCGCGGCGACCGCCTCGCTCATTCCGCGCTCGACCCCGGCGGACCGAAGCGAAAGCTGCCCGAGCCGAGCATCGGAAAAGCCCATCGCCTTTAAGCGCCGCATCCCGCGCGCATCGTTCGGCAGGCCGCTGATCCGCAGCTGCTCTTCCGCCTCAACGATCTCCTGCAACCGCTTCAAAAACCATGGGTCGAACCCGGCGATCTCGTGGATTCGCTCGACCGTGAAGCCGTTGCGCAGCGCCTCGGCAGCGACCAGCAGCCGGTCCGGAGTCGCCCGCGCCAGCGCGCTCTCGATTTCCGCCGGGTCGGCATTCTCGAACTGACGCACCCGGTCGAGCCCGCACAGCCCCGTCTCCAGCCCGCGCAGCGCCTTTTGCAAGCTCTCCGCGAAGCTTCGGCCGATCGCCATCACCTCGCCGACCGACTTCATCGACGTCGACAGCAAAGGCTGGGCGCCCTTGAACTTCTCGAAGGCGAAGCGGGGAATCTTGGTCACGACATAGTCGATCGTCGGCTCGAAGCTCGCCGGCGTCGCTCCACCGGTGATGTCGTTGGCGATCTCGTCGAGCGTGTAGCCGACCGCCAGCCTGGCCGCGACCTTGGCAATCGGGAATCCGGTCGCCTTCGACGCCAGTGCAGACGAGCGCGAGACGCGCGGGTTCATTTCGATCACGACCATCCGCCCGGTCTTCGGATCCACCGCGAACTGGACGTTGGAACCGCCTGTTTCGACACCGATTTCCCGCAGCACGGCGATGCTCGCCGAGCGCATGCGCTGATATTCCTTGTCGGTCAACGTCAGCGCCGGGGCGACGGTGATGCTGTCGCCGGTGTGCACCCCCATCGGATCGACATTCTCGATCGAGCAGACGATGATTGCATTGTCCGCGCGATCGCGGACGACCTCCATCTCGAATTCTTTCCAGCCGACGAGGCTTTCGTCGATCAGCACCTCGGTGGTTGGCGAGGCTTCGAGGCCGGTGCGCACGAAATGCTCATATTCGTCGCGGTTGTAGGCGATTCCTCCACCCGTGCCGCCGAGCGTGAAGCTGGGCCGGATCACCGCTGGCAGGCCGACACTTTCCAGCGCCGCCGCGGCTTCGTCCATCGTGTGGACGATGGCCGAACGCGGGCTTTCGAGCCCGATCCTGTCCATCGCATTGCGGAATTTCTCGCGGTCCTCGGCCTTCTCGATCGCCTCGGCGTTGGCGCCGATCAATTCGATGCCGAGCCGATCGAGCGTGCCGTCCTTGTACAGCGCCAGCGCGGTATTGAGCGCGGTCTGGCCGCCCATGGTCGGGAGCACTGCATCGGGCCGCTCCTTCTCCAGGATCTTGGCGACGATCCCGGGCGTGATCGGCTCGATATAGGTGGCGTCGGCAAGCTCCGGGTCGGTCATGATCGTCGCCGGATTCGAATTGACGACGATCACCCGATACCCTTCGGATTTCAGCGCCTTGACCGCCTGACTTCCCGAATAGTCGAACTCCGCGGCCTGGCCGATGACGATGGGACCGGCGCCGATGATCAGGATCGAGGATATGTCGGTGCGTCTAGGCATTGACGGTCCTGCAAAAACTCTCTCCCCTCCGCGGGAGAGGGTCGGCGCGACAGCGCCGGGGAAATTGAACGCCCCTCTCCCCTTCGCGGGAGAGGGTGGACCCGAAGGGTCCGGGTGAGGGGGCGATTTGGCAAGGCAACACCATCTGACAAGCAGGTCCCGAGCCCTGCGCAAGAATGCGACCGACGCCGAACGGAAGCTGTGGAGCGTCTTGCGTTCGCGTCAGCACAACGGATTCAAGTTCCGCAAGCAGGTCGAGATCGACGGATACGTCGTCGACTTCCTTTGTCCCGCCATGCGCCTGATCATCGAAGTCGACGGAGGCCAGCATTCGCCCGAGCGCGACGCGCGGCGAACCACTTATCTGGAGAGCCAAGGTTTTCGCGTCATCCGCTTCTGGAACAACGACGTGCTGCAGAACATCGACGGCGTCTGGACAATGATCGAGAAGGCGCTCGAAACCACGCCCCCTCACCCGGCCCGCTGAAGCGGGCCACCCTCTCCCGCGGAGGGGAGAGGGTTTCAGCGCTGAATCCACCGTACTCGCCATCATCCCTCCGGGAACTTCATGCCGACGAACACGGCCTTGAGGCCATTCCTGCGCGCCCAATTGGCGACGCAGACGCGCTGCTCAGGGCTCGGGTCCTGGTGGATCATGAGCAGCAGCTTCTTCTGCTCCTGGTCCTGGATCAGCTCTCCGAGTGCGAGCCCGCAGCCGGTGGCGACCTCATTAAGCTGCGCATCGGTGTGCATCCGCGCCGGCGTCGCGCAGGCGGAGAGGGCGAGTGGTCCACAAATTGCGAAGATCGCGATGCGGTACACGATCAGCTCTTTTTGCCTAAGAGCTTCGAGAACCAGCCTGATTGTTGACGAGTGGGGTTCTGCTTTTCGATCTGGCGCTCCATCGACGCCTCCCAGCCGTCATATTCGACCTCGTAGGTATCGGCCAGCTCGCACAGGTGCTTGAGAGTCGTCGTTCGCCAATTCTCGCCTACGACTTCGTGCCGCTCAGCAATGACACCGTCGCTATCGACCGTCGGTGTGATAGCGTAACCCAACTCTTTCAGCGCTTTACCAAGCGCGCTGAAATTCCCGCCATAGAAAAAGTGGATGACGTGGCGTACGTCGTCCATGTCCTCGCCGTGGTCTTCGAAGACCTTCAACGTTTCTTTGGCGTATTCCACTTGCTTCAGATTTTCGCTCACCGCATCGCCCCCACGAACTTCTCGAACAGGTAGAAGCTGTCCTGCGGGCCGGGGCTCGCCTCGGGGTGATACTGGACGCTGAACGCCGGGCGGTCGGTCAGCTCGATCCCGCAATTGGAGCCATCAAACAGCGACACGTGCGTCTCGCGGACGTTCTCCGGCAGGCCCTCGCGCTCGACCGCGAAGCCGTGGTTCATGCTGGTGATCTCGACCGCCCCGTCGGCGAGCCGCTTCACCGGGTGATTGGCCCCCCGGTGGCCCTGGAACATCTTGCTGGTCTTCCCGCCGACCGCGAGCGCGAGCATCTGGTGACCGAGGCAGATTCCGAACAGCGGCTTCTTCGTCTCCAGCATCTGCTGGATCACCGGAACCGCATATTCGCCCGTCGCCGCCGGATCGCCCGGTCCGTTCGACAGGAAGAAGCCGTCGGGCTCGTGCGCGATGATCTCGTCGAAGCTCGCGGTCGCTGGAACCACCGTCACGCGGGCGCCCGCTTCGACAAGCAGCCGGAAGATGTTGCGCTTGTTGCCGTAGTCGACGGCGCCCACGGGGGGTCTGTGATCCCCCTCCCTGCCAAGGGGGGGGCTAGGGGTGGGTAGCGCAGCGGCGGGCTCAATGCCCGACGCGGAGCTGCGCTCCGCACCCACCCTCAATCCCTCCCTTCCAGGGAGGGAGGCGTCCACCTCGTACCCCTGCCCCCAGCGCCATCTCCCGCCGCTCCAGCGCTCGACCTGAAGCCGGCTGACGTCCTTGGCGAGGTCCATGCCTTCGAGCCCCGGCCATTCCGCGGCCATTCTCTGCAGCTTGTCGAGCTCGAACTGGCCGTCGGCCCGGTGCGCGATGGCGATGTTCGGCGGCCCCTCCTCGCGCACCAGCCTGGTAAGCGCGCGCGTGTCGACACCCGCAATCCCGATCCGTCCCCACTTCCGCATCCAGTCGGCGAAGCCCTGGTTCGCGCGATAGTTGGACGGCTCGGTTACGACTTCGCGCACCAGACAGCCGAGCGCGTGCGCCTCCCCCGCCTCGACGTCCTCGTCATTGGCGCCGACATTGCCGATGTGCGGGAAGGTGAAGGCGATCACCTGGCTCGCGTACGAGGGGTCGGTCATCACCTCCTGGTAACCGGTCATGGCGGTGTTGAAGCACAGCTCCCCGACCGCCTCGCCCTCGGCCCCGAAGCCCTGCCCCCACACCGTCCGGCCGTCGGCGAACACCACGACTCCGGTCGCGCCCTCGGGTTGAGGTGCGCGCAGAGATCGTACGTCGGCCATGGGCGAAAATGCCTTCCGTCAGGGGTTTGCCAGCGATGTCGCTAAGCCACTCCCGCTATGCGCAGAATCGCGGCGGGTCAACGCTGGTCAGCGTGAAAAGTGGGCGCTAGGGCAAAGACATGATCCGCGATGACATCAATGCCGCGAAGATTGCCGCGATGAAGGGCGGCGACAAGGAGACGGTCGGCACCCTGCGCCTAGTTCAGGCGTCGATCCTCAACCGCGACATCGAGGCACGGACCGGCGGCGCCCCCAAGGACGATGACGCGCTCGTCACCGAAGTGCTTCAGAAAATGATCAAGCAGCGCCGCGAATCGGCCGAGCTTTACCGCAAGGGCGGCCGCGAGGACCGCGCCCGGGCGGAGGAAGGCGAGATCGCGGTGATCGAGCGCTTCCTTCCAAAGCAACTGAGCGACCAGGAAGCCTCCGCGCAGATCCGCGCGATCATCGCCGAGACCGGCGCATCGTCGATGAAGGACATGGGCCGGGTGATGGCGCTGGTGAAGGAGCGCCTCGGCGCCTCGATCGAGCCGGCCCGGGCATCGGGCCTGGTGAAGGCCGCTCTCTCTTAAAAAAGGCCCCGCCGCGGGTGCGGCGGAGCCCAAACATGATTTCGAAAAATCTATCTTGCTGCGGCGGCGGGCGTTCCGGCCGCGCCAGCGAGGCCTGTCACCCCGTCCATGACCATGTGGTAGAGGCGGATGGCGATGGATGTCGCCAGCGAGCCTGCCAGCGCCATCTGGATGTTCAGAGCGACCGAATTGAGCTGGGCGCCAATCGTCGGAATGTTGGTCAGGGCCGTTCCGATGATCGGCAAAGCGACCAGGGTTATGGTCGACAGAACCAGGCGATCTTCGGGCATGGCGAGGCCGGCGATGAGACCGAGCACGACCAGCACCAACGGCACATTCATCATGTTAAGGGCCATGAACCCGGCAACGATTGCGAGGATTATGGCAAGAGCGCGGGCAAGCCCGCCGATCTTCGTCAACATAGAACCCCTCCCTTTGTGATCCCGCCCAGCGGTCTTCCGCCGCTCTTATGTCGGAACCGTAACAGTTTACGCCTTATTCGCGCCGCTGGCCAGTTATGGTTAACGCCTCACACCCCTGACCTGTGGATAAGTCGCGCGTTCCGTCTTGCGAGCGGGTGATTCGCGCATAGGGTCAATTCTGTGACCCTCTCACCGCAATGGCTGGACGAACTGCGCGCGCGAACGACCCTGTCGGCGGTCATCGCGCCGTCGGTGAAGCTGATCCGGGCGGGCCGCGAGTGGAAGGCATGCTGCCCGTTCCACAACGAAAAGACTCCGAGCTTCACGATCAACGACGACAAGCATTTCTACCATTGCTTCGGCTGCGGAGCGCATGGAGACGCGATCCGCTTCCTCACCGATCATCGCGGCTTGCCCTTCATGGATGCGGTGAAGGAGCTCGCCGCAAAGGCGGGCATGGATGTCCCGGCCCCCGACCCGCGCGCAAAGGAGCAGGCGGAGCGCACCGCGACCCTCACCGACGTTATGGCCGAGGTCGCAAAGTGGTACGCCGAACAGCTGAACGGCCTCCAGGGTGCGGAGGCCCGCGATTATCTGAAGCAGCGGGGCATCGATGCGGAAACGGCTCGGCGCTTCGGCCTGGGACTTGCGCCCGACAGCCGCTCGGCGCTGAAACGCGGGCTCGACCATCTCGGCGAAGACCGGCTGATCGAAACCGGAATGCTCATTCAGCCGGAGGAAGGCGGCAAGGAAAGCTACGACCGGTTCCGCGGGCGGCTGATGATCCCGATCCGCGATGCGCGCGGGCGGGTGATTGCATTTGGCGGCCGCATCATGGGCCAGGGCGAGCCCAAGTACCTCAACTCCCCCGATACGCCGCTGTTCGACAAGGGGCGCACGCTCTACAACATCGACCGCGCGGGACCCGCGAGCCGCGCCGCCAAGCGCCTGATCGTCGTCGAAGGCTATATGGACGTGATCGCGCTCGACCGGGCCGGCATCGGCGAAGTCGTCGCGCCCAATGGCACGGCGGTCACCGAAGCCCAGCTCGAGCGGATGTGGCGGCTCGATCCGTCGCCGATCCTGTGCTTCGACGGGGACGCGGCGGGCCGAAAGGCCGCGATCCGCGCCGCCACCCGCGCGCTCCCCCTGCTCCGTCCGGACCGGACGCTACGGTTCGTCGAGCTTCCGTCGGGCCAGGACCCCGACGACGTCGTGCGCTCCGGCGGGCGCGAAGCGTTGGAGGCGCTGCTCGCAACCCCCGAGCCGCTCGACGCACGGCTGTGGCGGCATGAGCTGGAGGCCGAGCCGCTGACCACCCCCGAAGCCTGGGCCGGCCTCAAGCAGCGGCTGATCGATCATGCTTCCGCGATCGGCCATGCCGACCTCGCGCGAATGTATCGCGAGGACTGGCTCAATCGCTTCTGCGAGCAGCGCCGGCCGGCCAGCGCCACCCCTCGCCCCTTCGCCAAGACCTTCAAGAACGGCCGCTTCGCGCCTCCGCCGAAGCCCGTCGACGCCGAGGCCCGCGCCATCGCCAGCAGCGGGATCGACGCTCCCACCGCGCGCGCGCTGGTGCTCGGTTTCGCTTATTACCCCGAGGAGTTGCCCGCCCATTGCGAGCAGCTCGCCTCGCTCCCGATCGCCGACAAATCCGCCGCGAAACTGCGCGACGAACTGGTCGAAAAGGTCTTCGCCGGCGCCACGCTTGATCGGGACAGCGTTGACACCATATTGGGGCGCGATGGAACAACGGGCGAGAAAGCCCGGCGAGCCATGGGTTTTTCCTTCACCCGCCGCGACAGCGATCCGGACCGCGCCCGAAGCGATCTGGCCGCTGCGGTCGAGATCATCGCCGCCGCGGAGGAGGTCGAAAAAGCCCTGGAACATGCAACGGAACGGCTGAAGCGGGATTTCACCGACGAGGCCCTGGAGGAACAGCAGCGCCTGATTCAGGCGCAGCGCGGATTGAGAGACAGGCTGGCGCAGCTTGCCGGCACCGAATAAGCGGCGGAAACCTATGGCGAAAAACGATACCCAGGAAATCGAGACGGCAGAGGCGGGCGATGCCCCGCTGATCGACCTCAACGACGCGTCGATCAAGAAATTGCTCGCCCGCGCGAAGAAGCGCGGGATCATCACCGTCGACGAGCTGAACGAGGCCCTGCCCTCCGACCAGATGAGCCCCGACCAGATCGAGGATGTCATGTCCGCGCTCAACGAAATGGGGATCAGCGTCGTCGAGAGCGCCGAGGAATCCGACGACGAGGAAGAGGACAAGGAGCCCGAGCCGCAGATCGAGGACGAGGTCGATCCGCTCGACGACGGCGGTCCCCGCCCCGCCGCGGCGACCAAGAAGGAACCGACCGACCGCACCGACGACCCGGTCCGCATGTACCTGCGCGAGATGGGCGCGGTGGAATTGCTCTCCCGCGAGGGCGAGATCGCCATCGCCAAGCGCATCGAGGCCGGCCGCGACACGATGATCTGGGGCCTATGCGAATCCCCGATCACCTTCGAGGCGATCATCGGCTGGTCGAACGCCCTCAACGAAGGCCGGATGCAGCTGCGCGAGATCATGGACCTCGAGGCGATGCTGTCCAAGGGTCCGACGGCCGAGCAGCTCAACGAGACCGAAGAGGGCGGCGAAGGCGGCGCCGGTGATGGGGGCGAGATCAGCGAGAAGACCGCCGGTCCTTCGATCAAGGAAGAGGAAGAAGTCGAGGACGAGCCCGAGGAGAAATCCGAGGACGACGAGGACATGGTCGAGCGGCGCACCCAGCCGCAGGCCGAGGAAGAGGACGAGGACAACACCCTGTCGCTCGCCCAGATGGAAGAGACCTTAAAGCCTTCCGCGCTCGAGAAATTCGCTGAGATCACCTCGGTCTACAAGAAATTCTCGAAGGTCCAGGCCGCGCGCATGGAGGCGCTCCAGGCCGCGCAGGACTTCGCCCCCGCAGACGAGAAGAAATACCAGAAGCTCCGCGAGCAGCTGACCGCGGAGGTCGAGAGCGTGCAGTTCCACAACTCGAAGATCGAGACTCTGGTCGACTCGCTCTACGCCTACAACCGCCGCCTGACCGCGCTCGGCGGCCAGATGCTCCGCCTCGCCGAGCGTCACCGCGTCCCGCGCAAGGCGTTCCTCGAAAGCTACATGGGCCACGAGCTCGACGAGAGCTGGCTGAAGGACGTTTCCGCCCTCGACAAGAAATGGGCTGCCTTCGCCGCCGCGGAGAAGGACACGGTCGAGCGGATCCGCTCCGAGATCGCCGACATCGCCCAGGCGACCGGCACCTCGCTCGGCGAGTTCCGGCGGATCGTCAACATGGTCCAGAAGGGCGAACGCGAGGCCCGCATCGCCAAGAAGGAAATGGTCGAGGCCAACCTCCGCCTCGTCATCTCCATCGCCAAGAAATACACCAACCGCGGGCTGCAGTTCCTCGACCTTATCCAGGAGGGGAACATCGGCCTCATGAAGGCGGTCGATAAGTTCGAATACCGCCGCGGCTACAAATTCTCGACCTACGCCACCTGGTGGATCCGGCAGGCGATCACCCGCTCGATCGCCGACCAGGCGCGAACCATCCGAATCCCGGTGCACATGATCGAGACGATCAACAAGCTGGTCCGCACCGGCCGCCAGTTTCTGCACGAGACGGGCCGTGAAGCGACCCCGGAGGAGCTCGCCGAGCGGCTCTCCATGCCGCTCGAAAAGGTCCGCAAAGTCCTCAAGATCGCCAAGGAGCCGATCAGCCTCGAAACCCCGATCGGGGACGAGGAGGACAGCCACCTCGGCGACTTCATCGAGGACAAGAATGCGGTGATCCCGGTCGACGCCGCGATCCAGTCCAACCTCAAGGAGACGGTGACGCGAGTGTTGGCGTCCCTAACCCCGCGCGAGGAGCGCGTGCTGCGCATGCGCTTCGGCATCGGCATGAACACCGATCACACGCTGGAGGAGGTCGGTCAGCAGTTCAGCGTCACCCGCGAGCGCATCCGCCAGATCGAGGCGAAAGCGCTGCGCAAGCTGAAGCACCCGTCGCGGTCGCGGAAGATGCGGAGTTTCCTGGATCAGTAACGGCGCAATCCTCTCCATCGCATAGCGATGGGGAGGGGGACCGCAGCGCGTCAGCGCTGTGGTGGAGGGGTCTTGCACAATATCAGTATCCCCTCGGCGCAGCTCTCTGGGTCGCGTAACACATCGCCTGCCGGGATTCGGAGCACGGTGAGGCCCTGACGCTCGAGCCACCGCTCCCGCGCATTGTCGCGCTCAGGCCGATTGCCTGTGTCGTGCGCGAACCCATCCACCTCGATCGCCAGCTTCGCCGCGGGGCAGTAGAAATCGATCACATAGGCGCCGAGCGGATGCTGGCGGCGGATCGGCGGAGAAGCCTTTCGCAGCAAGCGCCAGAGCAGTACTTCAGGCAGTGACATCTGTTTGCGGAGGCGCCTGGCCGATTTGTACGTTTTGCCTGTCGCGCTCATCGAGGCCCCTTTTTCGAAATCCTCTCCATGCGAAGCATGGGGAGGGGGACCATCGAACGCAGATTCGATGGTGGAGGGGTTTTGTCGCGGCGGACCCCTCCACCACTCGGCTGCGCCGAGCGGTCCCCCTCCCCATCCCGCTCTGCGGGACGGAGAGGATTTGATTACAACAAAGTCCCGCCACGTCACGCGATTCACTCGCGTGACGCCCACTTGCATCGTTGATTCGAACGCCGGAGAATGGGAAGAAAGAGCTTCGATTTTCACGCGGAGGCGCGGAGACGCGGAGGTGTCCATGTCGAGGTCGATCATCGACGATCCCAACCAACGGCGAAGGGTCGGATTTAATCTGCCTCAATGGATGGTGGCGCGCCTCGATGCGGAGGCGAAGCGGCGCGGCGTCACGCGCCAGGCACTGATCAAGATGTGGCTGAGCGACCGTCTCGACCGCGCGGCTTGAACCCAAATGAGCTCGCCGGCCGCCTACAAGATCGTCATCGAACCGCTGTCCGAAGCCGACGGCGGCGGATTCCTCGCGACGGTACCCGAGCTTCCCGGCTGCATGTCCGACGGCGAGACGCGTGCCGAGGCGCTGACGAATGTCGAAGATGCGATCGCTACGTGGATTCACGCCGCGCGCGAGATGGGCCGGCCAATCCCTGAGCCGCGGCTGCATCGAGCTGCGTGAACTCCGTGGCCACCGCCGACATTCGCTCGGTGACCGAGGCGCTGGTCCCCGACTTCAAGGAGAAGCTGGTCGCCTATGTGAAGGCCCACCCGGAGCTTGCAGCGAAGATCGCGGCGGAAAGCTCGGCGAAATAGTTACGGCAAGCCGCTACGCGACCTCTTGGACTTAAGCTCGGGCACTCAGATGATCTGCGCTCGGGCGGCACCCCATGCTGCCGGGCTCGATCATTTCTCCGTCACGGGCGTGTTCTGCGAGGCAATGGCGACCCACTGGCCGTCGCGTTTCTGGAAGACGTCGGTCCAGCTGTAGTCGCCACTCGACGACTTGCCCTTGTGGGTGCTGACCTCGGTATCGCGCCCCTGCACGATGGCGAGGTCGGCGCCAACGAAGCGGACGTGTACGTCGTGGTTGGTCGCCTTGGTGATCTTGTCGGTGCCATCGGCAAACGACTTCTCCATGGCCGCGCGGTCGTACCAAGCGCCCGACTGGTTCTGCCCGTGCCAGTCGGCGGCGACGATCTTGTTAAGGGCCGCCGAGTCCACCGTGGTGAGCGCCTTCACCCACGCGTCCTCGAGGGCGATCAGCTCCTGCTCGTTGCCGGGCGCCGGTGCCGGCGCCGACTGTGACCAGGCCGCCGAAGTGAGGATCACGGCGACGAGCGCCGGAATGGCAAGTTTCATGTGGGTGCCTCCGCTCTCAAAAAGGATTGGACCCGTCGCCCGAAACCCTGACGCGCACAGAGGCGGCGCGCCGCCCATAGCACTTTGCACCGGTAAGCGGGAAATTAATCGCGGTGCTGCTGCGCAACTGGGCTTCCTGCAGGCCTCATGCCCAAGCTGGCGGTTGCCGCTGCTGCCCTTCTCTGTTGGCCCAGGTCCAAACGCCAGAGGCAAGGGCGCCGGGTCGACCCGCTCGCTAAAGTCACACCAAAAGCGCCGCGGTGGAAACCAGGTCCCCTTCCCGACAGTTCAGCTTCGTTTAAGCTAACCGCCTGTATTCGCGCCGCTTTTCAGGCAGTGCAGACTGCCGTTTCTATTTGAAGGTGGGCAATGGAACAGGCTGAACGCGACTATTATCTCGCCCGGATCGCCGCCGAGCGC
>JBQCCG010000178.1:0-9842 GCA_051962455.1 Sphingomicrobium sp. | reverse complement strand
TAGGTTGTGGGATGAATTAAAACCATTTAAAATTTTGTGGTTTTTGGGTTTATTTTTATATCTTCCTTTTTGGGGTGTTTTCGTTCCCGGTTGTGTCGCGGTCGGGGACGATTCCAATGGCTTCGGCCCCTCCACCATGCTCCGCATGGTCCCCCTCCCCGTTGCGGGGAGGATTTGTTACGGCTCGTCCATGATAGCGCGCCTCTCCGGAATTCTTGCTGAAATCACCTCAGACAGCGCGGTAATCGACGTCGGCGGGGTCGGTTACCTCGTGCAGCTGAGCGGCAAGACCCTCGGTGCGCTCGGACCAGTCGGCGGGAACGTGGTGATCCTCACCGAGCTGCAGGTACGCGAGGACGCCTGGACGCTGTTCGGCTTCGGCTCGGCAGTCGAGCGGGATGCATTCCGCGCGCTGACCAGCATCCAGGGAGTCGGCGGACGGCTGGCGCTGGCGATCCTTTCCGCCCTCTCGCCCGACGAGCTGGCGCGCGCCGTGGCTCATGACGACAAGGCGATGATCGGGCGAGCCAGCGGAGTCGGTCCCAAGCTCGCGGCTCGCATCGCCAATGAGCTCCAGGGCAAGCTGGGAGTGACTGGTCTCGGAGGAGCGTCACCAGCACCGCGCGCCGGAGCCGCCGCTGACGCCCTCTCCGCCCTCGCCAATCTCGGATTCAAGCCCGCCGAAGCGAGCGCCGCCGTCAACGCCGCGCAGGACGAGCTGGGCGCCGATGCATCGCTCGACGCTCTGGTGCGGATGGCGCTCAAGAAGGCCGCGAAATGACAGGTCGCAGGGCGTCGTGCCGCTGCGGTCTCCGGATTACGAAACCTTCACGGAACTATTGCCGCTGATCGAACGTGTAAGTCGTCTCGCACCAGAGGAGGCGAATCTATGAAACGGCTTCTTTGCGCAGTCGCGGCGATGGTCCTGATGGTTCCCACGGCCGCCACGTCGCAAACGCAAAACACGGTGCAGAACCGGAGCGGTCCGGGCCGGCATCAAGGCCGGGCGGCCAATAACCAATCGCAAAATCGCCCTGCTCGACCGTCGACACGGCCAGCACGTCCGACGGTTGAGCGGCCTAATATGCGACCGTCGCGTCCCGAAACGCGGCCGGGCCGCCCGTCAGGCGAGCGCTCGAATACGCGACCCTCGCATCCGACGACGCGGCCGACTCGGCCCGCCGGCGAGCGGCCCAACATTCGACCGTCGCGCCCGACCAGCCGTGAAACGACGAGGGTTTATCGGCCGGGACATCGGCCAAGCAGCTATCACCGCATTCGAGCACCCGCGTTCCGCTATCCCCGCGGCTACAGCTATCGGCATTGGCGGACCGGATCGATCCTGCCGCGGCTGTTCCTGTCCAGCATCTATTATTGGACGGACTGGGCGGCGCTCGGCCTCCTTCCACCCCCGCCCGGCTATGTCTGGGTACGCTTCGGGCCGGACCTGTTGCTCGTGAACCGGTACACGGGACGGATCGCCGACGTGATCTACGGAGCGTTCTACTGAGCTGAACCGCCTCGCTGGCGCCCGACGCCTGAATTCCTCTGTCCTACCGCAGCGGGATTGTGCATCATCGCGCGGTGCACCCTGTCATCCGCGCCCGCTCTGGCCTGTCCAATCCCAAGTTTCGTTCCCCTTCTCGCGCGCGCGCGCGTAGGACCGTGAACTTAGTGAACTTTCGCGGGCGTCATGGCGACTGATCCGGCCCGAATCACGACTCCCGAGCGGACGTCTGAAGACGCCGACGCGGCGCTTCGACCCAAGAGCCTTGACGAGTTCATCGGCCAGCAGGCGGCGCGCGAGAACCTTCGGGTGTTCGTAACCGCTGCGAAAAGCCGGGGAGAAGCGCTCGACCATGTGCTGCTCCACGGGCCGCCCGGCCTCGGCAAGACCACGCTCGCGGGCATTCTCGCGCGGGAAATGGGCGTGGGCTTCCGCGCCACCTCGGGGCCAGTGATCGCCAAGTCCGGCGACTTGGCCGCGCTTCTGACCAACCTCGAGGATGGCGACGTCCTGTTCATCGACGAAATCCACCGGCTCAATCCGGCGGTCGAGGAGGTGCTCTATCCGGCGATGGAGGACCGTGCGCTCGACCTGATGATCGGCGAAGGGCCGTCGGCTCGATCGGTCAGGATCGAACTTCCGCGGTTCACCCTGATCGGTGCGACGACTCGTCAGGGACTGCTGACGACGCCGCTTCGCGACCGTTTCGGAATCCCGGTGCGGTTGAACTTTTATACTGTCGAGGAGCTGGAGCAGGTGGTTCGGCGTGCAGCGCGACTGCTCGGCGTCGACCTCACCGACGACGGAGCGCACGAGATCGCCCGCCGTTCTCGAGGGACTCCGCGCATTGCCGGGCGGCTGCTTCGCCGCGTCCGCGATTTTGCCCACGCCTCGGGCTCCGACACAATCGACGCCGAAGTCGCGGACAAGGCGCTGTCGCGGCTCGAGATCGACGCCCTCGGTCTGGACGCGATGGACCGTCGCTACCTGACGATGATCGCCGACCTCTACGGCGGCGGTCCGGTTGGGGTGGAGACCTTGGCCGCGGGCCTTAGCGAGCCGCGCGACACGATTGAGGACGTAATCGAGCCCTATCTTATTCAGCTCGGCCTCATCGCCCGCACCGCACGAGGGCGCTGCCTCAATGGCCGCGGCTACAGCCATCTCGGCCTGCCCGTGCCGCAGGGCAGCCAAAGCGGATTGTTCGACCAGGGGAGTTCGATCGGATGATTGGAGGAGTTGTTGCTGCGCTTCTGGGATTGTCGGCTCCGACGCCGGCCCCGCCGGACTATTCGAAGACGTCGACGTGGCTCTGCCTGCCTGGCCGCGAGGACGTCTGTTCGACTCCTCTCCGCACGACCGCGCTCAATCCCAACGGCTACGGATCGACGGGTCTTAGCGCAGTCGCCAAGGACTCGCCAATCGACTGCTTTTACGTCTATCCGACGTCGAGCAACGACCAGGGCCTCAACAGCGACCTCAACCCGACAAGGGCGGCGAGATACTGGCGACGCAGAATGAGTTCGCGCGGTTCGCGTCGGTTTGCAGGTCCTATGTGCCGCTCTATCGCCAGATGACGCTCGGCGCCGTCGCCGCATATTCGGCAGGAGTAGACATCAAGCCCGCGGCCGAGCTCGCCTACGGCGATATCAAGAATGCCTGGCGGACCTATCTCGCGAGGTACAATCACGGCCGACCCTTTGTGCTGGTCGGCAGCAGTCAGGGATCGCTGATGATCCAGCAGCTGATCCAGAACGAAATCGAAGGGAAGCCGATCGCCCGCCAGATGAAGCTGGCGATCATTCCGGGCTTCAACGTTCTGGTCCCTCAAGGGAAGCTGGTCGGCGGAACGTTCAAGTCCACACCTTTGTGCAGCCGCCTGGGCGAGACCGGCTGCGTAATCTCCTGGAACAGCTTCCGGGAGAAGAACCCGCCTCCCGAAGGCGCAATGTTCGGCTACGCGGACCAGCCCGGCATGACCATCGGATGCGTCAATCCGGCAAACCCCGGCGCTCGCGGACCGGTCCAATTCGATAGCTACTGGTACGCAATTTCGCCCTTTCCAGTGCCGGGCGGTCCGATCCAATGGTCGACCCAGGGACCGCCGCCCACGCCCTATCTAAGAACCGAAGGGCTCGTCTCGGGGCGCTGCGTGAATGACGGCCCGCGCGGCTATCTCGAAATCCACACCAATGCCGATCCGAGGGACAAGCGGACCGACCGGGTCGGAGGCGAGGTCGGCATCGGCGGCATGTTTCTCCCCGGCTGGGGCATGCATCTTTCCAATATGCCCGAGGTGCAGGGCGATCTCATTCGCCAGGTCGGCGATATCGCGGCCGCTGTTCGCCACTGACGGGGTTTACTCGCGGAGTCGCCGGTCGCTACAGGCGGTTGCGATGGCGGGGGAATCGCTCGACAGACCCTATCGCGGAGGCTTCGCCCGTGGTGAGCACCGCTTCGCGCTCACCGTCTATTTCGAGGACACCGACGCCTACGGCATCGTCTATTACGCCAATTATCTCAAATTCATGGAGCGGGCACGATCCGACATGATCCGTGCCGTTGGCGTCGACCAGGCGGCCGAGCTGCGCCGCTCGGGCAGCGCCTATGCGGTCGTCGAAGTCGACATCCGATATCGCCGGCCGGCGCGGCTCGGCGACGATCTGCAGGTTGTCAGCACGATCGAGCAGCTCCGCGCTTCTTCCGTCCGCATTCAGCAGCGAGTCATACGCGGGCCGGAACTGTTGACGGACGCCACCGTCACCGCGGCATTCCTCGATTCCGGGGGGCGGCCGCGGCGGCAGCCGGGCGATTGGGTCCAGAAATTCCAGGCAGTCACAGCGCGGGAACGATGAAGCGATTAGTCCTTGCCTTTTTGTTGGTCGCGCTCGGCACCGCAGCCGAAGCGCAGCAACCCGGCGCCCCCCCGATCGCGATCGAAATCCCGCCGCTGACCAGT
Source organism: Sphingomicrobium sp. (assembly GCA_051962455.1). Lineage (GTDB taxonomy): Bacteria > Pseudomonadota > Alphaproteobacteria > Sphingomonadales > Sphingomonadaceae > Sphingomicrobium. The sequence goes on along the minus strand of JBQCCG010000178.1, from coordinate 5,376 downwards.
CCCGACACGGGCACCAAGGGCAACGAGATGCTTCAGATCGGTTGGGAAGCGACCCAGCTGATCGCCTCCGATTTGTCGCAGACATCAGAGCTTAAGCCGCTGAGGATCGCGCGCGAGGAATATGTCTCTTTTCCTGAAGTGACGGCGCCGAGCTTCGGAAAATGGCGTCCGCTCGGTGCGAAGATCCTGCTCACCGGCTTCGTCCAGTCGCGGCCGGACGGGAGAATCGCCATCGGCTGTTACGTCTATGACGTCTCCAAAAGCAGCGAGCTCGCGCGCAAGGGCTTCGTCCTGCCCAAATCGGATTGGCGTCGCGCCGCGCACAAATGTTCGGCGCTCGCCTACACCGCGGTGACCGGCTCGCCGGGAATGTTCGATACGCGGATCGCTTATGTCGCCGAGAGCGGCGTCGGGGATGCCAAGGTTCGGCGCATCGCGATCATGGACAACGACGGCCACAACCACAAATTTCTTACGCCAGGCGACGCGATCGTGCTGAAGCCGCGGTTGTCGCCGAACGCGTCGCAGCTGGCCTATGTGAGCTTCGCCGGCGGAGAGCCCAACATTCGGCTGGTCGATCTCGGGTCGGGGCAGGAGCGGCCGCTGCTCCAGGGCGACGCCATCAGCTTCGCCCCGCGCTTTTCGCCGGATGGAAGCCGAATCGCTTTCTCCATGATGCTCGGACCCAACAGCGACATCTATGTGGTCGGCGCCAGAGGCGGCAGGCCGCAGAGGCTGACCACTTCGCCGGGCATCGATACGGACCCGAGCTTCTCGCCTGATGGCAGCAAGATCGTGTTCGAGAGCGACCGCGGCGGGTCGCAGCAGCTGTACATCATGAACTCGGACGGCTCGAACGAGCGGCGGATCAGCTTCGGCGCCGGTGCCTATGCCACGCCCGAGTGGAGCCCCGATGGACAGTGGATCGCGTTTACGCACCGTGACCAATATGGCCGGCGGATCGGCATCATCAGGCCTGACGGGACGGGCGAGCAATTGCTGACGGGCGGACCAGGAGACGACAGCCCGAGCTGGGGCGCAAGCAGCCGCGACCTGATCTTCACGAGGCTGATCGGCGGTGGCCGGTCGACGCTCTATCGCATCGCAATTGCCGGAGGCCAGCCACAGCAGGTGAAGATCCCGCAGGACGGCTCGGATCCTGACTGGTCGGGAGCGATGGACTGATGCGAAAGACTGTCATGCTGGTTGCTCTCGCGCTTGCGGCCACCGGGGCACAGGCGCAAATTTTGCCCTTCCTGTCGAAGCGAGACGCCCCGCCTCCCGTGGCCCAGGGCATCGACGCGCTTCGAGCCGATTTCGCGGCTCAATCGGGGGGAACGACCGTTTATTATGGTGCCGGCAACGCGATCCTCGGCCCACCCGCCAAAGCAGCGCTCACGCTCCAGGCGGCATGGATCCGCCGTCATCCGGAAGTGGTCGTCAGGATCGAAGGCTATGGCGACACCGGCGACACCCGCGATCACGCGCTGGCGGTCGGTGCGCAGCGCGCCGAGAATGCGCGCGATTATCTGGTCCTGCTGGGAGTACCGGCGGCGCAGGTCTCAATCACCAGCTGGGGCGGCGAACGCTCGGGCCTCGGCCGCGCAGTAACGGTGCTGGTACGCTGAGCTAGGCGGCGCGGCGATGGCCGCTGACCGCCAACCAGGCACGAGCCTGGCGCTGCGCCTCGGCGATCTCGCGGGCGGTCATCTCGAGCGCGATCTCGGCACGGCATTCCTGGCCCCGGGTGCTTCCCGACAGAGCCGCGAGATTGAACCATTTGTGCGCTTCGATGAGGTCGACGGAGATGCCGCCGCGTCCGGTCGAATAGGTCACCCCGAGCTCGAATAAGGCATCGACATAGCCGGCTTCGTCATCGGCCAGGCGGCTCCTCAAGAGGAATTCCGCGCTCTTCTGACTAATCGCCCCCATTTTCGTCCCCTCAGTCCTTGGTCGAGAGGCAGGTTCGTCCGCGAACGGCAAAAAAATGGTTAACGCGACTCAACCACGATTTTCAGACGGCGAGATTGTCGATCAGGCGGGTCGTTCCGATGACGGCCGCGGCGATCAGGCGCATGTCGCCTTGGGGAGAGTCGAGCGGCTCGAGTGTCTCGGAATCGACAAGCGCGAAATAATCGATCCGGAGGAAGCCGGCGTCGACCAGCGACTGCTTGGCTTGCTGAAGTGCGGTGCTGACAGAAGCGCCGCTGCGGATCGCATCGCGGGCCGCTTTCAATGCATTCGGCAAGGCGACAGCGCGTTCCCGCTCGTCAGGGCTGAGGTACGCGTTGCGCGATGACAAAGCGAGGCCATCGGGCTCGCGCACGGTCGGCTCTCCGACAATCTCCACCGGAATGGCGAGGTCAGCCACCATGCGCCGGATCACCGCGAATTGCTGGAAGTCTTTTTCGCCGAACAGCGCAACGTCTGGCCGCACCGAGAGGAGGAGCTTTGCGACAACGGTCGCGACGCCTTCGAAATGGCCAGGCCGCGCGTCCCCTTCCCAGCGTTCGGAGACGCCAGCAACACTGACCGTCGTCGCGAACCCCCCAGGATAGATGTCTGCGACAGTTGGCATCCACAGCAGGTCGCAGCCCGACTCTTCGAGCATCCGAGCGTCCTGCTCTTCGCGGCGTGGATAACGGGAGAAATCCTCTCCGGCCCCGAACTGCGCCGGATTGACGAAGATCGAGACCACGACCTTGTCGGCCCGCTGCTTCGCTTCGGCGATCAATGCCATGTGCCCGGCGTGAAGGGCCCCCATTGTCGGCACCAACGCGACCGTTCCGACCAGCGCGGTGCGACCGAGCGCCAATTCTTCACTCGTACGAACGATTTGCACGTGCTCGCGCCCTCAGTTAATCTTTGCGGCGGGGCGGCGTTTCGATGCCGTTGGGTAAAAGATCAAGCCCGAGGGGAGGGCAATGAGCCAGCCGCACTTCATCGTCTTCGCCAACGAAAAGGGCGGGACCGGCAAGTCGACAACTGCCGTCCATACCGCGATTGCGCTCGCCGCATCGGGTCACCGCGTCGGAGCGCTCGACCTCGACAGCCGCCAGCGGACGATGACACGCTATTTCGAGAATCGCGACGCAACCATGCGACGGCTTGAGAAGGATCTCCCGCAAGCGGCCTATGAAGTGCTCGAGGATCAGAGCGAGGCTGGTCTCACTGCGGCGATCGGTCGTCTGGGCGACGAGGCCGACGTAATCGTGATCGACACGCCGGGACGCGACGATCCGATCGCGCGCGCCGCGATCCTAAAGGCGGACACGCTCGTCACTCCGATGAACGACAGCTTCGTGGACCTCGACCTTATCGGGCAGGTCCATCCGGAGAATTACAAGATCACTCGGCCGAGCTTCTATGCCGAGCTGATCTGGAACAGCCGGACCCAGCGGGCGAAAGTTACGGGCAAAAGCGTCGATTGGGTGGTGTTGAGAAACCGGCTCCAGCACATCGAATCGCATAATCTGAAGCGCGTTGGCGCCGCGCTCGATGAGCTGGCGCGCCGGGTCGGCTATCGGGTGATCCCCGGCCTGGGCGAACGCGTCATCTATCGCGAGCTCTTCCCGAAAGGGCTGACTCTGCTCGACCTCCAACAGATCGGCGAAGTGGGGATCGGCCATATCACCGCCCGACAGGAATTGAGGGAGATGATCGCCGGGCTCGGAATTCCTGACGCAGGCGAGGTCGAAAGGGCGGCGTAAGCCTCGCTCGTCATTGCGAGCGTAGCGAAGCAATCCAATAGCATTGCTGGTCTTTTCTGGATTGCTTCGTCGCTGCGCTCCTCGCAATGACGGACGTCATGAGCCATCAGTTCAATCCTACCATCCTGCGCGAATACGACATTCGCGGAATCGTCGGCGACACCCTGACCGAGGCTGACGCCCATGCGCTCGGCCGGACGTACGCCGCTTTTGCCAGAGACGAAGGAGCGGAGCGGATCGCCGTCGGCCGCGACGGACGAACCCATTCAGGCATGTTGGAAGCAGCGCTGATCCGCGGCCTTACCGAAGGCGGGATCAATGTGATGCAGATCGGCATGGGCCCATCGCCCATGCTCTATTTCGCGACCTATTATCTGGACGTGGATGGCGGCCTCCAGGTCACCGGCAGCCACAACCCCGCGGACTACAACGGGTTCAAGCTGCTGCTCAAAGGCCGCTCGGTCTTCGGCCAGGAAATCCAGGAAATCGGCCGGCGCGCAACTCAGGGCGACTGGACCAGCGGTAATGGGACCGTGGAAGAGGTCGACATCCGCGAGGCCTATGTCGACCGTCTCCTCGAAGGCTTCTCGGGCAAGGCGTTCCGCATCGGCTGGGACGCCGGCAATGGCGCCGCCGGACCAATCCTCGACATGCTCGTCCAACGCCTGCCGGGGCAGCATCACGTCATCTTCAGTGAGGTCGACGGGAGATTCCCCAACCACCACCCCGATCCGACGGTTGAGAAGAACCTCGCGGATCTGAAGGAACTCGTCGCCCGCGAGCAGCTCGATTTCGGAATTGCGTTCGACGGTGACGGCGATCGCATCGGAGCGGTCGACAGCAAGGGCCGGGTGATCTGGGGCGATCAGCTGCTGATGATTCTCGCCGAAGCCGTTCTGCGCGAGCTTCCCGGCGAGACGATCATCGCTGACGTCAAAGCCAGCCAGACCTTGTTCGATCGCGTCGCCGAACTCGGCGGCAAGCCGCTGATGTGGAAGACGGGCCATAGCCTCATCAAGTCCAAGATGAAGGAGACCCGCGCGCCGCTCGCGGGCGAGATGAGCGGTCACATCTTCTTCAAGCACCGCTGGTACGGCTTCGACGACGCGCTCTATGCCGCGGTCCGCTTGATCGAGGCGGTGAGCGCCAGCGGCAGGAGCCTGACCGAGTTGAAGGACGCGATGCCGGGCGCCGTCGCCACACCGGAGATGCGCTTCCAAGTCGACGAATCCCGCAAATTCGCCATCGTGGACGAGGTCCGTGAGCGGCTCTCCAACGACGGTGCGAAGATCGATGCGACCGACGGTGTGCGGGTCAGCACCGCCGACGGATGGTGGCTCATCCGCGCCTCTAACACGCAGGACGTGCTCGTCGCCCGCGCCGAGGCCGCCAATGAGGCAGGCCTCGAACGCCTGGTCGATCAAATCGACGCGCAACTCGCACGATCAGGCGTAGAGCGCGTCGAGGCAACTCACTAGGTCTGACTAGGGTTGGTTCGCGCAGGCCACGTCGTACTGCGACACACTCGCCGTATTGCGCGCATTTTGCACCGCGGAGCCCGCATAATGTGAACCCGAGACGGTGTCGGCGAAATCAAACGGTGAGCCGCTGCCCGGTGAGCTTCCCGCGTTGCCCGGTGAGGATCCACCAGCAGCGATTATGTCCT
>JBQCCG010000177.1:0-37112 GCA_051962455.1 Sphingomicrobium sp. | reverse complement strand
GGATCTTGCCCATTCCGCCGCAGGTCTGGCAGTGGCTCGTGCAGCGATCGAGGCCGGTGCAGCCGCGACCGTCGCACACTTCGCATTCGCCCAAGGCTTCAACAGTGATCGTTCGCTCGACGCCCGTGAAGGCCTCCTCGAGGCTGAGCTCGATGTCGTAACGAAGGTCGGCCCCGCGCGCAGCGTTCTGCCGTGCGCCGCCGCGCTGATCCATGAACTCGCCGAAGATCGTCGAGAATATGTCGGAAAAGCCATTGAAACCCGCATCCGCGAACGGGTCGCCGGATCCGCCGTTCTGGAACGCAGCATGCCCGAACCGGTCGTAATCCGCACGCTTCTGCGGGTCCTTGAGCACGTCATAGGCCTGGTTGATCGCCTTGAACCGCGCTTCGCTTTCCTTGCAGCCGTTCTTGCGGTCGGGGTGATGTTCCTTGGCGAGCCTGCGGTACGCCGCCTTGATCGAGGCGTCGTCGGCGCCGCGCTGGACGCCAAGCAGCTCATAATAGTCCTGCTCGCCCATTTACGCAGTCACTCCCCCACCCGTTCGCTCTGAGCCGTGCTTCGATACGGCATTTCGACTTCGCTCAATGCCTACTCAGCATGAACGGGAGAGTGATAAAATCCCGCTCATCCTGAGTAGCGACTGAGCCTGTCGAAGTCGCGTATCGAAGGACAAGCTCAGGGCCAACGATCATGGCTCAGCCCTTGTTCTCGCCCTCGTCGACCTCGGAGAACTCCGCGTCGACGACTTCCTCCTGGCCCTCGGCCGGATGCTCCGACGGCCCAGAGGTCCCCGCGTCGGGTCCTGCCGCAGCTTCGGTCTCGGCCTGCTGCGCCTTGTACATCGCCTCGCCGAGTTTCATCGCCGCCTGGGTCAGCGCCGCGGTCTTCTGCTGCATATCGTCGGCATCGCCGCCCTCGACCGCAGCTTTGGCGTCGGCAATTGCTTTCTCGATCTCCGACTTCACATCGGCCGAAACCTTGTCGCCATGCTCGGCGAGCTGCTTCTCGGTGGTGTGGATGAGGCTCTCGGCGTTGTTCTTCGCCTCGGCCCCGGCGCGACGCTTCTTGTCCTCGTCGGCGAACTGCTCGGCCTCGCGGACCATCTTCTCGATATCGCTGTCCGAAAGCCCGCCCGAAGCCTGGATGCGGATCTGCTGTTCCTTGCCGGTCCCCTTGTCCTTGGCACTGACGTTGACGATGCCGTTCGCGTCGATGTCGAAGGTGACTTCGATCTGCGGCACGCCCCTCGGCGCGGGCGGAATCCCGACCAGGTCGAACTGGCCCAGGAGCTTGTTGTCCGCGGCCATCTCGCGCTCGCCCTGGAAGACGCGGATGGTCACCGCATTCTGATTGTCCTCGGCGGTCGAGAAGACCTGGCTCTTCTTGGTCGGAATGGTCGTGTTGCGGTCGATCATTCGGGTGAACACGCCGCCAAGGGTCTCGATGCCGAGCGACAGCGGAGTGACGTCGAGCAACAGCACGTCCTTGACGTCGCCCTGGAGAACGCCGGCCTGGATCGCCGCGCCCATCGCCACGACTTCGTCCGGATTGACGCCGGTGTGGGGCTCCTTGCCGAAGAACTCCTTCACGACTTCACGCACTCGCGGCATTCGGGTCTGGCCGCCGACCAGCACGACGTCGGCGATGTCCTTGGCCTCGACTCCGGCGTCCTTCAGCGCCTGCTTCATCGGGTCCTTCGTCCGGTCGATGAGCGGATCGACGAGCTTCTCGAGTTCGGCGCGGGTCAGAGTCACGACCAGGTGGAGCGGAGTCGTCGTCCCGCCTTCCATCCGCGCGGTGATGAAGGGCTGGTTGATCTCGGTCGACTGCGCCGACGACAGCTCGATCTTGGCCTTCTCGGCGGCTTCCTTGAGCCGCTGCAGCGCGAGGCGGTCGGTGCGGAGGTCGATGCCCTCTTTCGCCTTGAACTGGTCGGCCAGCCAATTGACGATCTTCGCGTCGAAATCTTCGCCGCCGAGGAAGGTGTCGCCATTGGTCGACTTCACCTCGAACACCCCGTCCCCGATCTCGAGGATCGAGACGTCGAACGTGCCGCCGCCAAGGTCATAAACGGCGATCGTCTTGCCTTCTTCCTTCTCGAGCCCGTAGGCGAGCGCGGCCGCGGTCGGCTCGTTGATGATCCGAAGCACTTCAAGACCCGCGATCTGCCCGGCGTCCTTGGTCGCCTGGCGCTGCGCGTCGTTGAAGTAGGCAGGGACGGTGATCACCGCCTGGGTGACGGTTTCGCCAAGATAGGCCTCGGCGGTTTCCTTCATCTTCTGGAGGATGAAGGCCGAAATCTGCGACGGCGAATAGTCCTTGCCGCCCGCCTGGACCCATGCGTCGCCATTGTTTCCCTTCACGATCTTGTAGGGCACCAACTCGGTGTCCTTCTTGGTGATCGGGTCGTCGTAACGGCGGCCGATGAGGCGCTTCACCGCGAAAATCGTATTGTCCGGATTGGTGACCGCCTGGCGCTTCGCCGGCTGGCCGATCAGTCGCTCGCCGTCCTTGGTGAAAGCGACCACCGAAGGCGTCGTCCGCGCGCCTTCCGAATTCTCGATGACCTTCGGCTTGCCGCCTTCCATGACGGCGACGCAGCTGTTGGTCGTGCCCAAGTCGATTCCAATGACCTTGGCCATGTTCTTACATCCCTCTTTCTTCCAGCCCCTCTCGGTTGCCGCCCGGCAGCCGAAAATGCTCAATTCATCCGGGATATAGGTGTGGGTTCCCGAGCAACAAGAGTGCGGGAAAGCGGCTTAGGGCATCGCCATGCCACCGTTGACGTGCAGCGTCTGGCCGGTGACGTAGCCCGCTTCGCGGCTCGCGAGATAGACGCAAGCCGCGCCAATGTCCTCGCCCGAGCCCATAGCGCCCATCGGAATGCGCGCGAGAATGCCTTCGCGCTGCTGCTCGTTGAGGGCGTCGGTCATCGCCGAAGTCATGAACCCTGGAGCGATCGCGTTGACCGTGATCCCGCGGCTGGCGAGCTCCTGCGCCACCGCCTTGGACATGCCGATCAGCGCGGCTTTGGACGCGACATAATTCGCCTGCCCCGGGTTGCCAGTCACACCGACGACCGAGGTAATCGAGATGATCCGCCCGAAACGGGCACGCATCATCGGCCTGGCTGCCGCACGCATCAGGCGGAATGCGGCCTCGAGATTGATCCGGATCACGTCCTCGAATTCCTCGTCCTTCATCCGCATGAGGAGGTTGTCGCGGGTGACGCCCGCATTGTTGACGAGGATGTCGAGCTTGCCGCCGAGCGCGTCGACCGCCTGCGGCACGAGCTGATCGACTGCTGCACCATCCGAGAGGTTGCAGCCAATCGCAATATGATCGCCGCCTAGCTCTTCGCGGAATCGCTCCAGCTTCTCGACGTTGCTTCCCGACACCGCCAGCCGCGCGCCCTGCCCCGCCAGCGCTTTCGCAATCGCGCTCCCGAGACCGCCCGAAGCGCCGGTCACCAACGCCGTCATTCCTGAAAGGTCGAACATTCTAGCGTCCTCCAATTTGGTTCACGCGGAGGCGCGGAGACGCGGAGGGGACATAATCATTGACCACCCGCTTCAGCCCTTCCTTCAACGTTTCGCCCGCAAAGTTTATCAATAGCCCGACGGGCTGCTTCGTCAGTCGAAGATAGGTCAAGAGCTGCTTGGAATGAGCGCCGTTCAGGCGCTCTACGGATTTGATTTCGACGAGCAGCGTACCTTGGACGAGGAGATCAATCCTGAACGCCGCATCAAAACGATTGCCCTTGTATTCGACATCGATCGCTTTCTGGCGCTCAACTGTGTAGCCTCTGTTCGCCAGCTCGCTGGCGAGCAGCATTTCATAAACGCTTTCGAGAAGTCCCGGTCCGAGTTCCCGATGCAGCGCGATTGCCGCTTCGATCACGTCTCCGCTGATCGCCTCCGAATCTCTCACTCGCGCTACTCCGCGCCCCCGCGCCTCTGCGTGAACCATCAAAACTCCTTCGCCGCGGCTTCGATGTCTTCCATCGTGACCACGCTCGTCACCTTCACGTCGGGAACGATTCGCTTGACCATCGAGCCGAGCACCTTCGCGCCGATCTCGACGAACTCGTGCGCACCTGCGTCGAACATGTTGGCGATGCTCTCGCGCCAGCGGACCATGCCGGTGACCTGCTCCACCAGTTGGTTGCGGATGGTGTCGGGATCGGTTTCCGGCTGTGCGGTGACGTTGGCGAACACCGGCACGGCGGGCCGCTCGACCACCACGTAGCTCAGCGCATCGGCCATTGCCTCGGCCGCGGGCTGCATCAGCGGGCAGTGAAATGGCGCCGAGACCGGCAGCAGCACCGCCCGCTTGGCGCCCATGTCCCTGGCAATGGCGATTGCCCGGTCGATCGCGCTCGTCTGACCGGAAATGACCACCTGAGACGGGTCGTTGTCGTTAGCCACCGTGCAGACCTCGCCTTGCGCCGCCGCTTCGGCGATCCGCTGCGCGAGGCCGAGGTCGGCACCGAGCAGGGCCGCCATGGCGCCCTCGCCGACCGGCACCGCCTGCTGCATCGCCTGCCCGCGCAGCTTCAGCAGCTTGGCCGTCGTCGTGAGATCGAACGATCCGGCCGCGCAGAGCGCCGAATATTCGCCGAGGCTGTGACCCGCGACGAAGCTCGCCACATCGGGCAGCCGAACGCCCATCGTTCTTAGCACCGCAATCGAATGCGCCATGATCGCCGGCTGGGCATTCTCGGTGAGCTTCAGCTCCTCGTCGGGCCCGTCGCGCATCAACCGGAACAGGTTCTGGCCGAGCGCCTCGTCGACCTCGTCGAAGACGTCCTTCGCGGCGCGGCTCGCTTCGGCGAGCGCAGCGCCCATGCCGACCGATTGACTGCCCTGACCCGGGAAAATGAATGCGCGCATCTGCCCCTCTGAAATGACGCCGGGCGATTGGCCCCTCGGGACCGATGGGTCAAGCAGCCGTAGGAACTGCCTTTTCTTCAAATTGTTGGCCGAGAGAAATCATCGGGAGATTTCTCATGGTCCGCAAAATCCTGATTGGTGCGCTTCTGATTTCGAGCAGCGCCGCTGTCGCCGCTCCCGCGCCTGTCTTCCTCAAGACCGCGATCCGCGGCAATTTTTCCGAGGTGACTCTCGGCCGAATGATCGAGAACCGCGGCTCGAGTGCACAGATCCGGCGGTTCGGCGCGATGCTCGTCAGCGATCACAGCAAGGGCCTCGCCCAGGCGCAGCAGATTGCCGCCCGGCTGCGGCTGCGCATTCCGACCATGCTCACGCCCGAAGCTCGCCATGAGCAAGTCGTTCTGCGGAACCTGAGCGGCCGCGCCTTCGACCGCGAGGTGCGCCGCTACATGATCCGCGACCACCGCATGGACATCGCAGCGTTCAAGGCGCAGGCGCGCAGCGGCGACCGCGCCACCGCCGGCTATGCCGCCGCGACGGTGCCGGTCATGGAGAAGCATCTGTCGGTGGCCGAGGCGATCCGCGCCTGATTGCGCAGGAAGCGCTAACCTGCGACATTCGCGTTCGTGAGGCGCGAGGAACCTGCAGCAGCCCGAATGCTCGGGCCGTGGATGACGCTTGCGCTCGTCATCGGCAGCGTGATTGGTTCGGGCATCTTCTATCTTCCGATCGCACTCGCTCCGCTCGGGGGAAGTGTCCCGATCGGCTGGCTGATCAGCGGCGTCGGGATCATGGCGATGGCCTATTGCGCCTCGCGGATCGTCAGCCCGGACGGCGGGGGCATCCAGGCCTATGTCGAGCACGAGCTGGGGATCACGGCGGGCTTCATCGTCACCTGGGTAACCTGGTGGTCGAGCTGCATCGGCAATCCCGCGGTTGCGCTCGCGACTTCGGCCGCCCTGGCCAGCATCATTCCCGGACTCGCCAACCACCTGGTCGTGCTGTCGTCGATTTTCCTTGCGCTTCTGACCGCGCTGAACATGCGCGGCATCAGGAAGGCCGGCGAGCTCGCAGTCGTCACCGTGCTGATCAAGATCCTACCGCTGATCGCGGTCGTCGTGATCGCCGCGATGCTCGGCTCGAAAGGCGCGCCGCTCCAGCGGATCGACAGCCCGCCAGCGAGCCTGGGCAACATAGCGACGGCATCGGCGCTCTGCCTGTTCGCGCTGACCGGCTTCGAGTTCGCGCTGTCGCCCGTCGGCAAGATCCGCGATCCGGAGCGCAACCTGTCGCGAGCGCTGGTCGGCGGCCTCGCGCTGGTGGCGATCATCTACCTGCTGACCACGCTGTCGCTGAGCCTGATCATGCCCAACGCAGCGATCGCCAAGTCCATCGCGCCGTTTCCGGCAGCGATCGGACTCTATTGGGACGGGACCGCCGCAATCCTCGCTGCCCTTGCGATGGCGATCAGCGCCTTCGGAACGCTCAACGCCTCGCTGCTCGGCTGCGGCGAGATGCTCTACTCGCTGGCGCTGCGCGGCGACGTGCCGAGAATCTTCGCCCGCAACAACCGATTCAACGCCCCCTGGATCGCTCAGCTGGCGAGCGCCGCGGTCGGATTTGTCCTGCTTGGTCTCAATGAAGCGAAGGGCACGACCGAGCTGTTCACCTTCATCACCCTGCTCGCCGCCGACGCCGTTCTCTACCTCTATTCGGCCGCCGCGATCGCCGCTGCGGTCAAGGACCGGAAGCCATCCACCACCATCGCCTGCGCGATCGGCCTGGTTTTCGTGCTCTACGCCTTCTACGGCTCGGGGCTCGAAGCCTTCCTGCTGTCGCTCGCGCTGCTCGCGTCGGGCTTCGTGATTTTCTTCTTCAGGAAGCGCGTGACCAGCCGGCCGCCGGAGCTTGCTCCAGCCGCGCCTGTGGAATGAGCCGCCGGAGCTTCCTCGCGAAGCTCCTCAGGCAGACCTCGCTCGTCCCCAGCGGCCCGGCCCTATAGCTCCCGCTCTGCATGCCGAGCTGGACCCGGGTGATCAGCTCGGTGTCCTCGGCATTCACGCGGCGGTTGATCCGCCAGTTGAGGTGCCGCGCGGCCCTCATCTCCCGCCGCTCGTCCGGCAGCGCGTAGCTGATCTCGCGGATCACCGTCTCGGTCGAGGAGACCGGCAGGAACTGCATGAAATCGACCTGATCCGGATAGATGTCGAAGGCGACGTTCGGGAATAGCTTGTAATAGAGCCACTTGCGCTGGTGACTTGCGGGCAGATGGTCGACGCGCGGAAGCAGCCGCTGATAGGCGCGTTCCGAAGCGTTGGTGGACTCCTTTTCCACCAGGTCGCCCTCCATCCGGTCGACATGCTCCTGCGCCTCGATACGGTAGTTGCGCCCGAACAGCCGCGTCAGACCAGGGTGGCCGACGGGAATGTGCAGATGGTCGGAATAATTGTCGGCGATGGTCTTCCAGTTGAGCGGGCGTGGACGCAGCGTGACGCGGCCGATCGCCCGCAGCTCCTCGAACCGGTAGGGCGCGACCTCGCCTTCGTAGGGCGCCATCATCTCGGCGACCGACGGCGCACCGGGCTCCAGAGTCACAAAGAGAAACCCGTGCCATCTCTCCAGCGCGACGGGGAACAGCCCGTGGTCCTCGGTCCGTAGCCCCGGATATTCGGTCCGATGCGGCACGCCGACCAGCCGCCCGTCCCGCGCGTAGCTCCACGCGTGATAGGGGCAGGTCAGCACCTTGGCGCAGCCGCCGGTCCCGTCGACCAGCCGCGAGCCGCGATGGCGACAGACGTTCGAGAAAGCGCGGACCTCGCCGTCGTCGCCTCGGATGACGAAAACGCTTGTCCCGAGAAATTCGAGACTGCGCCACTCGCCGGGCTCGGCGATCTCGCTTTCGTGGCAGACAACCTGCGGCGCAGCGCGGAGGAAAGCCTTCTTCTCGGCGTCGAAGAATTCGGGGTCGAAATAGAGCCAGCCCGGCAGGCCCATGTCGTCGAGAGGGTCCGGCGTGGGTTCAACGGAGCGGAGGTGCGTGGCCATATGCCGCTCCTACGCGTTTTGGGTCAGCCGCGATAGCGCAGGGCGTCGACCAGCAACGCGAACGCCGGCGATTGCTGGCGGCGGCTTGGATAATAGAGGTGATAACCGGGAAACGGCGGAGTCCAGTCTTCGAGCACGCGCTTCAGCTTTCCTGCCTCGACGTCGCCCAGCACATGATCTTCGGGCAGAAAAGCGATGCCGCAGCCGTCGAGTGCGGCTTGCCGGGCGAGGTCGCTGTCGTTGACGACGACCTGCCCCTCGACGTGAATGTTCAGCGCTCTACCACCTTTCTCGAATTCCCAGGCCTAGAGCCCGCCGAGCGTCGGAAAGCGAAGATTGATGCAGTTATGCCCGGCGAGCTCCTGCGGAGAGCTCGGTGCGCTGCGCTCAGCGAAATATGACGGCGACGCGACCGCGGCCATCCGCAGGTCAGGCCCGATGCGGACAGCGATCATGTCCTGCGCGATCGTCTCGCCGAGCCGGATGCCGGCGTCGAACCGGCCCTCGACGATGTCGACGAATCCGGCGTCGACGCTGATTTCGACTTTGATGTCTGGATAATCCAACAGCAGCTTCGCGAGCGCTGGCCACAATATGGTTTCGGCGGCGTGGATGCTGGTCGTGATCCGGATCGTGCCGGCAGGCTTGTCGCGAAGCTCGGAAAGCGCCGCGAGGCCAGCTTCTATTTCGTCGAAATGCGGACCGACCGAGGCGAGCAATCGTTCACCCGCTTCGGTGGGAGCGACGTTGCGTGTCGTCCGCGTCAGCAATCGGACGCCGAGCCGCTCCTCGAGCGTGCGTAACCTGTGGCTCAGCGCGGATGGCGACACTCCGATCTGTGCCGCGGCTCGGGTGAAGCTTCGTTCGCGCGCAACGGCTCGAAAAGCGAGGAGATCGTTGATGTTGGTCCGCGGCATTGTTGACTTCAATTCACAAGTTCATGCCGATTATGTGGCCTAATCGCAAGCGCTCCGAGAGCGTAAATCGACCTTCATCAAGGAGAGTGATGTGCCCAAGAGCAATCCCATGCGCGCGCCGTGGGGCGACATCGCGCCGCATCTGACCGAGATCACGGACCGCGTGCTGTTCGACGATGTCTGGCAGCGGCCCGGCCTCAGCCCGCGCGACCGCAGCCTGATCACCGTCGCCGCGCTGATCGCCGGCTACCGCCAGAACGAGCTTCCGTTCCACCTCAGGAAAGCGCTCGAGAACGGCGTCACGCGCGAAGAGATCATCGAGATGATCACCCACCTCGCCTTTTACTCCGGCTGGCCGACCGCCAGCACCGCGCTGACGATTGCGCGGCAGGTGTTCGCTGAAACCGGACAGAACCAAACCACTCCAAAGGAGCATGAAAATGCAGAAGCGTGAACTCGGCCGCAGTGGGCTTGAAGTTTCGGCGATCGGGCTCGGCTGCATGGGCATCAGCCAGAGCTACAGTACCCCATTGTCGAAGGAAGACGGCGTCAAGCTGATCCGCGACGCGGTCGAGCGCGGAGTTACCCTCTTCGACACGGCCGAGGTCTATGGCCCGTTCACCAACGAGGAAGTCGTCGGCGAGGCGCTCCGACCGACCCGCGAGCGGGTCGTGATCGCCACGAAGTTCGGCTTCGATATCGACCCGGAGTCGCGCCAGACCCGCGGCGTCAACAGCCGGCCCGAGCACATCCGCAAGGCGGTCGAAGGCTCGCTCCGGCGGCTCGGGATCGAGACGATCGACCTGCTCTACCAGCACCGCGTCGATCCGAACGTACCGATCGAGGATGTCGCCGGCACCGTCCGCGACCTCATCGGTGAGGGAAAGGTGAAGCATTTCGGCCTGTCGGAGCCAGGGCTGCAGACCCTCCGCCGCGCCCACGCGGTTCAGCCCGTCACCGCCGTCCAGAACGAATATTCGCTCTGGTGGCGGGAGGTCGAGACCAACGGCATTCTCGACGCTTGCGACGAGCTCGGAATCGGCTTCGTGCCTTATTCGCCGCTCGGGCGCGGGTTCCTGACCGGCGCGATCACGAAGGCGAGCCAGCTCGGCGAAGGCGATTTCCGCAAGTCGAGCCCGCGCTTTGCTCCGGACGCGATCGACCGCAACCTCGCGTTCGTCGACCTGCTGAAGCGGGTGGCGAGCGAGAAGGGCGCCATGCCTGCGCAGATCGCGCTCGCCTGGCTGCTCGCCCAGCGACCGTACATCGTCCCGATCCCGGGAACCACCAAGCTCAGCCGTCTCGAGGAGAATATTGGCGCGGCGAACGTGCAGCTGACAGCGAAAGAGCTCAGCGAGATCGATGAAGGCGCGTCAAGCATCACGCCGCAGGGCGACCGCTATGCCCCAGCGCAGATGGCGATGGTCGGCCGCGAGGCGCCGCAAAAGGAGGATGCATAACATGCGTGCAGCCGTGATGCCGCGGGCCCATGAGGTCCGCATCGACAACATCCCCGACGCCGCGATCGTCGAGCCGACGGACGCCGTCATTCGGATTACCCGAGCCTGCATCTGCGGAAGCGATCTGTGGCCCTACAATGGCGGACCGAACGTCGAGAACCAGCGCATGGGCCACGAAGCGATCGGCGTGGTCGAGGATATCGGCAGGAGCGTCGAGCGAATCCGGCGCGGTCAGGTCGTGATCATGCCGTTCGTCGATTCCGACGGGATCTGCCTGTTCTGCAAGGAAGGCCTGCCGTCCGAGTGCGTTCATCGCGGCTTTTTCGGCAATGGCGGCGAGCTCGATGGAGCACAGGCCGAGGCACTCCGGATTCCGCTGGCCGATGGCACGCTCTACCCGCTCAATGTCGCCGAGGACGACGCGTTGATGCCGTCGCTGCTCACGCTTTCGGACGTGATGGGCACCGGCCATCACGCCGCCATCGTCGCGCGTGTTCGGCCCGGCGGAACGGTCGCGGTCGTCGGCGACGGCGCGGTCGGCCTGTGCGGCGTAATTGCAGCGAAGCGGCTCGGCGCCGAGCAGATCATCATCATGGGCCGCCACCCGGACCGCATCGCGCTGGCGAAGGAATTCGGCGCGACCGACGTGGTCGGCGAACGCGGCGAAGAGGGAATCGCCCGGGTCCGTGAGCTGACCAGGGGACACGGCGTGCAGTCGGTCCACGAATGCGTTGGCACCGAACAGGCGATGGACACGGCGATGGGCATCGTCCGCCCCGGCGGCGCGATCGGGCGGGTCGGTGTTCCGCACTACCAGGTGATCAAGGGCGCCCAACAGATGTTCTACGACAATGTCATCGTCGGAGGCGGCCCGGCCCCTACCCGCGCCTATATCGACGAGCTTCTTCCGGACGTTCTAGACGGAGTGATCGATCCCGGCCGGGTGTTCGACCGCACCGTCGACCTCGACGGGGTTCCCGACGGCTATCGCGCGATGAACGACCGCGAGGCGCTGAAGGTGCTGATCAAGCCTTGAGCGCCCGAGCCTAAGCGGCGCGGAGCGAAGCGAGCACAGCTTAGGTGTAGAGAGCGCGAAAGCCGGCCAGCGGGTCAGCGAAGCTGAGCCCGACTGACGTCACGGGATTCACTCCCGGGACGGCCTCCTCCTTCTGACGCTCAATAATGCGGCGGGACCTGGGCGTTGATGATCGATCCTGTCGGAAGCTGGCACCTGCCGGCGCCGCCGCCGGCCATGCCATAGCTCGGACGCATCAGGCGGAAGTCGCACCGCATGAACCCGCCTGGGCCTTGCAGGTTGGCGAGGACCTGGCCGCTATAGGTGGTGATGGTCTCCATCGAGGGACCCCACGGGCCCCAGCCGCCCCAGCCCCAGCCCCAGGCGTGGCCGCCCCAGCCCCATCCCCAGCGCCAACGCGGGCCCCAGCCATTCCAAAGTGGATCGTAGTCCGCGACGCTTTCCGAGGTGATCTGGAAGAACGGGCCCTGGAACACCTCGCCGTTGCTGAGCTGGGCGACCATGTTCCCGTGGGTTCCGCCCGTCTCGGACCAGGTGAAGGTTGCGCCGACGTTCTGGCCGACGACCTGCCCCGTACCGACTCCGGTGGTGGTGCAGCCTGCGACGGCAATCGCGAATAGCGACGCCGCTGCGATTCTGATCGATGTTGCAGTCATCGTGTCGCTCCTTTCGGAATCAAAACGGAGAAATGGCCGTGGTGGCTCCCACAGTTGAACAAAGTTCATTTGTTTGTGAGGAAGAGCGGGGCCGAAGTTCATGGCTTCGCTTGCCTTTTCCGGAGCATTCGCTCATAGGCGCCGCGCTGGCGCACGGCCCTGCCGCTGCGCCTGTAATTTTTACGACAGCCGGAGGGGCGTCGCATTGGGCGGCGTCAGCGATCGGCCAAAAGAGAGAAACGAAACATGCCGCTCTACGAGCATGTTTTCCTCGCGCGTCAGGACCTCGCCCAGGCCCAGGTCGATGCGCTCGCGGAAAACGCCACCAAGATCATCGAAGACAATGGCGGGAAGGTCGTGAAGACCGAGACCTGGGGCCTCAGGAGCCTCGCCTACCGAATCGCCAAGAACCGCAAGGCGCACTATGTCGCGCTCGATCTCGATGCGCCGGCACCGGCAATCGCCGAGCTGGAGCGCCAGTCGAACATCAACGAGGACGTGATCCGTTTCCTGACCATCCGCGTGGACGAGCTCGAGAAGGGCCCGTCGGCGATGATGCGCCGCGGCGAGAAAGAGCGTTCGCGCTCCGACCGCGGCGATCGCGACGACCGCCCGAGTTTCCGCGCCCGTGAAGAGGAGGTCGAGTAATGGCCCGAGCATTCTTCCGCCGCCGCAAGTCGTGCCCCTTCTCGGGCAAGGACGCGCCGAAGATCGACTACAAGGACGTGCGCCTGCTGCAGGGCTTCGTGTCCGAGCGGGGCAAGATCGTGCCGTCGCGGATCA
Organism: Sphingomicrobium sp.; assembly: GCA_051962455.1. Taxonomy (GTDB): domain Bacteria; phylum Pseudomonadota; class Alphaproteobacteria; order Sphingomonadales; family Sphingomonadaceae; genus Sphingomicrobium. The sequence continues at coordinate 24,320 of JBQCCG010000177.1, read as the reverse complement.
CCGCCGTCTCCTCGAAGAAGCAGCGCGAGCTGGCGCAGGCGATCAAGCGCGCCCGTCACATCGGCCTGCTTCCCTACATCGTGAAGTAAGGAGCGCTCGACATGGAAATCATTCTGCTTGAGCGCGTCGAGAAACTGGGCGCGATCGGCGACGTCGTCCGCGTGAAGGACGGTTACGCCCGCAACTATTTGCTGCCGCGCAAGAAGGCGCTCCGCGCGAACGAATCGAACCGCAAGCTGTTCGAGGCGAACCGCGCCCGGATCGAGGAAGAGAATGCCAACCGCCGCACCGACGCCGAGAAATCGGCCAAGGGGGTCGAGGGCAAGAGCGTCCAGCTGATCCGTCAGGCGTCGAACACCGGGCAGCTTTACGGCTCGGTGAGCGCCCGCGACATCGCCGAGGCGCTGGAAGGCGCCGGGGCCAAGGTCGCGAAGAGCCAGGTCGTCCTCGACCGTCCGATCAAGGCGATCGGGGTCCACGAGGTGAAGATCGCTCTTCACCCCGAGGTCGCGGTGACGGTGAAGGTCAACGTCGCGCGCTCGCCTGAGGAGGCCGATCTTCAGGCGCAGGGCGTCGACGTGATGGCGCAGATGTTCGAGCGCGACACGGCCGTCTTCACCGAGGAATATGATCCGAACGCGGAGCCGGGCGCGACGGCCGATACCGCTCCGGCCGAAGCTGCCGCCAGTGAGGGTGAAGCCCAGGAGGGCTGAGTTCCCGCTCAGACGAGTCAAGACGGCCGCCGGTCGTCACCAGCGACCGGCGGCCTTTCTTTTTCCTGCGGAGCGGGCGTTTCACCGCATTCACTGACGAGCGGCGGAACGCGAGACCCAATGTCCTGTTGTCGATCCCGAGTGTGGCGGGCCAGGACGAGGAAGATTGCCATGGCCGATCGAGATAATGACGACAAAACCGAGGCTGAGGACAAGCAGGCGATTGGCGGACAGCAGAGCCACCGCAGCGAATATGGCGATCAGACCGACCAGACTGACTCGACCATGGGCCATCAGGGCCGCGAGGGAAGCTTCGGCGGTGAGAGCTCGGGTGGCGGAATGGGCGGTCAGCCGATCGGCGGCAATGACAGCAATACGGGCTCGGGCACGACCCTGACTGCCGGCTACACCCCGCCGCACGAGGATGAATTCGGCCGCGACACCACCAGCAACGCCGGCGGGTCGGTCGTCGGCAAGGATCAGACTTCGGGCGGAAGCTCCGGAGTCTCGGGCGGCGAAGGTTTCATCGGCTCGAACGCGGGCGGTTCCGACGACCAATTCGAGAACCGCAGTGAAGACAACTCGGATTAGTCTTCAGGCGGGTTCTTTCGCCAGGAACGATTTCTCGCGGTCGATCCACGGTGCAAAGCTCGGCCGCACGAGGATCGAATCGACCCAGGCATAAACCCGCGCGTGGCGCTTGTGGTCGCGCTGGCATCCGACATGCTCGAAGTTCGCGAACGGCGTCGCGACGGCGATGTCGGCGAGCGTGATCTGATCACCGACCAGGAACTCGCCGGGCTCGGGGACTTCGGTCTCGAGATAATCGAGCAGCGGCGGAAGCTCATCGCACTCCGCCCTGCGGGCTTCCTCTTCGCTGCCGGGCTTCCCCATGAACCTGGGCATCACAACTCGGTTGAAGAACATCTTCCCGCTGCAGGCCGTCAGCGACCCGTCGGCAAATTCCTCGAACCAGATCACGCGGCCCCGCATCCGCGGATCCGTCGGGATCAGCACCGGGTCCGGAAATCTCGCCTCGAGATACTGGATGATCGCGCTCGAATCCGCGAGCGTGAAACCCTCGTCGCGGAACGCCGGCATCTTCCGCAGCGGGCTCGCCTCCAGGAACTCGTCGCTCGGCTGTCCCGGACCGCTGCCGGTCGGTTTGAGCTCGAGCTCGATATCCTTCTCGCCAGCGTAAGCGAGCACCTTGCGAACATAGGGCGATAGCGACGATCCATAGAGAATCATTGGCGAAAGCCTCCGGCTGAGCGGCGAATCGCGGACACAGGCCCCGCGTTCGCCCGTTGATCGCTCTAACTCAGTAGGAGACGATCAGATGCGCAGCAACAGCGGCAAGGACGAATCCCGAAACAACATGCGCGATCCCACGATGCGCAGTCGGACGGAGCAGCGGACCAAGCGGTCGCATCGCTCGCACGTGTCGCACGCCAAGGCGCCGGCCGACCATCGTCAGGCTCACCACAAGAAATAACAGGGCTCAGCGGATGCGGTAGAAATCCGCGACCCGGTCGAGCGCGAAGGTCAGGACGAGCTTGCCCGCCCGCGCCGGCCAGCCAAGCGCCGTCTCGGCATCGCGCATGCCCTCGCCCGCGCAGACGATGCGCCAGAGAATGTCGGCGAGCCCGGGCCCGGCTGCGGCAACCGCCGCCTCGAACCGGCGCCTGGCATCGATTTGTGCGCCCGTGAGGTCCGGTTCGCTCGCCGATCCGCCGCGGCCGCGGGCGACCGGAGCCGCGTCCCACGCCATGGTCACGCGGGGCGAAAGCTGCGCCCGCTCCCAGTCAGCGCGCAGGCGCTCTCCAGCGTCAAATTGCCGTCGGCTGACGAATCCGCGCGCGAACAGCCATCCAAGCGGTGACTCCGCCATGTTCACGGTGACCGAGCGGACCCGAGAGCCGCTGCCGCGTTCCACGGCGACACCCTGCGCGACCGAACGCTCGCACAAGAGTCGCGACTGAGCACCCTTCCCCATCATTCCTCCCTTTGCGAATCGGCCTGCGCTTGGCAATTATATAGTTGACTTAGCAGCGTGGCACCTCTAATCCAAATAGAACAGAGGGAAAATCCGGCCATGAACGTCAACATCACAGACCCGATCTTCCACGATGAAACCAAGGCGCTTCAGCACCTTGAGGATGATCGCTGGCCTTCGGGCGAGGTCGTTTGCCCGTTCTGTGAGAGCACCGGCGTCACCCGCATGGGCGGCAAAACTCAGGCCGGAATGTTCCTCTGCAACGTCTGCCGCCAGAAGTTCACCGTCCGAACCGCAACGGTGATGGAGCGCAGCCACATTCCGCTTCACAAATGGCTCCTCGCAACGCACCTCATGGCCGCGTCCAAGAAGGGCATGAGCGCCAAGCAAATGGAGCGAATGCTAGGCGTCACCTACAAGACGGCGTGGTTCCTCTGCCACCGTATCCGAGAGGCCATGGACGAAGCGAACAACCCGCACGACCCGCTTGGCGGCGAAGGCAAGGTTGTCGAGAGCGATGAAGCCGTCGTCGGCGGACGCAAAAAGAAGCGCCTGTCGGGCAAGATCGCTCCGAAAAAGAAGATCGTCACGCTGATCGATCGCGACAGTGGCCGCGCTCGCTCATTCCACATCACGCACATCGATCACACGAACGTTCGCGGCGCGATTGTCACGAACGTGCACCGTTCGTCGCATCTCATGACCGACGATGCCCGCTTCTACAATCGCATCGGCGAGGAGTTCGCCAGCCACCACACGACCATCCACAGCAATCGCGAGTTTGCCCGTCCCGGTGGCATCCACAGCAACACTGCCGAGAATTTCTTTTCGATCTTCAAGCGTGGCGTGGTCGGCATCTACCATCACATGAGCGCCACCCACATGCACCGCTATCTCGCGGAGTTCGACATGCGCTATTCGACGAAGAACGTAACGGACGGTGAGCGCGCCGCCCTCATTCTCAAGGGAATGGTCGGGCGTCGTCTCATCTACCGGCGGCCTCACGCACTCGCAGCCTAAGTATTTCGAGCCGCCACGCTGGATTGGAGAGCCCCGCCAGCGCTGGACTCGTTAGCGGCCCTTCTTCATCTCTTTGTGCGGTTTGGGCGGCATTCGGAGCATGCGCTTTAGTGCCGCCTCGCGCCGCGCTACGGTCTCCTCTTCGGAGTAGGTCTCAGGGACGTTCGTCATGGCGGAAGAAGTACCATATCCAGCGCCAGAGGACTACAACGCCGCTTGCCTCCTAGTGGGCCGTTTCATGTATCACTGGGCACTTCTTGAAGGCTCAATCAATGACGGTATCGGCAAGCTTCTGGGGCTAGGTGACCTCGAAGAAGCCATTGCCACCAACAACATGCAATTCAGATCTAAGGTTCACATCCTGAAGACACTCGTCAATCTGAAGGGTGGAAAGGATTGGGCCAAGGCCGCGCTGAAGGACATTGAGGAAATATCTGATCTGTCCGCTCACCGGAACATCGTCGCGCACACTGTCTTCGGGCCGGACAATAATCAGAAGGCTGTCAGGTTTCTGGCCGTAAAGGCCAAAGGCAAATTGACCTTTCCCAACACGGTTTGGACTGTGCCCGATTTCAATGCGCGCTGTAAGCGCATCGCTGAGCTACGAAAGCGTGTCGATCAAATCGTCTTCGATCTCACTGAGAAGCCTGGTCTCCTTGCCCATGCGCTCCGTGAATACACCAACCAGTCACCAGCTGAGCAAGGCTTTCTAGGTCCCCTAAGCCGCCTAGTTCTAGGGCTTCCAGATTCTGAGCAATCCACGAGCGAAATAGCTCCCGAAACTCCTCAAGAGCCTCAGGCGAAATAACCCCATCGGCTTCCGGCCTGTCACGCTTGTCCTTCATAGCGAATCAACCCTTGCTAACTCAAGTACATAATTGCCCTGCGCTTGCCACAGCGGAGAAAGTGTAGGACAGAAGAAAACCACATTGGTTCGCTGCTTCGGGGGTTGGTCTTGATCACACGCATTCGTGAGGTGCGCCGCGCGCGCGGGATGACGCTCGACGATGTGGCTAGACGGTGCGAGCCGCCCACGACGCCGCAGACCATCGGCAGGCTGGAGACGGGTACCCGGACCGTCTCCGTGGGCTGGCTCAATCGCATTGCGGCGGCGCTTGGCGTCGAGGCGCAGGATCTGGTGGAGGGCGGAGAAGGCGCCGAACTCAAGGTCGCGGCGATCCTCGGTCCCGGCGGAGCAATGGCGCCGCGCAGGGAAGCAGTCATTGTCCCGCCGCGCGCCGGCGAACGGCAGATCGCGGTGCTCGTCAGTGGAAGTGTGGGCAATTACCGGTCGGCGGATGAGATCTGGTGCGATACGCTGTCGCCAGAATCCTATGGTCGGGCGCTCAACCGCGACGTGCTGGTTCCAAGGCCCGCGGGCCGCTTCGTGTTCGGCCGGCTGATCAATCGAGATGAGGAGAAATTGCAGATCCTGCCGCTGGAGGCCGGTGGCCGTCAGCAGGTGATCGCCAACCCGCCGTGGCTCGCCGTCGCGGTCAAGCTGGTGCGGAGCTTATGATTCCGGATTGTCGCGCTCCGACCTGGTCGCGTCCGTGACGTCCTGGTCGTAGCCGCTGTTCGCGCTGAAGAAGGCGGCTGCGAACAGTCCGCAACCCAGCAGCACCGAGAAGAATACCCCAAGCGTGGTTGCGATGACGGTGCTCGCGTCGAGGGTGCTGAAGAGATAGAGATAGGTCAGCGCTGCGACGACCATCAGGACCGCAGCCGCCGCAATCCATTTCATGATCCGCTTGAATTCCGCGAGCGCCTTTTGTCGCTCAGAAACCATGTGTCTGTGAACCCTTGGTCAAGCGGGAGGTTGCCAGTGCCGTTCGCTTGCCATGCGGCCTTGCGTCAACTCCGGACGCGTGGCACCGGGCGTCCGCTTGCGCGCGGCCCATCCGGCTCCGTGAGGCACGGGCGGTTAGCTCAGTTGGTAGAGCATCTCGTTTACACCGAGAGGGTCGGCGGTTCGAGCCCGTCACCGCCCACCATGCATCAGATCAGCTCGCCGACGATTTTCTGGACGGCTTCGACATCAGCCGCATCGACGTCGATTGTCCGGTCGGGATTGAACTGCCGCAATCCGAACGTCGCCATCGTCCTCTTCGCCAGCTGCATGATCAGCACGCGTCCGGCGTTCCGGTTGCGAAGCCGCACCAGCACATCATCACCAATGGCCACCGGAGCGCGAGGTGAGACCGCTATGCGCGATCCTGGGCGGAAACGCGGCCACATGGAATCGCCGACGATCGTCAGCGCGAACGCATCGGGATCGCCGGCCAGACTGACCGGGCGCAGCAACCGGTCGACGACCTCGCGGGTGCGGACCTCGATCACCAGGACTTCGCTGCCCGGCTCACCCCATTCGCCGGCGAGCATCGAGGCGACAAGCGGAAGCGGAGGCAGTTGCGCCGGAGTCCAGGCCCGGCGAGTGTCGCCTAAAATCCCATCGGATTCGCCGGGCGATCGCCCCGGCTCTGGACCGAGGCGCAGCGCCTCGAACTCGGCAATCGACGAACCTGCTGTAGCGAGCAACTTCTCGAGCGTTCTGCGCGACGGATTTCCGTGCCGTCGCATGTCGGTCCATACGGTTCGGCTCACCCCCGCCTTCACCGCCCACGCATTGGGTGACAAGCCGTCCGGCCTGAAGCGCATCAGATCATGATAGATTTGAGATTCAGCGCGTCCGCTCACGACGGCGGAATATCACGTTCAACCCGACTGTTGGCAATCTGCAGTGCGATCCCCGAAAGCTTATTGACAGTGTGTCAGATTTATCTAACACATACACGATGCGAGACGGCATGAACAAGAGAGAGTCAGACGACCACCGCCTGTCCAAGCTCGCCGAAATAGCGCCTCAGTGCCTGGCTCGCCTCCGGCGCAAGCTCGACAAACACGCGCCGGCCATCATGCGGGTCTGCACGGCGGATGAAGATTCCCCTCATGACCATCGCCTTGAGCCATCTGAGCGCTGTGGTGGCCGGCACGGCGGCGGCAATGCACAGGCTGGAGACCGGAACCCGCAAATGCGCGATTTCCGCCTGGAGAAGGTCGAGAAGCATGTCCCACGCCGGGTCTGCAAACAGATCCTCGGGGAAATAGCGGGCGCGCAGGCGCCGGGCGCGAATGACCGAGCGGACTGTCTCCGCCGAAAGAGGCGGCACATCACCCCCAATCGCGGGTTTGATTGCGCGCGGCGGGCTGGTTGGACCGGCCGACAGCCGGGCCAGCGTCGATGCAATGCGGCTGACTTCGTCGCTGAGCTGGCGCAGCCGCTCGGCATTTTGATCGCTGGCCATGTCGGACAATCGAAGGGGAGTTCCGAGTTGCGCTGTCGCCATCGCGAGGGCGGCGGCGCGCTCCGCGTCGTCCGCATCGACGATCAACTCGATTCGGCTCTCGTCCAGCCGCGCCGCGACGGCATCGAGCAGAGCGGCGGGCGTCGATACGACCGCGCCATAGCGCCCGTCCGAGACATCCCGGCTGACCTGGGTCAGCAGCTCATCCATGGGATTGCCGCAATCTTCATCGAGCTCGATCCAGAGCGCCGTCGCGGCAATCTGCCGTTCGATGCGCGCACTGGCCTCTTCGATCGGGACCCTTGCGCCGATCCTCAGCCCGGACACGGTGACCGTGCGCATGGCGCGCGCCACGGCGGTAGCGCTACTCGCCGCTACCAGAACGGGCGCTCGGTCGGAATAATGAAGCTCTGCGGCATCGGTCGGAATCGCATCCATATGGGCACACCCTAGGACAGAAGCGGGACCGAGCACGCTCTTGATAACGCGCATTGTGGAGAAAAGTCAGACCGATTTCGGGTCCGGATTGGAGCAGGTTCGCCGGAACCAGGGCTTAACTTGCGTGGTAATTATCCCCTTGAACCAAGTAAGGTCCGGTGCTATACGATATGTATGACAAAGGCAAAGCTCCCGACCCTCCGCCAATTTCAGGCCGATTTCCCGACTGAGGAAACCTGCCTCGATCACCTGATGCGGACACGCTTTGGAATTGAGCACGAGTGCGGTTCATGCGCTCGCCTCGCCAAGTTTCACCGTGTCACGAAGCGCCGGTCGTATGCCTGTCAATGGTGCGGCTATCAGGTGTTCCCGACCGCCGGAACGCCGTTCGACCGCACCCGCACTCCGCTCCGCGACTGGTTCTATGTGATGTTTCTGTTCACGACGACGCGGAACGGCGTGGCGGCGAAACGTGTCGAGCGCGAGCTTGGCGTCACCTACAAAACCGCGTGGCGCATGTGCGCTCAAATCCGCGCTTACATGGCTTCGCTCGACAGCGACGATCCGCTTGGCGGCCCCGGCGAAACTGTCGAGATCGATGAAGCGATGATCGGCGGAAAGGCACACGGCAGCCGTGGCGGCCGCTATGCCCCGAACAAAGAGTGTGTGCTCGGCATGTTGGAAGCTGGGGGCGAGTTGATCACCCGCGTCGTTCCGAATGTCAAAGAGCACACCCCTGTTGCCGGTAGTGCAAGAGCATGTGCTCCCCGGATCGCACATTCATACGGACGCGTTGCGCAGCTATCAGAACCTTGGCGATCACGGATACCGGCACAGCTACGTGCGGCATCAGGTTGGCGAATATGTCGGCTCGCAAGGGCAGACGGTGAACCGGATTGAGGGGTTCTGGTCGATGCTCAAGCGGGGCATCAACGGAACGCATATCCATGTCAGTCCGAAGCATCTTCCGAAGTATCTCGGGGAATTCGAGTATCGCTGGAACATGCGTCACGTTCCGCATCTGATGCTTGATCGGATGCTTCATTCTTTTGCGCGCTAGGCGCCGGGCCGCCAAGCATTGCCCTCAAAAGCCGATTGAACCGGCTGTTAGGATCGTTCTTCATAATGCCTCACGGTTACGTGATCGACGACAGCTACTGCCCCAGGCTTGGGAACGTAGAGGTTTGGAGTTTCCTCTGTCGGTTCGTGAGCATATGGCTGACCGCCACCCCAAACGTAGCTGAGCACTTCGAATGAGTGCCGACACTGGCGTTCGTTCTTGAAATAGCTGAGTTCGATGAAGAAGCGATCCATCGGTCGCTTCCATTTCACTAGGTGATCCATGGGATCGCCGCCCTCTGGAACAGATGAGACAGCCGGGAGCACAACTTTTTCATGATGCTCTCTGGCTCGCGCTAAAGCGCAAATCGAGAACGCTTCGGTAAACGCACGATGGGCCGCAATCTCTAACTTTCCGCGCCCGTCAATGACTTCAATCGGCGGATCAGCTATCTCTGTCCTTATCGGGTGGATCGAGCCGTTCCCGTTAGCGGACAGCTTCAGTATATCGCCGTCAAACTCTCGCAACGGCGTTCCGAGAACCTTGACCATCTCACTCATATCGACGGCTGGCAGGTGCCACCTCACGACTACATGGCGGACAGGTTCATCGCCCGCATTGAAAAGCTCAAACGAGATATTTTTTTCTTTGACTGGCGTGTCGTCCATTAGGTTCGCACCTTCGCCCCGGAAGGTCAGGTTCAATGTGGCCTCAATCCATTTGATGCCCCACATTTTGTCACCGAAAACCGAAATTGCGCCAGTGTTGCGCAAGTAGACCGTTGGGGGGACCTGTCGCTCAAGACGACGCCGAAGATGATAGCGGACCCCGAGCGCACCCAAGCTCCATAAAACGCAAAGCGCTCCAAGTCCGAAGAGGACGGCCTGCACCCACTTGGGGAAAAAGGTTGCCGCGAACGCACCCATCAGGCCGAACCCGACCGATCCGACAAGCGGCAGCCACCACGGCGTTTTCTTGAGGGATGCCATCCGGTCGCTATACAACATTTAGCGCTACTTGGCGCAAGGGGATAAGCACCACTTGCGTAAACCGTTCCATTCTTAGGGGGCGACACATGTCCAGCGTACCGACTGAGGCGCCGGCGGCGATCCGCGCGCGATGGCTTGCCGAATTATCCGAGGCGCTGGACGACGCGCAGCGCCTGCTTTTCGAGCTGGTCCCTGCGGATTCGGGAACCGAGGCAATCGATCTCTGCGCACGGATCGAAGCCGCGCGCTTTGAAGTCCAGTCGTTGCGACTAAGCCGGCCCGGGATCTTGCGCGATGGAGTCGATCCAAAATGGAGCGGATTCATTCCGTGGCACCCAGTCGAACGCGATCAGAGGCCCTCGGGCAAATCGCCACCGCCGCCGAAGGGTTCTAGGTAAGGATCGAGCTGCGGCGGCTTCCATCCCGAGGTCGCGACGAACGCACGGTTGAGAAAAGACGGCTTGCCATATCGCAGCGGGAATCCGTCGGGCGCATCGACCAACCCCCCAGCGGCGAGGAGCACTGCATGCCCAGCCGCCGTGTCCCACTCGCTCGTCGGCGAGGCACGGGGGTAAATGTCCGCCTTCCCTTCCGCGACAAGGCAGAATTTCAGCGACGATCCCAGCGCCGCATAGCCGCAGGTCCCGACCGCCGCCTCGAGATAGTCGATCGTCGCCTGGTTGAGGTGCGATTTGGAAGCGACCGCTGTAATCTCCTCCCCGCGAATCCGCGTGCGGATAGCCACCCTGCCCACGCCTTCATCGAGCCAGGCGCCTTCGCCCACCGAACCGCTGTGCAGGCGTCGCGTCGCCGGCGCGAACACGACGCCGAGTTTCGGCGTCCCGTGCTCGATCAAGCCGATATTGACGGTATAATCGTCGCCTCCCCGGACGAACTCTTTCGTCCCGTCGAGCGGGTCGACCAGAAAGTATAGTTCGCCGTGCTTCGGGATTCTCCCGGCGGCCACCTCCTCTTCCGCAATGACAGGGACTCCCGGCGCGGCGCGTGCGAGGGCGGCGAGAATGATCAGCTCGGCGGCGCGGTCGGCCTCCGTCACCGGCGAAGAATCGCTCTTGGCTTCGACCTCGAACCCGCGTTGGACCACCTGGAGGATCGCCTCGCCCGCTTCGCGCGCCGCCTCGGCGATATCGTCGAGAAGCCGGGCGTAATCGATCATTACCGGGGCGCCATTCGAATCCCGCCGTCGAGGCGAACTGCCGCTGCATTCATGTACACATTCTCAATAAGGAAGCAGGCGAGCCGCGCATATTCCTCAGGCTGGCCGAGGCGTTTCGGAAACGGGACCTGCGCGCCGAGCGCATCCTGAACGTTCTGGGGCATCATCCCGACCATCGGGGTTTTGAAGACGCCAGGGAGAATCGTGTTGACGCGAATGCCTTCGTTCATCAGGTCGCGCGCGATCGGCAGGGCCATCGCCAGAACGCCCCCCTTTGAGGCGGAATAGGCGGCCTGGCCGATCTGGCCGTCCTCCGCGGCCACGGACGCCGTATCGATGATCACGCCCTTTTCACCGTCGGCCATCGGATCGAGGTCAACCATGCCGAACGTCGAGTTGGCGATGCAGCGGAAGGTGCCGATCAGGTTGATCTGAATGGCCAGCTCGAATTGCTGCATCGGATAGAATTTCGCCGCCTTGGTCTCCTTGTCCCGCCCGACAGTCTTGGCGGCATTGGCGACGCCGGCGCAGTTGACCAGGATCCGCTCCTGGCCATGAGCCGCGCGGGCCTTCTCGAACGCCGCCTTCACCTTCTCGTCGGAGGTCACGTCGACCTCGCAGAAGATTCCGCTGATTTCGCTTGCGATCTGCTCGCCTCGAGCCGCATCGCGATCGAAAATCGCGACCTTCGCGCCGCGACGCGCAAGCTCGCGGGCCGTCGCTTCCCCGAGACCCGATGCCGCGCCGGTCACAACCGCGGCCACTCCATTGATGTCCATTCCCGTTCCTTTGTCTCAATAGACGCGGAACCCGCCTATGCGCCGAACAGGCGGCAAGACAAGGCTGCAGGCGAACCGGTGCCGGGTTGAAGCGCCGCCATTTCGCAAATGCGACCACTCGCTCTCAAAAATTGACCTAAGTTCATGGCAAATGCAGCGCGCGTGAGTCATGTAAGTTTTAAATATTCTGGCGGATAAACATTCGGGGAAGGCTGCCGTGCACAGGACGACTTCGCGACTGCTGCTGATCGGGGCGAGTGCTGCTGCGCTGGTCGTCACTGCTCCTGCGGAGGGGCAGACAGCTGCGCCAGCGCCTGCTCCGGTGCCGACGGTTTCGTCGGCGGTGCCCGCAGACATCACGGCGGTCTACGACACCTACCGAATTCAGCCGATCTGGACCCGCAATGGCCTCAACGAGGCAGCCGTCGCGCAATTGACGTCGATCCTTCAGCGTGCGCCATTCGACGGCTTTGCCGAAGGACCCGAGCTGGCGGCACAGGTCCAGGCGGCGGCCGCCCAGGTCCGCGCCAATCCCGCCGCGGCAGCGGACGCCGAGCGAGTCATGTCGGCCGCCTGGGTCCGCTACGTCCAGGCGATCAAGCGCCCCACGACGGGCATGATCTACGCTTATGCGGAGCTAAAGCCGCACGGAACCGGACCTGTTGACATCCTTCTGACCGCAGCTGCCGCACCATCGCTCGAGCGCTATCTCTCGTCCACTTCGGACGTGAACCCAATCTACGCTGAGTTGCGAGATGCGGGCTGGGCCGAGGCACAGGCCAGCGGAAATCTGACTCCCGACCCACGACTACTTGCAAATCTGGACCGCGTCCGTTCACTCCCGGCGAGCGGCCGTTTCCTGCTTGTGGACGCCGGTTCTTCAATGCTGACCCTTTACGACAATGGTCAGCCAGTGGACTCGATGAAGGTGATCACCGGCACGCCGAAGCTGCCGACGCCGCTGATCGCCAGCATCATGTATTACATCACCTACAACCCATACTGGCACGCGCCGGACAGCCTGGTGAAACGGACGATCGCACCGACCTTCCTGCGGCAGGGCCTGCGCTATTTCAAATCCCACGGCTATCACGTGATCGACGAATGGAGCCTGGACGCGAACGTCATCGATCCGACGACAATCGATTGGAAGGCGGCGGCTGCGGGGACGCTGCATCTGCGGATTCGGCAGGATCCGGGGCCGCTCAATTCAATGGGCGATCTGAAATTCCCCTTCCGGAACCCACAGGACATTTATCTCCACGACACCCCTGTGAAGACGCTGTTCGCAAAGGATGATCGGAACCTCAGCAATGGTTGCGTGCGCCTGGAGGATGCGAAACGGCTCGGCCGGTGGCTGCTCGGCGAGGACCCGTCACCCCCGGGAAAAGATGCGGAGACGAACGTCCAGCTGCCGCAGGGCACGCCGATCTACCTGACCTACATCACTGTAAAGGTGGAGGACGGCAAGCTCACTTATTTGCCGGACCCCTATGGCTGGGACAGCGCACCGCCGCAATTCTCGTCGGCCGAAGCAGACAGCGACTAGGGCTTCCTCAGCTCTCGATCAGGCCGTGCTGACGCATGGCGACGAGGATATCGTCAATCGCCGCTCGGGCCTCCGCATCGATGGTCATCCCGCCGCTTGCCGGCGCAATTGCAGCGGCCCTGCTCCCGACCACCTGCTGATCGCCGATGATGACGCTCGATCCGCGGAGCTGACCGATCTCCCATGAGCCCGCGCGATAGCTCGCCCATTGCCCTTGGGACTTCACATACAGGCTGAGCCCGTCGACCGGCTCGACAAATCGCCAGCCGCCGCTGGTGTAGGCGGCGACGCTGCCGGGTCTTCCTGCCCAATCTGCATTCGGTGATTCATCCACGATGTACGCGTCACCGATTGAAGGCGATGCAGGTGGGACTGGGAGCGGACCCGTTTCGACCGCGCCGCCGACCAACGTGTCCAGCGTCTGCGTCGCGTAGAAATGGACGTAGGGTTTGTGCGTGTAGGGGTCTCGCAGGATCGTCGTCGCGTTGCGCTCGGCGATCACATAGCCGGCCTTGAAGTTGCCGAACGCGATGGACAGCGATCCCGCCGCGATGTCCGGCATGTCCTCGGCCTCGATCAGCGGATAGCCGAGCAACGTCGCAGGCTGGCCTGCCGCCAGGCTCGGCTGGAACAGGAACGCACCGGTCGTGGTCCTGAACTTCCGGATTTCGGCCGCGGTCGCCGAGTTCATCACGAACACCGCGCCCTGGCGGTACGGCGAGCGCAGTGACTGGACGAGATCGATCAGGTCATCCTCCGGATCGGTCGCCGCAAAGCCGCCTGAAACTCCCGTCCCGATCGTCTGCAAGGTCCCCATCGGCCGCGCACTGTCCACCGCCGCCGACGTCGGCGAGCTCAGGAAGCCGAGCGGCTGGTTGGTGCCGTTGCCTTTGACGAACGCCGCGCCCTCGGCGCGGGCGAACTCGGTCGCGATCTCTTCGGCGAGCCACTTCTCGACGTCGAACATCGCATCGTCGAGCATCTGCTGCGACGCCGCCGGATTTGCGTACAGCTCGCCCGATGCCGGAACGATTTCGGTGAAATTCGGCGTGTTCGTCTCCGGCCGGTCCGCCTCGTACGCGACCCAGCCCGACGGAGTGCCGCCGCTCGCGATCAGCTTGCGATAGCCCGCGCTCCCCACCTTCACGACATTGGCGATTCCCCGGATCGGCGAGATCGCCGTCAGCGTCGCGTCGATCCTCTCGTCGATTTCCTGCGGCACCGCATAGCCGCCGATCGCGTCGGACGAGGAGCCGATCGCCTTCGTCTCCAGGCCGCTCTCGATCCCGCGCCGGAGATACTGGTCGACGAAGCTCGAAGCCTCGGCGGACTTGACCCCGTCCAGCGCCGGCCGCTGCGCGGCGATTGCACCCGCGGCGATCTTCGCCTTCAGCTGGTCGAGCTCCGCGCGGAGCGCCGCGACGCCGTCATCCTCATCCTCGAACGCTTCGAACGACTGCTCTAGCGCATCCGCCTTCACTTCCACCATTCCCATCTTCTCCTTGCAAATGATCCTCCCCGAGCTTGCCTCGGGGAGGGGGACCATTGGCCGAAGAGCCAATGGTGGAGGGGCCGGCACCCTTGCCGAACGCCCAAATGAAAAAAGGCCGCGATTTCTCGCGACCCCCGTCACCTCACATTCGTCATCCCGGCCTTGAGCCGGGACCCGCCTTCACTTCGTCATTCCCGCGCAAGCGGGAATCCCGCTTCACCTAACCTTCGGGACCTCCATATTCGGCATGCAGATTGGCTTGCCCGCGCAATCCTTGAGGTATCGTTCAATGTGCTCTTTGGATATCTGTCCATGAGGGGGCGGCTCGATCAGCTTGATCGAGATAAGCCGATCGACGATTACCTCCTCAGGCGCTCCTCCATCGTACACGCCAGGATAAGCAGTCTTCCGACCAACGAAGTCGACCTCATAAAGTCCGCCCGGCGGAGTGTCTTCCACTCCCGGAAGGGGGACTCCGAAGTCTAGCCAAACAAACTCTTTGTTGTTGCCAGTTGGGCATCGATTAATCGGGGCTGCACAGAACTGAGAACTCTCGAAACTGTTTCGCCACAAACCGTGCATCGCTTGCGGATCGGTCATTTTGAAGCACTGATCAACTGGTAGTCCGGCAATCACACGGATGCCGAGTTCCATCTTCTCGTATTCGCAAGGATGCGGACCGTCATATCCCTCGCGTAGCCGCTCGGCCTTCTTCTGGTCCTCAGGTCGAACATACATTTCAGGAACGAAAAGCTGTCGCAATGCCGCTAGCTTCTTGGGGTCGGTTATTCGATGTTCTTGGCTTGTCGGTAGCTGCCCGTGGCTACTGCAAGCCACGGCGCACAGCAACAGGACACAAACTCGCCACATGCGAGCAGTGTCATTCAACTATCCGTCATTTTCAACCGCATGCACCCGAGCCGTCGGCTGCATCGGGTTGGCGACCAGGCTGACCTCGATCAGGTCGAGCTCGACCAGCTCCCGCAACCCGCCCGCGCTCTTCGCGTCGCGCACGCGATAGCCGAAGCTCAACCCGTCCACCTTGCCGTCCCCCAGCAGACGCGATGCGCGCACGTCGCCCACGCTCGCGATCACGCGGAGCCCGCGCTGGTCCTCGCTCAAATGCTCGACCCGCCCGATCACCGTCCCCGCCTTGTGCTGCCACAACAAAGGCACCTCTCCTGCCCGCTGCAGCGCGCTCAGGAACGCGCCCTTGCGGATGATGTCGCCGCCCTTGTCGGGGCGGTCGAACACGGCTGCGTATCCGGCGAAGCGGACGCCCCTCTCCCATGCGGAAAACGGCTCGTCACCAAACGAGCCTGATTTTCCGCATCCTCTCCCGCTGAAGGGGAGAGGGGCTAAGTCCGCATCAGTCCCTCTCCCCCCGAAGGGCGGGAGAGGGTCGACTCGCGCGGAGCGCGCGCGGGGAGAGGGGGGCCTCACGAACTCACCACCAAATCCGTCAGCCGAAGCCGGACCGCGATCCCGATCAGCAGCACCGCGAGCGCGATCCGCACCAGCCAGCTCACTACCGCACGCCACGCGGTGCGTTTGGCGTCGCGCCAGGCGCTCAGCAGCTCGCGCAATTCGTCCATGTCTCGCCGCGCCCGCTCGTCGTCGAGCCCGAGCGAGGCCAGCGCCCGCCGCGCGCCGGCCTGGCTTGATTCCTCGACCAATGCGCGCAGAGTCACCAGGTCCACTCCCCGCCCCTCCGCCTGCGCCATCAGGCTCGCGAGCAGCGCCTCGGCAGTCAAAATTCCACCCATGTTTGCCGGTCTCTTCTCAAGCCGCCGCGAAGCGGCAATTCCTCATTGATTTCACGCGGAGACCCGGAGGAAAAAATTCGTCATTCCCGCGCAAGCGGGAACCCAGCAATCCCTATCAATCAAGAAAAGCGGATCCCGGCTCAAGGCCGGGATGACGGCTTCTCTTCGCGCCTTCGCGCCTTCGCGTGAAATCCCTTCTCCTTCTCCGCGCCTCCGCGCCTCCGCGTGAGAACTCCCTGCTCCCGCGAACCTATTTGGCCCCAAACCCCAGCATGTCGCGCTTCTCGGCGTCGCTCAGGAACCCCGCGCTCCCGACCGCCAGCCACAGCGCCGTCCGGTCCTCGGCCAGCTCACTGATCTGGTCGGTGTCGACGCTCAAGGCCACCGGTCCCAGCCAGTCGCTCAGCATCTCCGCGAGCGCGTCCAGGATCTTCCCCGCCATCGGCAGGATCGTCTGCCGGTACAGCGCCCGCCCCGCTTCGCGCGCATTGGCGTAGGTCGCATCGCCTGGCAGTCCGACCAGGACCGGCGGCACTCCGAACGCCAGCGCGATGTCCCGCGCCGCGCCTTCCTTCAGCGCGACGAAATCCATGTCCGCCGGAGTGAGGCTCAGCGCCTGCCACTTCAATCCGCCCTCGAGCAGCAGCGGCCGCACGGCGTTCCCGCTCACCGAGAACTCGCTCGTCAGCTCCTCCTTCAATCGCTTGAACTGCTCGGCTGACATGACCGCGCCGTCCGCGGGCTCATAGCGCAGCGCGCCCGAAGGCCGGGCCGCATTGTCGAGCAGCGCCTTGTTCCACTTGGCCGCCCGATTGTGAACGCTCGCCGCCGCGATCGCTGCGTCCAGGCAACCCATGCCATAATGGTCGTCGCGCGGGCTCAGCGCCTTGATGTGCGCGAGCTGGACGCGCCCGAACGGGTCGACGCGATTGATCCGGCTCGCCTGCCCGCCGGCGCGATAAAGATAGGCCACCGCCCAGCCGCGCTCGTCGCTGACGACGCTTACGCGCTCCGGCCGCAGCGGGCACAGCTCGACCGGCCGGTCATGCCCGTCGGCGATCAGCTGCACATAGGCATTACCCTGGAGCAGCAGGTTCGCGGTGATCGTCTCGAGCAGCCCGCTCGCCTTGACCAGCGAAGCCGCGGACTCATCGCCATCGATGATCAGGCTCCCGAGCATCCCCGCCACCAGCCGCACCGCGCGCTGGCCGACCGGATTGCGCCGGTACACCTCGTCAAACTGCGCCTGATAGGAGCGAGCGAACCCCTCCTCCGCTGCGTCATTGCGCAACCACGTAGGCACAAACGGCCTCACGTCCGCCGGCGCGCTCTTGCGCCCGAACCACCACCCCATCGCTCGCTCCTAAGCCTGAGCCGCCGTAACGGCACAATTCGTCCACCCCCGCGCAGGCGGGGAGCCGGCTGTGTTCACGCGGAGACACGGAGGACGCAGAGAGGCTGGCCTAAGTCGCTAATGCCTCTGCGACTCTGCGCTCTCTGCGAGAAAAGAATTTTCTTCGCTTCTCCGCGCCTCCGCGCCTCCGCGCCTCCGCGCCTCCGCGTGAACCGAACTACAACCTGCGCACCCGCGGCAGTCCTGAGCGCGTCTCGCTAAGCACCGTCATTGCCCAGACCATCGCGTCCGCTCGGTCGGGCGATCTCCCGGGCCCCTCGTACCCGCCGCCGGCGATCATCCCGCCGAGCTCGGCCTCGAGCTCCGGGAATTGGCCCGCGAAATAGGCCTTCCCCGTCTCGAACTTGAGCGCGATCGGCTCGGCCCTGGCGCACTTGCCGCGCGACGCGTGCACCAGCCGCACCTTGAGCCCCAGGTCCGCGGCCTTGAGCACGCTTTCGACCATCGCACCGCCGTTGTTCGCCTCGGCCACGACCTGCGCCGTGTTCCACCGCGCCGCCGCCGCCGCGACCCGGCTCGCCCAGCCCTCGGGCGAGAGGCCGCGCACGCTCGAATCCTCGAGCACGTAGAGCTTCTCGCCGACCGACCCGCACACGACGATCCCGCACGCGTCCGACCCCTCGCCGGCGCCCGCGGGCGGGTCCACGCCGACGACGATGCGGTCGAAATCCTCCCCGGAACGGGGAGGGGGACCATCTGCCGAAGAGCAGATGGTGGAGGGGGCCCCCTCCGTCAGCTGACCGGCTACGCCGCCCGGCTGCCACCTCCCCGTTCCGGCGAGGATCAGGTCCACCCTCGCCCGCTCAATCACCTCCCTCGTCCACAGCGCGCCCTCGACGTCCTGCAGCAGCTCGCCGTCGAGCTCCTGAGCCCCGATCCGCGTCCCGCCATAGGTCGCGGTCAGCACCTCGATCACCTTCTCGTCCAGGTTGATATTGTCGCTCGTCCGCCCGCGCGTCGTGATCGTCAGCGCGTCCTCGTCGATCCGCTTCAAGAGCTCCATCCCTTGCCGCGGCGTGGTCGTGACCAGCGCCCGCGGCCGAGGCCCACGCCGAAGCCCGAACTGCAGGTTCATCCACGCCTCCTCGGCTTCGCGCCACTTGGCCAGCTCGTCGCACCACGCGAAGTCATGCTCGGGCCCGCGCAGCCCATCGGCATTGTCGCCCGAGAACAGTTGCGCCTGGCTCCCGTTGGGCCATGTCAGCCGACCGAGGCTCGGCTCCCAACCCAGCCGCCGGCCATAGTTTCGCGCAACCGCGAGCACACCGCTCACCCCCTCGACCATGATGCTCCGAGCGTCGCCGATCGTCGCTCCAATGAGCGCGATGCGTACGCCCGGCCGAGCGTTCGCCAACCCGAAAATCCACTCCGCCCCGGCCCTGGTCTTGCCGAACCCGCGCCCGGCCATCATCAACCAGGTGCGCCACGCATCTCCATTGGGCGGCAGCTGGTTCTTGTGCGCCCACAATTCGAACCAGACGTCGAGCGCCGCGAGATCAAGCGGAGTCGTCTTATTGATGATCCGCCACTGTTCCTCGTCGCTCGCATTCCGGAACCGCTCGAGCAGCAGCTCGGCGTGACGGAGCATCATCATGTGCCGCTTTGGGCTTTCTGCGCGTCGCGCTGCTTCAGCCGCCGAAGCTTGCTCAACAGCCGCTCCTTCAGTTCTTCGATCTGGTCAGGCTGGAATTCTGTGCTCGCCTCGACCGCCGTGTCGCGGTGCATTTTCAACAGCGTCAAACCAAGCTGGTTCGAATATTCGAGCATCCGCTCCTCGGAACCGTCGCGCCGCTTCACCAGTTTCTCGGTGCCGTTGAAGGCGCGGTCGAGCAGCACCAGCTCGAGCCGCTGGTAAGCGACCGCCATCGCCTCCAGCCACGCTGCTCGGAACGCAGCGTTCTTGCCGCGCCGCGCATAGGCCGCGCTCACCGAGACGCCCGCCTCTTCCGCAGCACGGGTGACGTTGCAGGTGTCGGCGAGCACCGACAGGAAGTTCGTCTCCTTCTCCTTGTTCCAGTCGCGGGGACGCGACTTGCGCATCTGCGGCTTCTTCCCACCGCTCAACGTCAACTTTGGCATTCGTCCCATTCAGACCTCTCTTTGTCCCCCTCGCGGAAGCGAGGGTCCCGCTTCTTTTTCTGCAGCTGCTAGACGGCAGCGGGATTCCCGCTTTCGCGAGAATGACGAGAGGCGAACCCCAAACAAAAGGCGGCCGCTCCGCTGGGAGCGCCGCCCGAATCGCAATTCATCACCGTGCCTGTCGTGTACCGAATGAGCGTGACGCTGTCAAGTATTATTTTCCAAATAGGTTCAATTTACTTCGGCCCCTCTCCCCCTATGACGGGAGAGGGGTGGGGGAGAGGGGGCCTCACGAGCTCACCACGGGATTCGAAATTGAACGCCGTGCGTTATCCTTCCCACTAAGCCGAAAAGGAGATTTCGGATGTCCCCGCTCCGTTTCGCAATCGCGACCGCCGCCACGCTGGCGCTCGCTTCGCCCGCCGCGGCCCAGCCGGCGCAATTCGTCGTCCAGGTCTACAGCTACGGCTTTGCGCCGCAGCCAATCCGCCTCGCCGCCGGTCGCCGAGTCACTCTGACCTTCGTCAACCAGTCGGGCAGCAGCCATGACTTCAGCGCGCACGGCTTCTTCAGGAATGCTCGAATCCTCGCCGGCGACGCGTCAGAGGGAGAGGTCGACCTGCCCCCGCACTCGAGCCGGAGCGTAACCCTGGTCCCGCGCGCCGGAAGCTATCACGCCCACTGCAGCCACTTCTTCCACAAGCAGCTCGGCATGCATGACATGATTATCGTGAATTGACCACTCGAGTTCCCCTCCCTTTCAGGGAGGGGTTGGGGGTGGGTCTGGCGGCTCGACTTACCGCCGGCCGGTAGCCCCCGCGGCCGGAGAACCCACAGCGGCAGTCACGAAAATCGGCTTTCCGTCCTTGTTGCCCGGCGGCGAATAGCGGCAGATGAGATAGTCCCAGTCCGCCGAATAGATCGCGCAGCCGACGCGCGTCGTCGTCGGCCACACCATCTGCGTATAATGGGCGATATCCTCCCAGCGGCCCGTCCGGCTGATGCCCGGGAACAGATAGCTGCCCGGCGCGAGCAACCGCCGCTCCCGACTCCACATCTCGACCAGCTGCTCGGGCGACACGGTGCCGTGCCAGGCCATCGCGAGGTTTTCGCGCTCACCGGGTCGGCCCTCGCGCGGCGAGTGGACCAAATGGCCGAGGCTCGCGAGCACCGGGCCATAGGACGCCGCATGCGCAGCAAGCACCGGGTCCCATTGAAGCGGCGGAGCACCGACTTCGGCGCGCTGCTCGTTTTGCGCGGCCAGCAGTCGCGCCGCGAGCTCGCCGGTCGCGCCCTGCGGACCCGACTGGGCGGACGCCGCACTGGCGCCGAGCAGGGCGACGGAGACGATAATGAGCGCGCGCAAGCTCGACATGCGCCGCAGCATTGCAGCACAAGCCTAAATGCTCGTCAGCAGTCGTGGTTAACGAGGCACGTGGGCCGCTGAGCTATAGCTATAGCCCAGCGATACTTCGCGCCTCTTTTGACGGCGGGCGGCCATCCCGATCGCGCTGAAGCCGAGCAGCATCAACATCCAGCTCGACGGCTCCGGAACGGGGATCAACGAAAAGAGCAGGTTGTCGAATTCCGTCGTGTTCGTGGCGGCGCTGTTGTTGTTCCCGATGAAGACAATTCCGAGTTCAAAGTTGCTTCCCGTCGCGGAGAAATCGGGATGCCCGGTACCGAAACTGAACGTCAGGAAATCGTAGAGCGTGAAGTCATTCGCTGAGAGCGTTCCCGACGCCGTCTGGTACCCGGTGGTCCCCGGTCCAGTGAAGCTCGGGAAAGGAATGCCGGAAATATAATAATTGCCGTTTTGGTAGATCAGCGACCTGAAATCGGTGGTGAAGGTTCCGGAGCTCGTCGTCGTGAGGTCCTTGTCCTCGGACTCGTAAATTCCGGAAAGGGCCCCCTGAACGGACGGGTCGTACGTGAAGTTGTTGTTCAGGAAACCGATGTCGCTCTTGCCGCTGGTCGGAACCGTGACCACCAACTGAAGCGCCTCGCCGGGATTCCCGCAGGTTGCACACTGTGCATAGCTGACGCTGATGCTCCCATCGGACGTGTTCGGGCCGACGATCGTGTAGTCGGCGAGATTGAAGCTATTGTCGGCGAAGGTCGGTCCGGCAGCCGCGGGGCTGGGTATCAGCCCGGCAAGAGCGGCTAGCGTTCCCAGGAGATAATTACGCGCACGTGGCATAAGCGCCTCCGCACACTGCGTAAACTGAGCGCGTGGTTACGCTTGGTTAACAAAAAGTAAAGTGAATTGCGATCCGTGGGTAGTTTCGCCCCAAAATCTGTGGTCATGTGGGTGGCACGCTCCCCGTCGGCCCAGTGACGTTGTACACAGCTACTCATGCCCATCGCTTTCTACGACGCCGCCGAGGTCGAGGCGCTGCTCGATTATCCCGGCTGCATCGAGGCGATGCGGGCCGCGATGATTGCGCTCTCGAACGGCGAGCGGCCGCAGCCGCTTCGGCAGATTTTCACCGTCGGCAGGAACGAGATGTTCGGGACCATGCCCGGCGAGCTTGCCGCGCTGTCGGTCTTCGGCGCCAAGCTGGTCAGCGTGTTCGGCGATCCGGACCGTCCCGGACGTTCTCGGCATCAGGGAGTGGTGGTCGTCTATAATGGCGAGACGGGCGCCGTCACGTGCATTGCCGACGCCGAGCCGATCACCCGCATCCGCACCGCCTGCGCGAGTGCCATCGCGACCGATGCGCTCGCCCGCGTCGACTCCGAAGTGCTCGCTGTGTTCGGCACCGGCATTCAGGCCGAAGCGCATCTCCGCGCATTGCCGCTTGTTCGGCCGTTCCGCGAAATCCTGCTGTGGGGCCGCTCCCCGGAGCGAACTCGGTTATTCGCCGAGCAGATGAGTGAGGCGATCGGCCAGACGATCACCCCGATTTCGGACGCCCGCGAAGCCGCCGCTCGCGCCGATGTGGTCTGCACTGTCACCTCGTCGGCGGAGCCGGTCCTCTTCAGCGAATGGGTAAAGCCGGGGACCCACATCAACCTGGTCGGGTCGAGCCTTCTCGGACCGGTCGAGGTCGACAGCGCGCTCGTCGCGAGGGCTCGCTACGTTGCCGATTATCGTCCCGGCGTTCTCGCCCAGGCGGCAGAGCTGGCGGTCGCGCGCGATGCCGGCCTCATCGACGATTCCCATGTGATCGGGGAAATCGGCGAGGTGCTTGCCGGCCGCCTTCAGGCCCGCGAGAACGACCAGCAGGTCACGATCTACAAGTCGCTCGGCCACGTCGTTCAGGACCTAGCCGCCACGGACTATCTCCATCGCCGCGCCTCGGCTTGACGAGCGTCAGTTCACGAATCGTTTAATCCAGCGCCGGAACGAGCCGAAACATTCCTCGTTGGTGCGCCATCGCTGACTGGAGCACCGATGGGGCAGGACTCAAAGCGTAAGGTCAATCGCCGAGAGTTGCTGGCGCTGGGCGCGCTTGGCACGGCGGCCGCGGCGGAGGCGCTGTCCCGTCACGACGGAATGCTCGGCGGGCCGAGCCGCACCTACACCAACGCGTTGCAATGGAACGACGGGCTGACCGACGCTCCGGAGGCCGCGGCCGAGGGCGGCTGGCGCTACCTCAATGACGGCGAAGTCGGGTTCCTCACCGCAGCGGTCGATCGGCTGATCCCCCCGGACCCGACTGGCCCCAGCGCCTCCGAGGCGGGCGTGGTCGTCTTCCTCGATCGGCAGCTCGCCGGCGATTACGGCAACGGCGCGCGCTTCTACCTCCAGGGCCCGTGGGGAAAGGGGACCGAGAGCCAGGGCTACCAGAGCCGCTTCACCCCCGCGGAATTCTATCGCCACGCGATCTCCGCGATCGAACAGGCAGTCGGCAAGAGCGAGAACGGTAAGGAGTTCAAGGACGTCCCCGCCGACCGGCAAGACGCGTTGCTCAAGCAGATGGAGTCCGGCGATCTCAAGCTGGACGGGCCGATCACGTCCAAGGCGTTCTTCACCATGTTCCTTCAGAACGTGCTCGAAGGCTATTTCTCGGACCCGATCTATGGCGGCAACAAGGACGCCTCCGCCTGGAAGATGATCGGCTTCCCTGGAGCGCACTACGATTATTCGGAATGGGTCACCGCCTACAACAAGCCGGTACCCGTCGAGACCGTCGGCCTTCGCGGCCGGACCGCCTGGCAGCGGGGCTGACCGGTGGCCAAGGCAATGCCCAAGGTCGATGTCGTGCTGGTCGGCTTCGGCTGGACCGGCGCCATCCTCGCCCAGCAATTGTGCGATGCCGGAATGACCGTGCTGGCGCTCGAGCGGGCATCGTCGCGCACCACGCCCGACAATTGGGCGACGACCTTCGATCAGGATGAGCTGCGGTACATGTGGCGGCACCATTTGTTTCAGAACGTCAAATATTCCACCCTCACCTTCCGCAACAACGTCAACCAGACCGCGCTTCCGATGCGGCACCTCGGTTCTTTTCTTCCCGGCACCGGCGTAGGCGGCGCCGGAATCCACTGGAACGGGCAAATCTGGCGCTGGCTGGAGACCGACTTCAAGCTCAAGAGC
>JBQCCG010000176.1:0-19120 GCA_051962455.1 Sphingomicrobium sp. | reverse complement strand
GCCTCAGCACCACCATGCATTTCACCGACCTGCTGGCGCTCGAAACCGCGCCGGACCAGGTTGCGACGGTCGCATCGATCAACCCGGGGATCACCGTCACCGACGGCGTGATCCGTTACCAGATCCTCCCCAACAATCTGGTGCGGATCGAGCGCGGCGAATGGCCGTTCATGGGCGGAAAGCTCATCCTCGACGAGACGGTCCTGAACTTCGGCAGCCCGAGCGCGAAGCGGCTGACCTTCGAGCTCCAGGGCTTCGACGCCAAGCAGTTCGTCGACAGCCTCGGCTTCTCCGGAATCGACCTCACCGGCACCTTCGACGGAGTCCTGCCGATGATCTTCGACGAGAATGGCGGGCGGATCGTCGGCGGCCGGCTGGATTCGCGGCCGCCGGGCGGCGAGCTCCACTATACTGGCACGAAGCCGGGCGGACTTGCGGCGGGCATTGCATTCGATCTCTTCACCGACATCAAATATAAATCGATGATCGTCCGGCTGAACGGTGATCTCGCCGGTGAATTCGCGACCAACCTGACGATTGAGGGACCCTCCCTGGGACCGACGCACGGATTCGTCGCTGGTCTGGTGCACAAGGTGTTCGCGCAGATTCCGCTGCGGCTGAATGTGAACATCAACGGGCCGTTCCGCGCGCTGATCCAGATGGCCAAGGCGTTCAAGGACCCGACCCAGACGATCGCCCCTGTGATGCCGTTCCCGATCGATTCGCCGGCGCTCAAGGTCGACGTCATCAGCACCAACAAGAATGAGGAGCAGACCACTCAGCCGGCTCCACAAACCCAACCGGCGAATCCCCGCCACCTGGAGGAAAGAAGTGACCAGAGCATGGACAAGAGTAGCGAGGCTGGCGCTCGGCGCCGCAATCGCGATTCCGCTGACGGGTTGCATCACCGTCAAGGCGCCCGATAAGCCCATCGATGTGAACCTCAACGTCAACATCAGCCAGCAGGTTGTCGTGCGGCTCGCGTCGGACGTTCAGCAGATGATTCAGCAGAACCCGCAGGCCTTCCCGCCGCCGGCGACGCATCCATGAAGCGGATTCGCATTCTCCTGATTGCGATCGCGGTATGCGGGTCGACACCCGCCCTCGCTCAGTCGCCGCTGATCGAGCAGGCGATCGCGGGGGGGCAGGTGGGCGAGCGCTACGACGGCTACATGGCTTTCGTCGGGACTCCGCCGCCAGAACTTCGGCGTCAGGTCCAGGCGATCAACATCCGCCGCCGCAACCTGTACATTGAGCTTTCCACGCGACGGAACGTCACCGCCGAGCTGGTCGGAATGGCGACCGCATGCCAGCTCCTGAGCCGGCTTCCGGTTGGGGAAGCCTATTTGCTGAAGGACGGCATCTGGCGCCGCCGGAGCAGCCAGCCTGTTCCACTTCCCGACTACTGCCGCTGAGCTTCGAAGGAGCTGCGATAGAGCGGCTTCATCGCCGCGATCATCCGGCGCGTGACCGGAAGCACAACCTGATATTCGCCTTCGGAATAAGGCCCTGCAGTATAGGGCGAGGCGACGAAGGCGATCGCGTCGAACCGGCCATTCCTGTCCTTGTCGATGGGAGCGACCGCCAGGTCGGAATATTTCGGACATTGGTTGAACTCCGGCAATCCAACCTGCCAGTCCTTTCCGCGGCGCTTGCTGCGCTCCTGCATGAGAGCGGAGCAGTAGCGCTTGCGAGTCAGCGCCTCGAAGGAGGTCGCGTGGAGAAAGAGGCTTCCGGCCCTGATTTCGCGACTGAGCTTCTTGTCCCACAGGAGCGCTCCATAATCCGTGTTCGGGTGCGCCCCGCCGGTGTAAGTGGCGTGCTCATATTGCAGGGACAGCAGTCGCGGAGATTCTCCGGCAGTTGACCACTTCTTCGAATAGAAGTCGCTCACGCTTCCGCGCTGCTGTTGCTGATAGAGCTTCTTGTCCTCGCGGCCGAGCTTCAGATGTCGGCGATACTCTCTCTCGACCTCCGTCTTGAAGCGGCGGTCGAGTGCCGGGATGGCCGCGGCTTGAGCGGGCCACTCATAGGTGAATTCGAGCGCCGGACTATCGCGCTGAATCTTTACCGTTTTCGCAGCCGCCACGGCACTGCAGAGGAGCAGGCACGCGGAGAGCAGTGGCAGTCTCATTGTCCGTCAGCCTAGTGCCGTTCGCCGCGGTTGACTATCTCAAGCCCCGTTCATAAAGGGGCGGCGCCTTGGCGGTGCCGCTTTCCGCCATGTTCCTCGTCCTTGCCTGGCCCCCGAGAGTTTCAGCAGGGGCGACGCACAGGGGAGAGACATGGCTGAGGACGATACCGACGAGGTCCCGAAGCTTCCACCAGACGCGCGGCTCGAATCGCTCGATGAGCGGCTCGACCGGCTGCAGCAGGCGGAAGCCAAACGGACCGCGAAAAGGCAGCCGGATGCCCATTACCGGGCCGGCCAGCTCGTCCTGAGCCAACTCGTGGGCTGCCCCCTCGGGGGCGGGATCATCGGCTGGTTGATGGACCGCTGGTTCGGAACCAGGCCCTGGCTCATGCTGGTGTTCCTGTTCCTCGGCTTCGCGGTCGGCGTCTGGAACGTCATTCGGATTTCAAGCAATTCCACGAGCAACGCTCGGGGCGAACGGGAATAGGGAAGATACGTGGCGGACCAGGGTAAGATCGACCCGATGCACCAGTTCGTGATCGAGCCGATTTTCGGTTCGTTCCAGGGGCATAATCCGTTCGTCTTCACCAACAGCGCGCTTTGGACCCTGATCGTCCTCGGAACGATCTGGCTGTTCATGTTCGGCGGGATGAAGCGCGAGCTGATCCCCGGCCGCTGGCAGGTCGCGGTTGAGGGGTTGATCGCCTTCGTCGACGACATGGTGAACGTCAGTATCGGGCCCGAGGGCAAGAAGTATCTGCCCTGGGTGTTCACCTCGTTCGTCTTCCTGCTGTTCGCCAACCTGCTCGGCAACATGCCGTTTGGTGTGATCCCCGGCGCGCACCCGTTCACGGTGACCAGCCAGTTCACCTTCACCGGCGTCATGTCGCTGATCACCTTTGCGATCGTGCTCGGCGTCGGCTTCTGGAAGCACGGGCTGCACTTCCTCTCGCTGTTCGTGCCCAAGGACGCGCCATTCGTCTTCAAGATCTTCATCGCGCCGATCGAGCTGATCAGCTTCCTCGTGCGGCCGTTCAGCCTTGGGCTCCGGCCGTTCATCGCCATGTTCGCCGGTCACGTGCTACTCGACGTGTTCGGCAATTTCGTCGTGCAGGCGATCAACAGCCACAGCGCAGGTGGCGTCGGAATCACGATCCTGTGCTTCCTGTTCATCATGTTCGTCAGCATGATCGAGCTGCTGGTCGCGGCGATCCAGGCCTACGTCTTTGCAATTCTCACCTCGCTGTACATCAGTGAGGCCGTGAACCTTCACTAACCATCAGTTTTTCAAGGGAGTTCAATCATGGATGTCGCAACTGCCAAGCTCATCGGCGCCGGTCTCGCGGCGATCGGCGTCGGCGCCGCTTCACTCGGCGTCGGCTTCGTCTTCGGCTCGTTCCTCCAGAGCGCGATCCGCAACCCGGCAGCCTCCGACGGCCAGCAGGGCCGGCTGTACATCGGCTTCGCCGCCGCCGAGCTTCTCGGCCTGATGGCGTTCGCCGTAGCGATGCTGATCCTGTTCGCGTTCTAAGCTAGGGAGCGGCGGGCTCCGCCCGGGACCACAACATGCCTCAGCTTTCGCAGCTTTCCGACGTTTACCTGTCGCAGTTCCTGTGGCTGGGAATCGCGCTCGCGTTCATCTTCTTCGTGATCGCGCGCGGGATGGTGCCCAAGATCCAGGCGACGGTCGATGCGCGCGAGCAAAGGATCGCCGGCGACCTCGAAGCCGCTCAGAAGGCTCGGGCGGCCGCCGACGAAACCGAGGCTGAGTGGCGCGCGCGAATGGACTCGGCACGGGCCGACGCTGCTCGCATCGCCCAGGAAGCCAAGGCGGAGAGCGGCCGCGAAACCGAAGCCAAGGTCAAGGCAGCCGCGGACAAGATCAACGTCAGGATCGAGGCCGCGCAGGCCAGCATCCGCGACACGCTCGCCGCGGCCCGTTCGGAGATCGAAGCGGTCGCCGTCGAAGCCGCGCAGGAAATGGTCCAGCGGGTCGCCGGAATCTCGGTCGAAAAGAAGGACGCAGCGCAGGCAGTGAAGGCGGAGCTCAATGTCTAGCCTTCTCATGATGGCCGCCGCTGCGGCCCCGGCACAAGAGTCCGCGGAACCCACAGCCCTGTGGCTGAACCCCGGCGGCTGGGTCGCACTCGCGGTGCTCGTCGTCTTCGTGTTGCTGGGGTGGAAAAAGGTCCACCATGCCGTCGGCCGGGCGCTCGACAGCAAGATCGCGCTGATCCGCGATCAGCTCGCCGAAGCCGAGGCGCTGCGCAAGGAAGCCGAGGCGCTGAAGGCCGAGTATGAATTGAAGGCGAAGTCCGCCGACAAGGACCGCAAGGCGCTGATGGAGCGGGCGAAGCACGAAGCCGAGGAAATCGTCGCCAAGGCGAAGACTGACGCGGAGGCGCTGATCGAGCGCCGCACCCGCATGGCCGAAGACAAGATCGCCGCCGAGGAGCGGACCGCCGTCGAGCAGCTCCGCGCGGCCGCAGCCGAAGCTGCCGCGAAGGCCGCCGCGAAGATCATCGCCGAGCGCCATGACGCCGCGACGGATGCCCGGCTCGTCGATCAGGCGATCAAGGAGATTGCCAAATAACATCCTCCCCCAGATTGCTGGGGGAGGGGGACCATCGAACGAAGATTCGATGGTGGAGGGGTGTTCTCAACAATTCGGCCCCTCCACCGCCTTCGGCGGTCCCCCTCCCCTGCCAATGCAGGGGAGGATTGCTTGCTTACTGCCGATGCTCGCCGCCGGGCTGGGTGACGCCTTACAGCGCCTCCTGAGCACAATCGTCATCCGTCTCGCGGGCAAGGTCGCCGAGGCTCACGATTCCGCACAGGCGCTCATCGCTGTCGATCACCGGAAGCCGCCGCACCTGGGCGTCGCTCATCTTGCTCGCGGCGTCCTCGACGTCGTCATCGATCCGAACAATGACCAGGTCATCGGTCATCAGCTCGCGCACCGGCGTGTCGGGTCCATAGCCCTTGGCAATTCCGCGCACCGCGATGTCGCGGTCGGTGATCATTCCGACGAGCCGGTCACCTTCCGTCACCGGAATCGAACCTGCGTCGGCGCTGAGCATGAAGCTCGCCGCCTTCTGGACCGGCTGATCCGGCGACACGGTCTCGATCTCGCGCGTCATCACTTCGCTGACTTTCATGGTCGCTCTCCTTCCGGGAATTCGGCGGGGTAACGAACGCACGGTGCGGCCGGTTGCCGCCGTTACGGGACGTTCTCGGTCAGGAGATCGTAGGTCGCGACCAGCTCGTCCCGCTGATTGAAGATCTCGACGGCCCAGCGCACGACGCCCGTTTCCTCGCTTTTCAAGGACTTGGATCGAACGGTGAGCTCGACCCGCATCGAATCGCCGGGATAGAGCGGGGTGAGGAAGCGCAGGTTCTCCAGGCCGGTATTGGCGAGCACCGGGCCCGGATCGGGATCGACGAACAGCCCCGCGGCGAAGCTCAGGATCAGATAGCCATGGGCGACCCGGCCCTCGAAGATCGGCGAGGCCTTGGCCGCCTCCTCGTCCATGTGGGCGTAGAATTTGTCGCCGGTGAACTCGGCGAAATGCTCGATGTCGTCCAGCGTCACCGTGCGGCTATCCGTCTTCCACGTGTCGCCGATGTTGAGCTCGCTCATCTTTAGGCGGAACGGATGGACGTCGATGATGTGCTTGGGACCGCCCGGCACATATTGTTCGGTAATTGCCGCGATCATCGCGGGCGTGGACTGGAGCGCGGTGCGCTGCATGTAATGCTTGACGCCGCGGACGCCGCCCATCTCTTCGCTGCCGCCGGCGCGGCCGGGACCGCCATGCACCAGCACCGGCAGCGGAGAGCCGTGGCCGGTGCTCTCGGCAGCATTGTCGCGGTTCAGGACCAGCATGCGCCCGTGATAGGCCGCCGCGCCCTGCACGAACTCGCGCGCTGCTTCTGGGGAATGGTTGAACATCGACAGCACGAGGCTACCGCGGCCGCGGTTCGCCAGCGCGATCGCATCGGCCATGTCCTTGTACGGCATGATCGTCGATACAGGGCCGAACGGCTCGCAGTCGTGGACCGCGGCGGTGGCCCAGGGATCATCGGTTCGCAGCAGCACCGGCGGAAGGAAGGCGCCGCCGGGGATCGGCGGCTCGGCGTTCGGGTCGCCGGCGACGATGCGGGCGCCGGCGGCTTCGAGCTCGGCGATCCGGGCGCGGACGTCGTCGCGCTGGCTGATGCTGACCAGGGCGCCCATGCGCGTCTCCTCCGCGCGGGGGTCACCGACCTTGGTCTTTGCCAGACGATCGGCGAGCGCCTGCTCGACCGCATCGAGATATTGAGCCGGAGCCATCGCGCGACGGATGGCGGTGCACTTCTGCCCCGCCTTCACCGTCATCTCGGTCGCGACTTCCTTGATGAACAGGTCGAACTCGGGCGTTGCCGGCGCAGCCTCGGGACCGAGCAGCGAAGCGTTCAAGCTGTCCTGTTCGGCGACGAAGCGCACCGACTCGCGGATCACTGTCGGATGCGTGCGGAGCTTGAGTGCGGTATGCGCGGAGCCGGTGAAGCTGACCACGTCCTGCCCCGTCAGATGATCGAACAGGTCGCCGACCCCACCGACGATCAGCTGGATCGCGCCCGGCGGAAGGATCTCCGCCTCGACCATGATCTTGAATGCGGCTTCGGCGAGATAGGCGGTCGCTGAAGCAGGCTTCACGATCGCCGGAACGCCCGCGAGCAGGGTCGGCGCCAGCTTCTCGAGCATTCCCCAGACTGGGAAATTGAACGCGTTGATGTGGACGGCGGCACCCCGGAGCGGCGTGTAGATGTGCTGCCCGACGAAGGTGCCGTTCTTCGATAGCCCCTCGAGCTGACCGTCGAGGAGAACGTGCGCGTCCGGAAGCTCTCGGCGGCCCTTCGACGAGAACGAGAAGAGCGTGCCCGCGCCGCCCTCGATGTCGATCCAGCCGTCCTTGCGCGTCGCGCCGGTCTGATAGTTGAGTTCGTACAGCTCTTCCTTGCGCGCCATGATCGCGAGGCCGAGCGCCTTGATCATCCGCGCGCGGTCATGGAAGGTCAGCTTCCTGAGCGCTGGGCCGCCAACCTCGCGTGCGTGGGTGAGCATTCCGCCGAAATCGAGACCGCCGGAACCGGTGATTGCCACCGGCGAGCCGTCGATCGCGCTCGCAATCTCAACGAAATTGCCGGCGCCCGCGACCCACCGGTCGCGCTCGAAATTGAGAAGCTGGGGAGTTTTCATTCCACTGTCTTTCAAAGCATCCGAATATCGAACCTTCGTGTCACCGGATGGCTGCTCGAGAGTCCGCCGTCGACGACCAGCGCGGTTCCGTTGACGTAGCTGGACTCGTCCGACGCCAGGAACAAGGCGGCCCGCGCGATTTCCTCCGCCTCGCCGCCGCGGTTCAACGGATTGAGCTCGCCGATCCGCTGTTCCTGTCCGCGCGCGCGTGCCATTTCATAGATCGGCTGGGTCATGCCGGTTTCGATCAGGCCGGGGCAGATCGCGTTGACTCGAATGCCGTTGCCACTGAGCTGCTGCGCGGCGGTCTGCACGAGACTGATCACGCCGGCCTTGGACGCAGAATAAGCCGCGCCGCCTGCGCCGCTGCGTAGTCCGGCGACGCTGGCGGTGCAGACGATCGAGCCCCCACCGCGGAGCTTCATCAGCGGCGCCGCATATTTGATCGCAAGGAAGGGGCCGATCAGGTTGACGCGCAGGATCTCCGCCCAGTCCTCCGCCGTCTGCTCGGCAATCGACGCGAAGCCGCCGGAGATCCCGGCATTGGCGAACAAGATGTCGAGCCCGCCATGGTCGCGAGCGACACGCTCGACCAGCGCATGGACGTCGGCTTCGTTGCCGGCATCGCATCGCACGTCCGCGCCTTCGCCGATGTCGCCGCCGACCACGATAGCGCCCTCGCTTCGGAACAGCTCGACGCTCGCCTTGCCGATCCCGGACGCAGCGCCGGTGACAATCGCGACCTTTCCCGACAGCCGTTGCATCGGCCGCTCATAGCCAACTGACATTCTTGCTGATAGGCGCAAGCCATGGATTTCAGCCTTGGGCCGGCCGAGACCGAGTGGCGCGACCGGGTGCGCGCCTTCATCGACGAGCACGTCCGTCCGCGCGTTCCGGACTATGAGGCGCAGCAGCGCGAGGGCGCTCGGTGGAAGGTCCTTTCCGTAGTCGAGGAGCTGAAGGCGAGGGCGTGCGCCGAGGGGCTGTGGAACCTGTTCATGCCGCCCTCGCATGGCGCGGAACCGGTGGATGACAGCTTCGACTTCGACGGGCCGGGACTCACCAACCTCCAATATGCCTTCTGCGCCGAGGAGATGGGCCGCATCATGTGGTCGTCGGAGGTGTTCAACTGCTCCGCGCCGGACACCGGCAACATGGAGGTGCTCAACCGCTACGGGACCCGGGAGCAGAAGGACGAATGGCTGAAGCCGCTGATGGACGGCGAGATCCGCTCGGCCTTTCTGATGACCGAGCCGGACGTCGCCTCGTCCGACGCGACCAACATCCGGTGCAGCATCGAGATGCGCGGCAACGAATATGTGATCAACGGCCGCAAGTGGTGGTCGAGCGGCGCGGGCGATCCGCGCTGCAAGATCGCCATCCTGATGGGGAAGACCGATCCCGAAGCGGAGCTGCACAAGCAGCAGTCGATGATCCTGGTGCCGCTCGACACGCCCGGCGTGAGGATCAAGCGCCACCTGCCGGTGTTCGGCTACGACGACGCGCCGCACGGGCACATGGAAATCGAGCTCAACGACGTTCGCGTGCCGCCGTCGAACATGCTGCTCGGCGAGGGCAGGGGATTCGAAATCGCTCAGGGGCGGCTGGGTCCCGGCCGCATCCATCACTGTATGCGCACCATCGGCGCGGCCGAAGACGCGCTGGGCGCGATGGTGAAGCGCCTGATGAGCCGCACCGCATTCGGTAAGACCCTCGCCGAGCAGGGCGTATGGGAGGAGCGCATCGCAAACGCCCGCATCGACATCGAGATGACGCGGCTGCTCTGTCTCAAGGCGGCCGACATGATGGACAAGGCGGGCAACAAGGCGGCCCAAGGCGAGATCGCGATGATCAAGGTCGCAGCGCCGCTGATGGCGCTCAGGGTCATCGACGACGCCATCCAGGCGTTCGGGGCAGCGGGCGTGTCGGACGACGCCGGATTGGCGCGGGCCTATGCCTCGATCCGGACGCTCCGGCTGGCCGATGGACCCGACGAGGTCCATCGCCGGGCAATCGCCCGGCTGGAGTTTAAGAAGCACAAGTGAGCGAGGAGCGGATCGACGAGGCTGCGCTCGGCGCCTGGCTCGAAGCGCATGTCGAAGCCTTCCAGGGTCCGTTCATGCTGACAAAATTCCCGTCAGGTCAGTCGAACCCGACCTATCGGATCCGAGCTGCTTCGGGCGATTACGTGATGCGACGAAAGCCGTTCGGGAAGCTCCTTCCGTCGGCCCACGCGGTTGACCGCGAATATCGGCTGCTCTCCGGTCTCTACCCGCTCGATTTTCCGGTGCCGGAGCCGCTCGCCTTGTGCGAGGACCCCGAGGTCATCGGCGCGGTCTTCTATGTGATGGAGATGGCCAGGGGTCGGCCCTACGCAAACGGGGGCCTGCCCGACTTCGACCCCATGACCCGCCGACGCATGTACGAGCAGCTGGTGGAGACGCTCGCGGACCTGCACACCATCGACCCGGACGAGGCGGAGCTCGGCGACTTCGGCAAGCCCGGCAATTATTTCGAGCGGCAGGTCGCGCGCTGGACCCGGCAGTACCGCGATTCGCAGACCGACTATATCCCCGAGATGGAGCGGCTGATCGCCTTCCTGCCCGAGACGGTGCCGGAGCAGTCGCGGACGTCGATCGTCCATGGCGACTATCGCATCGACAATGTGCTGTTCGACGGCGACGGCACGCTCGTCGCCGTGCTCGACTGGGAGCTGGCGACGCTTGGCGATCCGCTGGCCGACTTCTCCTATCTGGCGATGCAATGGGCGATGCCGGCAGACGACGGGGCAGGGCTCGCCGGGTTGGACCTCGGGACGCTCGGAATCCCGACGCTCGACGAAATGGTCGAGCTATATTCAAGCCGGTCGGGCGTACCTGTCGCGGCGAAGCTCGACTGGTATTTCGCCTACAACCTGTTCCGCCTCGCCGGCATCGTGCAGGGCATCAAGAAGCGCGTGATCGACGGCACGGCGAGCCATGAACAGGCGGCCGAAATGGCCAAGCGGGTGCCCACGCTGGCGGAAGCAGCGTGGGCGTTCGCAAAAAGGGCCGGAGCGGGCGCCTAGAGCCTGCCCAACAGGAGCAGGATGATCACCACGATCAGGATGATCCCGAGCAGGCCCGACGGGCCATAGCCCCAGCCTCTGCTGTAGCCCCAGTGCGGCACTGCGCCGATCAGGAGCAGGATGAGAATGATGACGATGATGAGACCCACAGGTGCTCTCCTCTTGTGGTTGTTTGCCGGTCGCAACGAACGGAAAGCGAGGAGGGTTGCAGCGTAGCGCCTCGCGTGGGAGGGAAGCCGGGTGATTGAACCGGTACGCCCGATCGCTCTTGCCGATGTCGAGGAAGCGCGTGAGCGGATCGCGCGCACCGTACTGCGCACTCCATTGGTGAAGCTCGATGCCGGTGCCGACCGCGATATTTATTTGAAGCTCGAGAATCTTCAGCCGACCAACGCCTACAAGATCCGCGGCGCGGCCAATGCGGTCGCGCGCCTCTCCGATGAGGAGCGTTCGCGCGGCGTGTGGACCATCAGC
Organism: Sphingomicrobium sp.; assembly: GCA_051962455.1. Classification (GTDB taxonomy): domain Bacteria; phylum Pseudomonadota; class Alphaproteobacteria; order Sphingomonadales; family Sphingomonadaceae; genus Sphingomicrobium. The sequence continues at coordinate 8,203 of JBQCCG010000176.1, read as the reverse complement.
GCGGGAAACGCGGGGCAGGGCGTCGCTTACGCCGCTCGCGAGTTCGGAGTCCCGTGCTCGGTCGTGGCGATCGAAACCGCGCCGCAGACCAAGCTCGAGCGTATGCGCGCGCTCGGCGCGACCATCGTTCCCGTCTCCTACGAAGATGCGTGGGTCGCCGCGGAGAGCCATTCGTATGAAGGAATGGACGGCACCTTCGTCCACCCGTTCGACAATCATGATTTCATCGCCGGCCACGGCACGATGGGTCTGGAGATCGTCGAGGACTTGCCCGAGGTGCGCACGGTCATCGCGGCGATCGGCGGCGGCGGACTGATCACCGGCGTCGGGAGCGCGGTGAAGGCGCTGAAGCCCGAGGTGCGAGTGATCGGCGCCGAGCCCGAGACCGCATCGCCTTATGCTTATTCGCTCGCCAACGGCGGACCGCAGCGCTTTCCTGACTGGCAGGCGTCGTTCGTCGACGGCGCCGGCGGCAAGAGCGTCACCGACCGGATGTGGCAGCGGATGCAGGCGGTCGTCGACGGGACGATTACCGTCACGCTCGATCAGGTACGCGACGCGATGCGGCTGATGGCCGAGAAGGCGCGGGTCGTCGCCGAGGGCGCGGGAGCGCTGTCGGTCGCGGCTGCGCTCTCAGGCGAGCCCCTGGACGGACCAATCGTGTGCGTCGTTTCCGGCGGCAACATCGATCTCGATAAGTTCGCCGAGCTGATTGCCTGACTCCCCTCCCTTCCAGGGAGGGGAATTTAGCGGCCGGTGAATTTCGGCTGTCGCTTTTCCAGAAACGAGCCGACTCCCTCGCGATAGTCTTCGGTGAAGCCGAGACGACGCATGGCTCCGGCCTGGCGCTCCAGTTCCTCGTCGAGGCTGTACTGCCAGCTCGATCGGATCATCTCCTTGATCGCCGCCAGTCCGAGCGGCGGGAGTGACGCGAGCTTGTTCGCGAGTGTGCCGACTTCCGCATCGAGCTGCTCGTCCTCGACGGCGTTCCAGATCAGGCCCCATTCGGCGGCCTTCTCTGCTGGCAGCGGCTCGCCGGTCAGCGCGAGACCGAGCGCGCGAGCCTGGCCCAGAAGACGCGGCAGGACCCACGTGCCGCCGCTATCGGGGATCAGCCCGATGGCCGAGAAGCTCTGGATGAACTTCGCCGACCTGGCGGCGATGACGATGTCGCATGCGAGCGCGATGTTTGCGCCCGCGCCGGCGGCCACGCCGTTCACGCGCGCGATCACCGGCTGCGGCAACGACGTCAGCGTTCGGACGAGCGGGTTCCAGCAATGCTGCACGGTTTCGCCGAGGTCGACTGCTTGGCCCGGGGCCACGGCGCGGTCGTTCAAGTCCTGTCCGGCGCAGAAGCCGCGACCCGCGCCAGTGAGAATGAGAACCCGCGCATCAGCGAGATTCGCCAAAGCGTCGCGCAGTTCCTCGTGCATCTGCACCGTGAAGCTGTTGAGGCGATCCGGGCGATTGAGCGTTATGCGCGCGATCGGGCCGGGTTCGAAGAGGATGGTCTCGTACGACATGGGATTCTCCGTCACCCCGGCCCTGAGCCGGGGTCCGCCTGCTTCTGATGCAAGAAAGAAAGGCGGGTGCCGGGTCAAGCCCGGCATGACGTCGTTGCACCCCGAGAAGCTAAGCCGCCGCCCTCTTCCGGGGAGATGCGAGCGCGGGCACAGCGCCCGCTTCCACCGCTGGCGAGAACAGGTGACCCTGGGCGATGCCGCAGCCCATCGCGCGCAGCAGGTCGAGCTGATCGGGAGTTTCGACGCCCTCCGCGATCACCTGGATCGCCAGGCTTCCCGCCAATCGAACGACCGCCGAGACTATCGCTGCAATCTCGTCATTCTCCGTCATTTGCTGGATGAACGAAATGTCGATCTTCACGGTGTCCACCGGGAAATCGCGGAGGTGCGACAGCGACGAGGAGCCGGTGCCGAAATCGTCCAGCGAGATGCTGACGTTTGCCTGCTTGAGGACAGCAAGCGCGCGGGCCACATAGCCGGTGGCGCGGCCGACGAAGGCATGTTCGGTGACCTCCACCTCGAACCGGTGCGGCGAAAGGTCATGCTTCTCGAGAACCGCCAGGAAACGCTCGGCATAATCGTCGCGCAGGAACTCGGCCGGCGCGGCGTTGATCGCCACGCGGCCGAAATCCAGGCCGGATTCGATCCATTTCTGAACGTCGCGAGCGACCTTCTTCTGCATCAGCTCGCCAATTTTCGCTGCGAGTTCGTAATCGCCGAAAGCTTCCTCGAGCGTGCCTGGCAATTGAAGGCCGCGCCGGGGATCGCGCCAGCGAAGCAGCGCTTCCAGGCCGAGCAGGGCGCCGCCATCGATTTCGAATTTAGGCTGATAGACCGGGACTACCGTTCGGTCGGTGACCGAGCCGCGCGCCAGACGAAGCTGCGACGCGCTCCTCTCCGCCTCCTCGAGCATGTACGCATCGAACAGGCGCGTCCCGCCGCGCCCGTCGTGCTTCAGCGCGTAGAGTGCGGTGTCGGCGCTTTTGAACAGGTCGTTCGCGCTGGCGGCATTCGTTGGGAACAGCGCCCCGCCAATGCTGGCGCCCGCGGTGACTGCCCGGCCTTCAGTGCGCAGCGGAGCCTGAATGCGTTCGAGCAGCTGTTTGCCGACGCGCAGAAGCAACTCCTCCGAAGCCCCTTCTTCGATGATGATTGCGAATTCGTCGCCGCCAATCCGCGCGACGAAATCCCTGTCCCGAACGCAATTGCGGAGCCGCTCGCCAACGGCCTTCAGCAGATCGTCGCCGGCGCTGTGGCCGAGCGTGTCGTTGACATGCTTGAAATGGTCCACATCGATCAGGAGCAGGCCGACCTTCTCGCCGGTCTTGGTTGCGCGGACCGTTGCGCCGTGCAGCCGTGCCTGGAACGCCCGGCGATTCGGCAGATGCGTCAGCGCATCATGTTCGCTTGCCCACCTGAGTTCCTCGGAACGCTCGCGCTCACGGGTGACGTCGCGCGAAACCGATAGAACGCCATTTACCGAGCCACTCTCGTCGAAGACCGGCAGAGTGATGGCATCCCACCAGCGTTTCGTGCCCCTTGGCCGTGGGACCGCGGCCGTGCAGGCGAACCGGTTCGCCCTCGGTGGCCCGGCGAATGGCGTCGCCGATTGCGGCGCCCACCTCCCCGCTCCAGAATTCAGTCCAGTGGCGCCCACGGATTTCGTCCATCTCCGGCAGCTCGAGCGCCTTGACCGCCGCGGAATTGACGAACTCGAAGCGGCCCTCGGAATCGAACAGGACGATGCAATCCGTGCTGGTCTGAAGGATCGTGCGATAGAGCCGCTCCTTCTCCCGAAGCGCGGCATCGGATGAGCGCTTCATCCCGACTAGCTGGCGGCGGCGAAAGAAAACCAAAGCAGCGACGAGCGCCATCCAGGCCAATGCAATTGCTGCGTACCAAGTTTCAGCGGAGACGATGTGGCGCTCGAAGGCGACCCGCTTGACCCGAAAGCGCTGAAGACCCAACGTGCCGTCGGTTCCAGTGGCGATTTCCATCGCGGTCACATTACCGAATGACGGATGCGCCAAATCGGGCGGAGCCTTGGTCTTCGTCTTCCACCATTCGGCTACGGTAAAGTCTTGAAGCTTGAGTGCGATCTTCTGGACGCCATCGCGGACGGGGAATATCGCCTCATTTGCCTTGTCGTTCGGGTCGGACAGTGACCGGTAGCGCGTGTCACGATCCTTGAGCGAAATCCGGATCAGCTTGCCCGAGCCGTGATAGTCGACCGTGAGATCGATTCCGTCGTAACGGCTGAGGTCCAGCCCATGACCCTTGTTCTGCACGTCGAACAGAAGCCCGAAGCCGCAGTACGGCCATGCGTAAGCAGGTTTCAGGATGCAGCTCCACGACAAGTGATGCGAGGGATCACGGAGCGCGGTTGAATTGCCGCCGTTGGAGCTGTCGTCGTAGGAATAGCCGTAGAAGGTCTGTCCCCACTGGGCAGGTGTGAATTCGAGAGTCCGGCGAGTCAGCGGCTCTCGGCCCCCGATCGCAATCAAAGTCGCCGCAATTGCGACGGCGACGATCGCTTCGACCGAGAGCAGGTGACGCAGGACCTTAGGGGTGAATCGCAAGCGCAGGACTCCCAACGTCCGCCTGTTCACCCACAAGTCGTTAAGGCGATGTTACCACTGCTGTTCCGCCAGGTTATTGCAGGAGAAGCAGGTCCGGCTAAGCAGAGGGCATGAACGCCGACGAACTTGCTTCACGCGTTGCGCACGAAATGCTCGCGTCCGAGGGCACTGGACCTGCCTGGGACCTCAAGATCGAGGAGGTGCGGGAAGATTACGCGCGCGTGTCGATGCTCGTGCGCGCCGACATGCTCAACGGTCATGGGTTCGCGCATGGCGGAATGATCTTTGCGCTCGCCGACAGCGCCTTCGCCTACGTGTGCAACGGCGCCAATCACGCGAGCGTGGCGGCTCAGGCATCGATCGTCTTTCTCGACAAGGCGCGGGAAGGCGAAATCCTGATCGCCGAAGCGCGGGAGATAGCGCGCGAGGGCCGCGCCGGCGTCACTCGCGTCGCGGTCCGAGCCGGCGATGGACGAGCCATCGCCGAATTTACCGGCTATTCGCGGACGATTGGCGGAGCAGTCACCACGGTTTGACCCCGACCGGCCCGGACGGCACCGGCTTTCCATTCAGGATCAACGTGCCCTCGACCATCGAGCCGTAGAGCGAGACCGGACCGCTGATGCTCGTGCGGCCGAGATATCTGCCCTTGGTCATCGCCGCTTGTTTCGAGCGCTGCGACATGGTGCAGTCGCGGTAGATCGCCTTCCAGCTCCACGGCAGCACGCCGTCGCCGACGAGGTCGAACCGGCAGCGGTCGAACAGCACATTGTCGCTCTCGCCCATGTTCACGATGGGTCCGCCGCCGAGGAAGACCTTCCCCGTCGGCGAGAGCTGCGGGTCGTCGGTGAAGCGGCAGTTAATGAAGCGGCAAGCATCCGCCGGATCAGGGCTGGGGAAGGGATGGGCCACCGATCCGACGAAAGTGCAGCGGTCGAAACGAAATCCCGGCTTGCGCGGCCACGCCGACCAGGCGGTGGTGCCGACGAACAGGCAATCGGAGAAGCGCGCGTCCGCACTGTCGCAGCTGTCGGCGTCCATTCCGACGCCCGAATTGTCGATGAACTTGCACCGGGCGAAGGTGAAGTCGCGGATCGGACGCGTCTCCGCCTCGATGTCGACACCCGCACCCGGCGGGCTCGAAATCGAGGAGCGGCCGGTGCGGCTGAACTCGCAATCCGCGAAGTCGTAGCCGCGGCCGCCAGTGAGGCTGAGCCCCTGGCGGCCGTTGTACCGACTAACGAAGCGCGACACGTGGCCGCGGCCCGTTCGTGTAATCGCGCCGATGATCATCGCTCCGTCCTGAGCATGATGATGGCTCAGCACATTGTCGATCGTTTCGGGGCCCGTATTTCCCTCAAGCAGGATGCCGCTCGCTGGAATTTGCCAGCCCTTGTCGCCAAACTGGCCGCCAATGCGCAGCCGGGGGAGGTTGCCGTCGAGCTCGAGATCGCGGATCTCGATCGGGCCGCTGCAGCTGGTGATGTGAATCATCGCGCGATAGGGCGATGCAACTTCGGCAAGATGAAAGTTCGGCATCGGGCGGTGCGCCGGCGCATCGGCGGCGAGATCGAACGCGCCGAAGCGGAGGCCTGGCGCACAGCGGATTCGCGCTCCGTTACCGAGGATGGTGAGCGGGTTGGGCAGATTCCTGAGTTCGAGTGCCGGACCTGGAGTCCAGCCGTAAGCTCCGCCTCGTTGTTGCTCTCCGATAATGTAGCTCCGGCCGCGGGCGAGCGAAATCGTTCCGCCGCCTTGGCGGTTCACCTCGGCGCTCAGTGCTGCAAAGGCGCGCGTGTCGTTCGTCGCGCCGTCACCGCGCGCTCCGTAGTCTTCTGGCCGGAACACGGCAGACGTCGCGCTCGCATGCGCCGGGACGACCATGTTCGCGGCACAGGCGGCGAGAAAATCGCGGCGGGCGAACCTCACTCGCGGATCATTTGCGCGCGGGGCTGAGCAGCGGCTGAACGATTAGTGATTACGCACGACGCGCAGAAGATCCGCAGCGAAAGCTGTGAAGCCGAAGCAAAAGCGAACATTGTGCAAGGTCGCCTGCATGCAGAAATCGGGCGAGGTGGTTGCGACGCAGTCTTCAAGCATGATCGTGTCATAGCCATGGAAATTCGCGTCCATCAAAGTCGCGTACACGCAGTGATCAGCGTTAATGCCCGCAAACAGCAGCGTCGACACATTAAGATTGCGGAGCACGGAATCGAGGGGCGTATCCCAGAAGCCGCTGATTCGATGCTTGTCGATGCGGATGTCGGCGGGCGCGGGGGTCAGACCGTCAACCAGCTCGGCGCCCCATTCGCCCTCCTGCAGCACATTGTAGCTGCGCTGATTGTTCGTCCTAAGACCCGCGAGGCCCGGGCCAAGCCCATGCGGGTTGAATGGGTGCTGGGTGCCTGGTGACAGGTTCGCGCGATCAGGGCGAACGCCCCAATTCACCCACAGAACGGGAACGTTTTGCCTACGCAGTGCATCGGCGACTGCGTTGATGGGCCCGACAAGATCGCGTGCTGCCGTAAAATCGATGCCCATCGAAGAGATCCAGCCGCCCTCGCCGCAGAAGTCGTTCTGCATGTCGATGATGAGGAGCGCGGTGTGAGAAAGATCGATGACCAGATTCTTAGGGAGAGCAGAAAGTTCTATCGGTCGGATATCGACCTTCGGCCGGCGCATGTCCACCACAGTCTCGCTGATCCGGTAGCTGTTGCGGCCCGCGTTCCCGAGTTCCGACCATTCAGTCATGAGGTCGCCTCCGCTGCGTTCGGCCGTTCATAGTCCAGCGGAATCCGGCCTACCCAGTTGAACTCCTCGTACCAGCTCTTCACGCCGTCCGCGGTCTGTACCTCGCCGTTCACGCACATCTGAAGCCCGTCTGGGGAAACCACGTCCATCTCGTGGAATGGTCCCATGCCGGGGATTACGCCTGCCACGCGAACCGTTCGCGGCGCCGGCGAGCTCAGCGATGCGACGAACCCGGAACCGCTGACGACCGCGGGCTCGCCCCCGTAGGCGCCATCAAAGCTCTTGATCGAAATTTGTCGTTCGGCGTTCGTCTCGACGACGACCCACACCAGGCGCTCGCCATCGTCGCGGATGATCCACAGCGTGACGCTTGCAGGAACCAGCATTCGCGACCGCGCCTCATCTAGAATCCAGATACCCTCGGGAATGACTCCGCGGCTGGTCATCGTGGCCGTTACATCCTCGCGATCAGCTCAACCCCGTAGGTCGCGGGCTGGTTGGGATAGCCGACGTCATAGGGAAGGCCGGTCTGCTGGCTCGGGAAATATGTCTCGTACGCGCGGACCCCGAAGATGTTCTTGCCCCAGACCGACGCGGTGATGTTACGATAGCTAAGGCCGAAGCTGCCGTTGACGTAGGTCTTGGGGCGCTGGACATCGAGATTGTCGACGTACCAGTACTTGCGGCCGTAGTGCTGAACGTCAGCGCGCACGAAAAGATTGAGCTCGGGCGCGATGCGGTGATTGTAGTCGAAGCCTCCGTCCAACGATTGTTTGTACCCTCTCGGAGGAACATTGCCGACGAACGCGGGATTGGCGGCAAATGCCGTGATCTTCGGATTTGTGAGCCCGACGTTCGCGAACACATCCAGTCCCTGGACCGGCGTCACCACGGCCTCGAGCTCGGCCCCGTTGATCCGCGCGCGGTCGATGTTGCTCGTCACTTGCGAGCCCGTGTTGAAGTCGATCGCCGAGAATTGAAGATTCTTGACGATGCTGTGGAACACCGCGCCGTTCAGGGTGAGGTGATGGTCGAGCCACTGGGTCTTGAACCCGACCTCATAATTGGTGAGCTTTTCGTCCCGGTAGATCGGGATGTGGAAGCTCGGCGGATTGAAGCCGCCCGAGCGGAAGCCAACTCCCCAGCTCGCATAAATGAGCTTGTCGGCACTGAACTTATACGCGGCTGACAGTCTCGGCTGTGCAGCGATGAAAGTGGCGGTCCTCACCACATTGTCGAGCAGGTTCGTTTGCTTGCGCCGGTCGGTGTCGTAGCGAACCCCCGCCGTAAGTGTCAGCGCGTGGGTCGCGTCATAATCGACCTGGCCGGCCACGCCCCAGTTCGATCGTG
>JBQCCG010000175.1:0-6797 GCA_051962455.1 Sphingomicrobium sp. | reverse complement strand
GGGGCCCATCGTCTAGCGGTCTAGGACGTCGCCCTTTCACGGCGAAAACACGGGGTCGAGTCCCGTTGGGGTCCCCAGCCTGGGTTGGACCCTGGGCCGGTCTGCGGTCGTCTAAGCCTCAGACCGCAAGAGAAGGGGGCTCGTGAACATAGCGAGTTGGCACAGGTGGGGAACGAAGCAGCGCATCATCGCTGCTCCGGTGCTCACCCTGCTGACTTCCGGTTGCGACCGCGGCATCCTCAATCCCGTCGGTCCCGTCGGCAGCGCCGAGAAGACGATCCTCATCAATTCGACCGCGATCATGCTCGCGATCATCATCCCGACGATCATCGCCACCCTCGTGGTCGCCTGGTGGTTCAGGGCCAGCAACAAGAAGGCCCAATACCGGCCTGACTGGGAATATTCGGGCGCGGTCGAAATGGTGGTGTGGTCGATCCCCGCGCTGACGGTTTTGCTGCTGGGCGGCATCGCATGGATCGGCAGCCACGACCTCGATCCGGCAAAGCCGCTTCCAGCCAAGGGTGACCCGTTGAATGTCGAAGTGGTGTCGCTCGACTGGAAATGGCTGTTCATCTACCCGGACCAGGGGATCGCGACCGTCAACCAGCTGGTCGTTCCAGCCGGCGTGCCGGTCAGCTACCGGCTGACCTCCGCAACCGTGTGGAACTCATTCTTCGTCCCGCAATTCGGGACCATGATCTACACCATGCCGCGAATGACGACCCGCCTGAACCTCCAGGCGGACAAGCCGGGCGTGTATGACGGCCTCTCCTCCCATTATAGCGGTGACGGATTTTCCGGCATGAGGTTCAAGGTCCATGCCGTACCGCCGCAGCAGTTCGCCGCATGGGCAGCTTCAGCACACTCGGGACCGCCGCTCGACGCAGCGACCTACGACCAGCTGCAGAAACCAAGCAGTTATGTGAAGCCGTTCACCTACGGAAGCGTGGCGCCCGATCTGTTCGATGCCATCGTCGCCAACCGCGCTCCGCTGCCGATTTCTCCAAGGACGGCGCCTCCGGCGCTGCACGTCTCGCCCAAACCTCCGCTGGGACCCGCAAGCAATGTTCGGTAGGCTCACCTGGGACGCGATCCCGTTCGACCAGCCCATTCCGCTGATCACGTCGATCGTGGTCCTCCTGATCATCGCCGCGGTCGTGATCTGGGTCTGGGTCAAGGGCTGGTTTCCGTATCTGTGGAGCGAGTGGATCACGTCCACCGATCACAAGCGCATCGGCGTCATGTACATCGTCCTCGCCCTCGTCATGCTCATCCGCGGATTCGCCGATGCGCTGATGATGCGCGCGCAGCAGTCGTTCGCGATCGGGGCATCGCAGGGGTATCTGCCGCCGGAGCATTACGACCAGATATTCTCCGCCCACGGCACCATCATGATCTTCTTCATGGCGATGCCGTTCGTCATCGGGCTGATGAACTTCGCCGTGCCGCTTCAGCTCGGCGTGCGCGACGTGGCCTTTCCGACAATGAACAACGTCAGCTTCTGGCTGACCGCATCCGGCGCGCTTCTCGTCAATCTCAGCCTGTTCATCGGCGAATTCGCGCGGACCGGATGGCTCGCATTTCCACCGCTCAGCGAGAAGGCGTTCTCGCCGGGAGTCGGGGTCGATTATTACCTTGTCGCTCTGCAGATATCGGGCGTCGGGACGCTTCTGACCGGGGTCAATTTCGTCACCACCATTTTGAAGATCCGCGCTCCGGGCATGAGCTACATGCGGATGCCGGTGTTCTGCTGGACGGCGCTCGCGTCGAACCTGCTGATCATCGCAGCTTTCCCGGTGCTCACCGCCACCTACGCGATGCTGATGCTCGACCGCTATCTCGGCTTCCACTTCTTCACCAACGACGGCGGCGGCAACTCGATGCTCTACATGAACCTGATCTGGGTCTGGGGGCATCCGGAGGTTTATATCCTCGCCCTACCCGCATTCGGAGTGTTCTCGGAGGTCGCGTCGACATTCTCGGGCAAGCCGCTGTTCGGCTATCGCTCGATGGTCTTCGCGACGATGGCGATTTGCATCATCTCGTTCTGCGTGTGGCTGCACCACTTCTTCACCATGGGCGCCGGGGCCGACGTCAATGCGATCTTCGGAATCGCGAGCATGATCATCGCGGTCCCGACCGGCGTGAAGATCTTCAACTGGCTGTTCACGATGTACGGCGGGCGGGTCCGGTTCAACGTCCCGATCTATTATCTGATCGGCTTCATGGTCACCTTCGCGATAGGCGGGATGACCGGAGTCCTGCTCGCGATTCCGCCGGTCGATTTCGTGGTGCACAATAGCCTCTTCCTGGTCGCCCACTTCCACAATGTGATCATCGGACTGGTCGTGTTCGGAGTGATGGCCGGCTACACCTACTGGTTTCCCAAGGCGTTCGGCTTCACGCTCGACGAACGCCTCGGCAAGGTCATCTTCTGGTGCTGGTTCATCGGCTTCTATCTCGCGTGGATGCCCGAATATGCGCTCGGCTTCATGGGCGCGACGCGGCGGCTGCAACATATCTCCGATCCCAGCTGGACGCCTTATCTGACCGTGGCGATGATCGGCGCGCTGACCATCTTCCTCGGAATCGCGCTGACCATCGTCCAACTCCTTTATTCGATCGCCACCCGCGACCGGCGCCGCGATGTGACTGGCGACCCGTGGGATGGCCGCACGCTCGAATGGCTGACCCTGTCGCCGCCGCCTCACTACAATTTCGCGGTCCTCCCCGACGTCCACGGCGAGGAGGCCTATTGGACTCGCAAGCTGACCGCCATTCGGGAAGAGAAGCTGATTGAGGAGCCCAATTATCAGCCGATCGAAATGCCGCTGAACACGCCGGTCGGCGTGCTCTGCGCCTTCTTCGCCTCGGTCACCGGCTTCGCGGTCATCTGGTACATCTGGTGGCTGGCGATCCTCGGTCTCCTCGGATCGTTCGTCGCCATGGTCTGGTACGCGTGGCGCGACGAACACGAGCATGTGATCCCGGTCGAGGTGGTCAGGGCCAATGCCCGGGAGCGGCGGCGAGTCCGCCAGGAACTTCTGGCTGAATTGATCAAGGCGCCATGACCGCAACAGAAGCAGCAGCAATCGGCCTTACCCACGCCGGGTCCGAAGACACCGGCCTCGGCAATCGCGGGCCGCAGTCGAAGAGCATCGTCGTCCCCTACGGCTTCTGGCTGTTCGTGCTCTCCGACATCGTCCTCTTCTCGGCGCTGTTCGCGACCTACGCCGCGCTGTCGCGCGCGACGGACGGTGGACCGACATCGAGCCAGTTGTTCGACCGGAACCTGGTGGGGGTCGAGACGCTGGCGCTATTGCTGTCGACCTTCGTTTGCGGCCTCGCAATCATCGCCGCAAAACGCCGAAATCTAATCTGGACCGAGATCTGGCTATGCGTAACCGGCCTGTTCGGGCTCGTCTTTTTGGCGATCGAACTTTCCGAATTCGCACATATGATCTCCATCGGCGCGGGGCCGCAGCGCAGCGCCTTCCTGTCGTCCTTCTTCACCCTGGTCGGCTGTCACGGCGCCCACGTCACCGCCGGCCTGTTGTGGATCGGGACGATGATGGCCCAGATTTGGACCAAGGGTTTCGATCGGGCGCACGTGGTCCGGCGGCTCCTCTGCCTCAGCATCTTCTGGCACGCCCTCGACATCATCTGGGTGGCCATCTTCACCATCGTCTATCTGATCGGAACGCTTCCATGAGCGAACATGAGCATCAAGAGCAGATGAACGTCGCTCCCGGCGAGCCGCACGACAGCTTGCTAAGCGAAACGCTGAGCTACGTCGTCGGGCTCGGCCTCGCGCTGATCCTGACCGGCATATCGTTCTGGGTCGCGTCCACCTCATCACTATGGGGACCGGGAGTCGCGGTCGGCCTGGTCGTGCTCGCAATCGCCCAGATGGGCGTCCACCTGGTCTTCTTCCTCCACATCACCAGCGGCCCGGACAATACCAACAACGTGCTCGCGCTCGCGTTCGGCGTGCTGATCGTCTTCCTGGTGATGATTGGCACCATCTGGATCATGGCCCACATGAACGCGAACATGGGCGCCAGCCCGGAGCTGATGAACCTGCAGATGCAGCGCGGCTAGATTCCGGTAGCCGCGAAGGTGTTGCCGCCGGGGTCGAGGTCGCGCAGGTCACGTCCGCGCGTCTCCTTCCCGAACCATGCGACGAGAATCAGTGCGCCAACGGTCGGCACGATGATGATCAGCGACACGACGCCAAGCGGCGGCACGAGGGCGAGGATGGCCAGAAGCTGGGCGAACATCCCGCCTGCCTTGGTGCACGCAGCGACGATGCCCGTCGTTCTGCCGCGGATGCGGAGCGGAAAACTCTCCGCCGCATAAGGGAGGACCATCGCGATCAGGCCGTTGGTGCCGATGATCAGCAGCGCGACTGGTAACACGGGGTTTCCGGTTCCGGTGAATTCCAGCTGGAGAACGCCGAGCAGACCGAGGATCGTCACGGCGATCGAACCGACGACCGACCATTTGCTGCTCCAGGCGCTGTAGGTGAAGGCGACGACGAAGGTGGTCGGGAAAGCGATCAGCGCGCTTTCGGCGAGCAACTTGCTCGACACCGCCACGCTATAGCCCTTGGACACGAGATCGTCCGGAAGCCACAGGAGCAACCCGAAATAAATCAGACCGAAGCAGGTTGCGGCCAGGCTGAGCGCCACCAACTTGCCGATGAAGGCGACGCCGGTGAGCGCGGTTGCTGCGTTCTGGACGTTTCTCTCCTGTTCGGGAGCGCGGACTTTGCGCGCTTTCGATCCGAAGCGCTCCATCACCCGGCGCGCCTCTTCGCGCCGGCCGCGGGCGAGAAGGAATTTGGCGGATTCGGGAATGAACGCTCCGAGCAGCACCAGCGTCAGTCCGGTCGGCAGGTTGAGCATCCACAGGATCCGCCAGCCGAAGAAGGGCTGGAGAAGCGCTGAAAATCCGCTCGCAGCGAAATAGCCGCCGACCGCGCCCAAGCCGCCAACCAGCACGAGCGCCCATCCGCGCTGCTTGCTCGGCATCATCTCCGCCAGCAACGCATAGGTGACGGGGAGCATGCCGCCGGCGGCCACGCCCATCATGAAGCACATGCCGACATTCCACGCGAGCGACGGCATTGCCCCGCAAATCGAAGTGCCGACGAACATCACCGCCGAGAGCAGGATGGAAGCTTTGCGCCCATAGATGTCGGCGATCACGCCCCAGAGGATCGAGCCGATGACCGTTCCAACGAGAGCGGAGAAGGGAAAGGCCGACACGGTCGCCTTGTCGACCTGATATTCCGTCATCATCCCGGGAAGGACGAACCCGAGCGTCGCGGGCTTCATCACGTCGATGACGAGCGCGATCACAAGTATCGCCATCAGGCTCCAGTGCGCCCAGCCCATGGGCGCGTCCTCGGGCGGAGAGACGACGATCTGGTCCTGCGCGGCGAGCTGTCCGCTGATGTCCTTCGGCAGCAGTCCGTAAGCGGCGATCGCGACCCCGAGGATGATCGCCGCCATGCCCGCGACCATGTCCCAGCCGATCGGCATGCCGGCGAGCATGAAGTGGTTATGGCGCCCCATCAGGAACATCGGGATGTGGAGCAGCACGCCGCCTGTAACCATGATCACGCCGAGCGCGAACGCCCACACGCCGCGGCGGTCCGATAAGGTGCTCGTGCTGATCACGATGGCTATCAGGCAGTGCGAAGCAGCCGTGCACAACCGCCTTTTCGAAGAGCGACCGTCGATTTCCGCGCGACTGCGGAATTCTGTTGCGGTGGGGTCACGTTGTAGTAACGTACCTACATCTGTGACATTGGAATTTGCCCGTTCGGAGGGCGATTTGAAGAGCTTCAGCAGCCGCGAGTTCAACCAGGACGTCAGCCGCGCCAAGCGACTCGCCGTCTATGAGCCGGTGTTCGTGACCGACCGCGGCAAGCCCACGCACGTGCTGCTCAGCATCGAGGCTTACCGCCAGCTCGTCGGCAAGTCGGATACGCTCGCGGACCTCTTGGCATCGCCGGAGCCGATTGCGATAGAGCCTGACTGGCGCGCTGCCGGGTCCTGGGCGCGACGAGCCTGATATGCACCTGCTCGACACCGAGGTGATCTGGGCGCTTCGCGGCCATGATCCCGCGCACTCCGACGAGCGTCTGTTCGAATGGGTGGAGAGCCAGATGGCCAGCACGCTGTTCGCGTCAGCGGTTTCGATCATGGAGTTCGAGAATGGCGCGCGGGTGCTCGAGCGCAGGGACAAGCCGGCGTCCGCTGCAATCCGCAAGTGGATCGAGACGCGTCTCCGGCCGGCCTTCGACGGACGGATCATCGCCATCGACGACGCCGTTGCGCGCAGCAGCGCGCACCTCGGCTACGCGGATTTCCGCGACGGCATTCTGGCGGCCACGGCGCTCCAGCACGGCCTCACTGTCGCCACCGGCAAGCCCGAGAGATTCCGCGCCGGCAAGGTGAAGACGATGAACCCCTGGACTTATGCAGCCGAGTCGGACGAGCTCGATTGGAGGCGGGCGTCCCGAAGCGCGCCGATCTGGCTCAAGAACCTGTTCGTTCGCGCCTGATCAGAGCGCGGTCAGCTCGGTCACCAGCTCGCGATGCGAGGGCAGGTCGTGGGCCGCTTTCTCGCCGAACAGCCGGATCCGATCGAACAATTTCTCGGCTGCCGCGACATTAGGGAAATCCGACCGGCCGGCCGACAGGTCGGTTTGGAATTCCATTCCGTAGAGGATGTACTGGTAGTTGAAAAAGGCGAAGGATTCGACATCGAGAATGAAGTCGAACCGC
>JBQCCG010000174.1:0-3418 GCA_051962455.1 Sphingomicrobium sp. | reverse complement strand
CGCCCGCCTTGCCAGTTGCCGGCGCGCTAGCCGGCTCAATTCATGACGTGCGGTCGTGGCGGAACTGGTAGACGCGCAGCGTTGAGGTCGCTGTGGCCGAAAGGCCGTGGACGTTCGAGTCTTCTCGACCGCACCATCACTCGCAGCTGACCTTCCTGGGGAAGGTCAGACCGTGTGATCAGGTTGGCAAAGTGATTTAATCACGGCGCGCCGTTGACCGCCCCGCCGGCCGAAGCAATGCGCTGCAACGGATGGGCCTGGATGGAGCCGACGCGAGCAACTGGCCGGTTGTTTGAAACCTCCACTTTGACCCCAAGATCCTGCGAAATTTTCGCCGCCGCGGCCGAGCTGGCGCTAACCCGCAGAGTATAGGTGCCGTAAGCGACGCGATCGAACAGGAAGAAGCCGTCGAAATCGGTGCGAGCCGTACCCACGACCTTGCCGGCGGAATCGAGCAGTTCGAGATCGACACCCTCGAAGCCGAGCTCGCCGCTCTTGATCAGCGCGCCCTCGACGTCGCCGCCGCCGACAAGTCCTATCCGCACCTCCGCGGGGACGCCTGGCCGAGGAACGACGACCTGCAGCGCCTTTTCGGGCACCAGCATCGGATCGTCGAGGCTGGTCCCGTCGATGCCGACGGGGATTGGGACATAGGCGGTGAGGCCGCCGACCGTCACCGAGCCGTTCGAATCGGTCTTGCGTTCCGACTGCAGGGTGCCGGTGGTGATCAGGGCGCCCTTTTCGAGCGGCTCGCCGGGATCGAGCACGCCGTTATCGTTGAGGTCCCGGAAAACGGTAGCGTGGATCATTCCGCCCTGGGCGAGCGGCCGCCGCGACAAGGCGAAACCGTGCTGCGGGTCGAGCGAGAAGTTGAGATTGAAGCCGAGGGCAACGTCGCCATGCGTATCGGCCTCACCCGTCAGCGCGATCGCCATCGTGTTAATTCGGAGAATGTGGCTGATTCGCGCTCGTGCGCGGTGCAGCAGCCCGTCGTAGGCGAGATCTCCCTCCCAATCACTGTTCTCCGAAGAGGACCAGTAAGCGTCGATCTCCGCATCGTGAAAGCGGGCGGTCGGGCTCGTGTCGAAGTTTGCCGAGCCGCGGATCCTGACCGACCCGATCCGGCCGCTGCCGAGCACGCCGACCTGAAACTCTCCGCGCGGCGATGCGCCCGCCGCCAGATAGGTCTCCTGATAGGTCGTGGTCGCGCCAAGATCGAAGCCGTTGAAGTCCGCCGAGAGGCGAGTCGCGGCCTCGAGCGTTCGCGATCCGTCCGGCAGGTCGGTTACATGGACCTCCGCGTGCGCAGGGAGCAACGTCTTGCCGAGCTTGAACGGCACGTCGAGCGACAGCCGCCCGTCGCGCTCCGTGGTCACGGCACCGCCCTGCAAATGAAAATCGTTCGCGATAAGTGCTTCCGCATTGACGTAGACGGGTCCGAATTTCCCGAGCAGCTGCGCATGGGCAGCGGTTCCGCCGTTGGATTCGTGCGCCGCGCTCACCTCGAGCATCGCGGCGCCGACGGATCGGCGCACCGTCCCTTCGACGAAGGTCAGATGCTGGTCGTTAATGAGCATGGCCCGAGCCAGCACGCCGACCGACGTGCGGGAATCGAGCCCATGTTCGACCGATATGGTTGCCTGCGCCTTGGGCAGCACTTCGGCATCCGGAGGTTTTTCGAGTGTAATCAGGTCCTTGCCTGGCTCGTTGGCCCCGACCCAATACCAGGTCTTGCCCTTCGGCACGTTGTCTTCGCCGACATCGAGCAGCTCGTCATGTTCTCGAACCTGTCCCTGCGGACCGTACAGAACCACCCGGATTCGGTTCTCGCCGTACAAAAGCTGCACATTATCAAACACATAGCGCTGCGATCCGTCCGACTTGGCGAAGGCGAGCAGCTCGCCATTGCGATAAAGCTCGGCTTCCCAGCCCGTCGGCAGGTCGCCTTCGATCCGCGTGCGATCGAACGCGGTGCGGGCAGTCAGTGGACGGTTGGTGATCACCGCACCGCGGCCGGCAGCAGCGGTGCCCGTCAGCGCGCTGTCGAAGCCCTCGACGTCGCCAAATGCGAAATGCGTGGCTTTCAACGGGCCAAGCAGATGCGCGTCGGGATCCGAGCGGAAGGCGCGCAGCCGAAGCAAGCTCGGCTTGCCATCCGCGTCGGTCGTTACCTGCGCGTCGTACGAGAGACGGGCGATCTCGCCCGCTGCATAGACCGACGCCTGCCGATCGATGCGTACTCCGTCGCCGGCGCGGAAGGTCGCGCCGCCGCTGACGACGAAGTCGAGCGCCGGGGTTCGCCACATGCGATAAGGAATTCGCACCTGAGGAAGGCTGCTGAGGTCGAAGCTCGTCTTGCGGATGTGCGCGGCGCGCTGCTGGCGCTCCATCTCCAGCTCGATCGGCAGCTTGGTGTCGGACTGCAGGAGCAGCACCGAGCCGGCGGTCATCGGGTTGATGCCGATTCCGAACCAGCGGGCGAGAGCGGTGGTCTGGACACACCATCCCTCCGGAGTTTCGCGGATCGTTCCAGGAGCAATGGCCTCGCTCTTCGCGCCATAACTGGCCTTGAGCGCGGCATCGTCGATGTCGATCCTGTTGCTTTCCTTAAAGGCCCAGCCGCTCGCCTTCTTGGCGACGAGGTCGATCCGGATCGGGACATCGAGCGCCTTCACAAAGTCGCCTAAGACGACACAGGTGCCCTCCGGAGCATTATAGGCCCGCACCGTATCGCCCAGCCGGAGCTGGTGAATGTTGACGTCGAGGATGTATTGCTCGTCCGGATCGGGCGTCCACGCCGGAGCGGCAGCGCGGCCGGGCGCGGCGGGGGATGGCGCGGGCGCAGATGCGGCAACGCTGCCGGCGCACAGCGCCAGCAGCAGCGCGGTCTTTCGCAGCCAGGAGCGGCCGCCCGACATCGGACCTGCCCCGCGATCTGCCGTCGCGCTCTAGCGCAGAACCGCCTGGGTTTGAGCGAGAAGGTGCGACCCGTCGTCGGTGGTTTCGAGATATTCGACGGTAACCGGCCCGCTGAGATCACCCTTATAGGTGTCCGCCACTGGAACGCTGACGTGACGCATTCCGATTTCGGTGTAGACGGCAACGCCTTTCTCAAACGCAATCGGATCCTTCACGCCCGCTTTGAGCACTCGAACCTCGCCATAAGTCGAACGCGTGCCCGTCCGAGTGATGTCGAATCCAACCGCGGGTCCAGTTGGTTTCTTCTCGAGCTGGACATTGGCGATTCCCGCGGCGGCCTGGAGATAGCCGAGCCGCACGATCACCGGGATCGTCACTCCGTAGATCGGAGTGAGCTTGAACTGGACTCCCTTCGGCGCTTCGCCGGCCGGCTGAACGACCGGAGTGGCGGGGGGGATCGCCCGGAACAGCATGTGCACGCGATATTCGCCGTCCGGCA
>JBQCCG010000173.1:0-19732 GCA_051962455.1 Sphingomicrobium sp. | reverse complement strand
GCCGAGCGATAGTCGTCGGCCTTCGCGAACATGATGTTGGGAACGTAGGTCTGCGGGTTGCGGTCGTAGAGCGGGAACCAGCTCGACTGGACCTGGATCATCAGCCGGTGGCCGGGCTGGACGACATAATCCACGTTGGGCAGCGCCCACTCGTAGGTCAGCGGCACGTTGGGCGTGAGCGCCGAGGGGTGCGCCGGGTCGGTGCGGTAGCGGCCGCGCATGATGTCCATCGATATCGCCAGCTCATAGCCGCCGAGTTCGGGCTTCTGCGGGTGCTGACCCGGATAGACGTCGATCAGCTTCACCACCCAGTCGCTGTCGGTGCCGCTGGTCGAGGCGACGAGGTGGACGAGCGGAGTCCCGGCGAGGTGCAGCGGCTCGGTCAAGGGCGCGGTCTCGTAGGTCAGGACATCCGGCCGCGCCTCGGCGAAGCGCTGATCGTCGACCAGCCACTGCCGCCAGGTCGAGCCCTGCGAATAAGGCGGGAGGTTGGGCCGCTGCCGGTAGGTGACCGGGTGCGCCGGGTCCGACACGTAGGAGTCGAAGCCCTTGGGCGGAGCCGTGAAGCCGAGCTCGCGGTCGGGCGCGAGATAGAGCGGCGTCAGCCCCGCCGGGCAGGCGCGGGCGCAGGCCTGGGGCCAGTCATTGAGGCGGGTCCACTGGTTGGGCCCGACCTCGAACGCGGTCACCCGCGCGATGTCCGCCGGCGGTCCGCCCTTCAGATGCTCGTCGAGGAACGGGAGCATCAACTGGTCGCGGAACCATTTGCCGGTATCCGAGCCCCAGTCGAACGCGCCGAGCGAAGTGGCGTAGCCATTCTCCTCACCGTGATACCAGGGGCCGATCACCAGGTGGGCGTTGCCATTGTCCTGGCCCTTGACCGCGTTGAACACGGCGGGAGCACCGTAGATGTCCTCCTGGTCCCATTCGCCGGCGACCAGCAGGGTCGGAACCGTCAGCGGGCGCGAGCCGAGGATTTTGTCGAGCGCCTGGTCCCGCCAGTATTCATCATAGGCCGGATGCTGGGTCAGGCGCAGCCAGAAGGGCAGCTGCTCCATGCCCATCGAGTGGGCGTAGTTGGCGACGTTTCCGTAGCGGAGATAGGTCGAATAATCGTCGTAGGAGTTGGTGAACCAGTCCTCGCTCGAGCTCTTGGTCCCGGTCTGGCTGTAGACGTAGCCGATCATCTCCTCGCGGAACGCGCCGTTGTGGAACCAGTCGTCGCCCTTCCACACGTCGACCATCGGGTTCATCGGCACCGAAGCCTTGAGCGCCGGATGCGGGTTCACGAGGCTCATCAGCGTGGTGAAGCCGTCGTAGCTGGTGCCGTAAGTGCCGACGCGGCCGTTACTCTCGGGGACGTTCTTCACCAGCCAGCCGATGGTGTCGTAGGCGTCGGTCGAATGGTCGACCGCGGTCGGGTTGAGCGGCCCGCGGAGCGGGCGGTTCATCACATAATCGCCGCCCGACTTGTACTTGCCGCGGACGTCCTCGACCGCGACGATATAGCCGTGGTTGACCAGGTCCGCGTTGAGCGGTGACAGGATGTTCCCGGGCAATGGGCCGAAGCCGCCCCGCGACGTCGCCTTGTCGGCCGAATAAGGGGTGCGGTCGAGCATGATGGGGAACTTGCCGGGTGCCTTCGGGATAATCAGCACCGCATAGAGCTTCACGCCGTCGCGCATCGGAATGAAGACTTCGCGGCGGATATACTGGAATTCCGCGCGTGGTGCGGCGAAGTGCTGCGGGATGTCGCCGCCCTTCGGGATCGCGGGCACCGGGGGATGGAAGCTTCGCGGGATATCGCCGCCCGGCTGGACCGCGGGCTGGACGTGATTTCCAGCGGTGACCGGCGCGGTGAGCGCGAAGGCGGCGGCGAACAGGACAAGCTTGGTGAAGCGCATGCGACTCCTCTCCCGGGCGGGCGTGTCGCATGGGGCGAGGGCCGGCAGCAAGGTTCAGCCGTCAGTTACTTAGTAAGCCGAGGGAGTCAGTTCAGGCGGAGACGCCGATCGGTCCGACCGGCAACTCGGACGACTGGCTCGCCACTCGCTGCACGCGTGCGGCGCGCCTGACGGTCGCCACGGCGAGCACCGGGAGCGTGCACACCAGCGGCCAGCAGGGGACGAGATAGCGGTAGAAGCCGATCTCCACGACCGCGGTGATGGCCAATATGCCGTGAAGCGAGATGCCCATGGCTGCCGCGGCAGCGAGGCCATTTCGAGCTTCGCGCCCGAGGCGCCGAGAGAAGGGCAGCCAAAGCAGGGATATGAGGCCGATAAGGGCGGCTGCGGCGTGCAACAGCCGCAGCGGCAGGAGCGCAAGCATCGGGATGCTGGCGACGACGTGCAAGGTCTGGCGGGGCGGATTGAGACCCGATGGCGCATTCCCGACTTCCGCCCCCGCTCTTCGCGCAAGACGGTCATCGCCTGGAAGCACCGGAAATTGGGGAACGAGCGCCGGCGGATGAACGTCGGCGAAGGCGTTGATCTGCCGCGCGTCCTCGACGGTCGGATCCGTATCGAACGCCGCCATTCGGAGATATTCGTTGGCGACCGATGTTGCATAGCAGCCCGGATTTGCGAGAGCTCTCTCGCGGGCGATCGGAGAGAGGTAAGCATCGACCTCGGATCTCGTGGCAACATGATGATGCCTGCCGAGCACCGGAATGATGAGTCCGAACCGGAGCGGCGTACTGTACTCGCGCCGGAACTGCTCCTGCATTCCAGCCGGAGCTGAGTCGATATATCGCCGAACCGGCGCTGCATTGTTCTCGACGAAGGTTGAATCCGCGCCCTTCGAAGCAGAGTGCGGCTCGCAATAAAGCGTGTGCTGAAGCACGCCGCGGGCGAAGGGGCTGGTCGTGTGCAGCGAGCCGTGAACGAGGAGCTGTGCCATCGGGGTTGCAGCCCATGCGGCGACGAGGCCGCCGGCGCACATCGCCATCGCGCGGGCGCGGCTCCGCACCGGCTGGGAAACCAGCACGAACAACCCCGTCCCGAAGAACAGGGCGATCAGCGAAGGCCGCACCATGGTCGCGACGCATGAGATCGCGACGAGCAACCCGTAACTGCGTGCGTCCCGCTTTCTGAACATGCGCAACAACTGGGCGCACCAGAGCGCGACCAGTGCCGTCGACAGCGCCTCGGTCATCAGGAATGCGGACGTGAACCACATTCCGGCGTTGGCCAGAAGTAGCAGCTGGAACGCGATCGCGTAGCCGGGCCGGCGGACCAGCCGATGAAATTCCCAGCCGAGCAGAAGCAGGGAACCGGCCAGGAGCAGAATCTGTGCGGGCACGGCGAGCGCGACGTGGCCCGTCAGCGATCGGAAGAGTTCGAGGAATGCCGGATAGCCTACCGTTCGCGAGGGATCGAAATAGAGATATTCGGCGGAATCGCCGCGGAGCGGATCAACCGATCGGGTCAGCCACAGCACGGCGACAGCCGAAGCAAACGTCACGGTGGCGAGAATGATGAATAACTGGCGTGGCGTCAGTCGTTGGAGCGGATTCGCCACGCGTACGGACACTGGAACGGCTCCCCAGAAAAGCGATGAAGCGCGTTCGAGTGACGCTTACCGACGCGAGTGCAGTCCAGCGCCCTCAGGCTTTCGGGATTCTGAACAAGCGTGGTGGACGGCAGGTCGGCCGTGAATTTCACGAAGCGGTTACGACCGTGTCATCTTTCTTGCAGGCCATCGCGGTGCTCTCAGGATCGACCGGTGCGCCGTCGGCTGGGCTCGGCTGGTTCCGCCAGCGCGGCTCGGTGACGAACATCTCGTGGAGCATGTGCGTCTGCAGCACGTACATGATCGCCTTGTTCGAATCCCGACGGAGCCGCCCGAGCCAACGAGGCGCACGCGGCATGCGCGCGAACAGGCTCAGCAGCGCGAACGTCCGATAGGAGAATATCCGCGCCTGGTCGAAGGCTTCGCGCGAGAGATAGCGCCGCCGCGGCGCGTCCATCCGGGCCCGGTCGGCGCCATAGAAATCGACCGCATCGCTGGTCTGCATGAACCCGCGCTTCGGCCGGAGTCGAATGTCTTCCGGCAAAATGTCTTTGGCTGCATCGCGGAGGACCGCCTTTTCGACGCTGCCGCGCATCTTCAGATCGACCGGGATCGATTTCGCCGCATCGTACAGCTCATGATCGAGGAACGGCAGGCGCGCTTCCAGCGAATGCGCCATCTCCTCCCGGTCCCCAAGGTAACAAAGGATGTCGAGAGGCATGCCGGCGACGCGTGCTTCCTGCACCGCGTTGATTAGCGGCTTCGATGAGGGAGCGGATTCGCCTGGGGCCGACCGCGCCGGCGCCAGCAACTGGCGCTGGCTCCTGTGAAAGATGAGAAGCGATAATCGTTTCGCGATCCAGGAGCCTAGCCGGCCGCGTTTCAGCCGCCGGAGTTGCGGCGACGAATTCGCATCGCCCGAACGCGTGTCGCGGATCGCTCGCCGGAAAAACCGCCGGTATCCGAGGAAAACCTCGTCAGCGCCCTCCCCGGTGAGGACGACCGCCACGGCCTTTTTTGCTTCCCTCGAGAGGAGGAACTTGCCCACCGGCGCCAGCGACACAAACGGCAGTTCGGAATGCCAGAGACAGTCTTCGAGGTCGCGCCAGAGCATGTCCCTGGTGACCGCCAGCTCGTGATGCCTGGTGCCGAGGAAACCGGCCGCCTGGCGCGTGAATTCCTCCTCGCTCTGGTCGCTCCCCGGAAATGAAATCGAGAAGGAATGGAGATCGGTCTTGATGTTGCGCTTCATCAGCGCGCCGACGAAGGTCGAATCGAGACCCCCGCTGAGATAGAGCCCGACCGGCACATCGGCCCTGAGCCGCAGGCGGACGGCCTCTTCGAGCTTCTCCAGGACAGTATCGGCCGCCTGTAACGCCGCCGTCTCGAACGGTTCGGCAACCGGCCGGGCTGCTTCCACCGGAATTTTTGGAGACCAATAGCGCGTGATGCTCGTTTCAAACGTGGTGAGGTCGAGGGCCAGGTAGCAGGCAGGCGGGACGTGCTCGATTCCCTGGAAAGGGAAGTGGCCGGTCCTACCGGCTCGATCGACCAACGGATCGAGCCCGAGCGCATTGAGCTTCGGCTCGACCAGGCCGCTCGCGAAGATCGCCTTCATCTCGGATGCGAACACCAGGCCGTGAGCAAGCCTGGAGAAATAGAGCGGCTTGATTCCGAAGCGGTCGCGAGCGGCGACGAAGAGCCGCTTGGCTTTGTCGTAGAGAAGGAAGGCGAACTCACCCCTTAAATGCTCGAAGCAATCGAGCCCGAATGCCTGATAAAGCGCGAGAATGACTTCCGAATCGGACTTGGTCTTGAACCACAGGCCCTCCGCCTCGAGCTAGCTCCTGATGCGCTCGAAATCATAGATTTCGCCGTTGGCAATGAGGACGACGTTCCCGTCTTCGCTCGTGAGCGGCTGCTCCCCGGTCTCCAGATCGATGATCGCCAGTCTCGTGTGAGCCAGCGTGAGTTGCGCCGCCTCGTCGGTGAACACTCCCGTGCCGTCAGGACCGCGATGGTCGAGGACCTTCAGCACCTGTTCGACGGAGCAGCCGGGGAGTTCGCAGCCGATCGCCCCGAAAATGCCGCACACTTTAATTTCGCTCCATCAATGGTGGTGCGGCTTCGATCATGACCGCATTGTAACAACGTCGTGAACAATGCCTACCCGAGTACCTGTCATGTTGCGCAACACTTGGAACTATGGCCGTTCAGCGGGTTTGCAGCTTCTCAACTCTAGCGGAGCCGTAATGAACGATCAGAATGCCTTCGACACCGCAACCCGAATCATCGCGGGGGACGACAAGACCAATTACGACGACGTCGCGATCACGCTCCACTGGCTGGTGGCGTTGCTGGTGGTCACTCAGTTCGCGCTCGCGGAGACATGGGACTGGTTTTCGCGCGATACGCGTGAAAGCATGCAGAGCATCCACGTGTCGTTGGGGATCCTGCTTGCTGCCGTCGTGCTCGCGCGCATCGTCTGGCGCTGGATTCCGGGGCACCACGTCTCGTCAATGGAACAGGGGTGGGTTCGGATTGCGTCGAAAAGCGTCCATTACCTGCTCTACGTGCTGCTCGTCGCTCAGGCGTGTCTTGGCTTCACCGTCGGATGGTCGGCCGGGCATCCGATCCACTTCTTCGGCATCGCCATTCCGGGACCGATCGGAGCCTTGTCGCGCCCGCTGAGGCACGAGATTCGCGAGATTCACAGCTGGGTCGGCTGGACGATCGTCATCGTCGCCTTCGGCCACGCGCTCGCGGCATTGTACCATCATTACGTGCTTCACGACCGGGTGCTCGGGCGGATGTTCCCGCCGGCGCGCAAGAGCGAACCTGCCGTCTAAGCCGACCGAGCCGATCGCCAGCAATCAGGATTGGTGCAGGTAGAGCTCGTCGAAGTCGGCGGCCTCGCGAAGCGCCTGCCAGTCGAGGATCCTCAGCGAGCCCGAGGTCAGCTGAATCAGACCATCTCGGCGCAATGCCTGGAGAGTCCGGTTGGTGTGGACGGGAGTCAGCCCGGTCGCATCGGCGAGCTGCTCTTGAGTGACGGGGAAGTCGAACATGTCGCCGTCCGCCCCGGCTGCCCGCAGCCTAACTGCGATTTCGCACAGCAAATGAGCAATCCGGGCGCGGGAGTCGCGCCGGCCGACGTTGACCACCCATTCGCGGACGATCGCTGCGCCGATCAGCGTGTCGATCCACATCGCTGTGCGCACGTTGGTCCGGCTGTCGGCAAGTTCGACCAGCGCCGACCTCGGAATGATCGCGACCTCAGAGCGGTTGAGGCTCTGCACATTGTGGTCGGCGGTCGGCAGCACGACCGTTTGCAGGTCCACGAATTCGCCGGGCAGAAGGAAGTTGATGATCTGCCGGCCGCCGTCGCGAAGCAGCTTCTGGCGGTAGGCGAAGCCACGCAGAAGCAGCGCGCACTCCGCCGACTGCTGCCCCTCGCGCACCAGATAGGCATCCTTGGCGAAGACCTCCCGCTGGAACGGCAGCTGGAGGATCGACTCGCGGTCCTCGTGCGACAGCTGGGCGCGCTTGGACCACCTCCGCGCGAGTGGGGCGAGGTGCAGGTTCTCGGACAACGAACGACTTCCCCCACGCGGTGTACTCAAGCCACGAAGCTAGTCCGTGCGGAGAAGAAGAATCCTTATCCCAAATTAGTGTCGGCGAAATTGTAACAAGGCTGCAACGGGTTGCGGGCGATCGGCCCGCGCGTGGCGGTGACTAGGCAGCGATGTCGTAGGGTTGGATCTCGCCCGAAAGATAGAGGTTGCGCGCCTTGGTCCGCGACAGCTTGCCCGAGCTGGTTCGGGGAAGCGTTCGCGGCGGGATGAGCTCGACAACCGGGCTGATGCCGGTAATCGCGCGAACTCTTTCGCGGATCTCGTCGCGCAGGCGGCCGCGCTCTTCATTGTCCGACACCCGGCAGTGCACGAGCACCGCGGGCGTTTCCTCTCCCGAAGGGCCGGTGATCGCGAAGGCTGCGATATCGCCGGATTTGAAGCCGGGCAGCTGCTCGACCGCCCATTCGATATCCTGCGGCCAATGATTGCGCCCGTTGATGATGATCATGTCCTTGGCGCGGCCGACGATGAAAATGTAGCCTTTCGACATGTAGCCCATGTCGCCGGTGTCGAGCCAACCGTCCTTGCTCAGGCAGGCGCGGGTGGCCTCTTCGTCGCGGAAATAGCTGTGCATCACGCTCGCGCCGCGGACATGGACCTCGCCGATGCCGCGGTCGGGAAGGACCTCGCCCGAAGGTCCGCGGATTTCGACCTCCATGCCGATCACTGGCCTGCCGCAATTGACTACAGCCCGATAGCGGCGGGGGCCGTCGTCATCTTCGGGCAGTCCGCCGGAAAGCTCATTCTCCTCGACCAGCTCGAGCCGGATTCCTTCGCCCGGCGGCATCAGCGAAACGGCGAGCGTCGCTTCGGCGAGGCCGTAGCTTGGGCAGAAGGCGCCGGCCTTGAACCCCGCCTCGTCGAAGCCGTCGACGAACGCCTGCATCACGTCCGGCCGGATCATGTCCGCGCCGTTGCCGGCGATGCGCCAGCGGGAAAGGTCAAAGCGGTCGGCGGCGCGCGTCTGCGAGCTCATCCGCCGTGAGCAGATGTCATAGCCGAACGTCGGCGAGTAGCTGATCGACGTACCGGGATTCCGGGTGATCATATCGAGCCACGCGAGCGGCCGGCGCGCGAAATCCTCGGTCTTCAGATAGTCGACGGAAATCTGCAGCGACATGGGCGAGAGGAAGCAGCCGACCAGCCCCATGTCGTGGTACCAGGGCAGCCACGAGATGCAGCGGTCGGAATCGACGACCTGCAAACCAATTCCGTGCGCACGCAAATTATCGAGCAGAGCGCGATGGGTGACCGCGACGCCGTGGGGAAAGCGCGTCGAACCGCTCGAATATTGGAGATAGGCGATGTCGTCGGGGCTGGCTTTCGGAAGCTCGCCACTGGCGGGCTCGATTTCATCGAGGGTGCTCCAGCTGCGCGATTTGACGCTGGGCACCGCCGCGGCGTCCTTGCCAAATTCGGCGAGCTCCGGCGGATAGAGGAACAGGGCAGGATCGCAACTCTTCAGCTGCACGGCGAGCTGATCGACATAGGCATCGCGCCCGCCGAAGCTGGTCGGCAGCGGCAGCGGGACCGGCCATGCGGCGGCATAGACCGCGCCGAAGAAGGCGGCGGCAAATTCTGGTCCGGTTTCGGCGATCAGCGCAATTCGGTCGCCGGGCCTGATCCCAAGCGCGATGAAGCGCTGCGCCGCGACCAGCGCGTCTTCACGAAGCTCGGAGTAGGGATAAGCGCGCGTCAGGGTGCCGCGAGGGTCATGGAAGTTGAGCCCGCGCTTGCACTGGGCCGCGTAATCGAGCGCTTCCCCGATCGTGTCGAAGTCGGCGAGGCGCCGCGGGAGCAGGTCGAGCGTCCGGGTTGCGCCCGGAGGCGCGAGTTCGCCCGTCAACGAAACATTGCGCTCGAGCACGCAGTCCATTCCCTGGCCATTTCCATTCGTCGCTCGGCCGGACCCCTCGTACGGCCGCTTTCCCCTTGGCGAGTGACTGTGGCACAAATCAGGCGTGAATTCACTCCGCCAAGGCAAGCGCGAGCGCCCGCCGCTCAATGAGACCAAGCTCCAGGAGCTCGCGCTGCGCTATGTCGCCAAGTATGCGACTACCCGCGCGAAGCTCCGGTCCTATCTCGCGAGGAAGGTACGAGAGCGCGGCTGGAAAGCCGACCGGGAGCCCGATTTCGAAGCGCTTGCGAACCGCTTTGCCGAGCTCGGCTATGTCGACGACGCGTCCTACGCGCTGGGTCAGTCGCGGTCGTTGAGCGCACGCGGCTACGGCAAACGGCGGCTGTCGGACAAGTTGCGGGTAGCTGGTGTCGATGATGCCAACAGCGAAGCGGCCAACGCGCACGCGGAAAGCGAGGCGGTGAACGCGGCGTTGCGCTTTGCGGAGCGCCGCCGGCTCGGTCCTTTTGCGGCGGCACCGGGAGACCGGGAGCAGCTGGGAAAATGGATTGCAGCGATGATCCGCGCCGGCCACTCCTTCCCGCTGGCCCGAGCGATCGTCGCGATTCAGCCAGGCGCTCCAATCGACATTTGGGACCTCAGGAGCCGCGCGGGGCTCGGCGGAGACTAATCTGGGTTAGATTTACTACGCGTAAAGTCGGTTTGCCGACAAACGCGCCCATGTTAAGGAAAATTCCTTATGGTGCGTACAGCCGTACAACTGGCCGAGGGAGGTGAACGGCCCGCAATGGAGTCCGACGCTAACTCCCCCTCGGAGGAGATGGCGCCCATTATCGGGCGCGTGAAATGGTTTGATGCGACCCGTGGCTTCGGCTTCCTGGTGAGCGACGAAATCGACGGCGATGTCCTGTTGCACTTCAGCGTGCTTCGTGAGCACGGCCGTCGGAGCGTACCGGAAGGCGCGATCATCGAGTGCGTGCCCGTCAGGCTGGATCGCGGCCTTCAGGCCAAGAAGGTGATCTCGATCGACATCTCCTCGGCCTTGCCGCAGCAGCCGCGCTCGTCCATTTCTTCCGGCGAACGCGCGGACCGCAAGGCGCTTGCGGATTCGGCCGGCGCGTTCGAGCCGGTGGAGGTCAAATGGTTCAACCGCGTTCGGGGTTATGGTTTCGTCAAGCGGCCCGACGAGGTGGGCGGCGAGGACGTGTTCGTGCACATGGAAACCGTGCGGACGTCTCACATGTCGGAGCTTCAGCCCGGTCAACGGCTCGAGGCGCGCATCGCCCCGAGCTCCAAGGGACTTACGGCGGTCGAGTTGCGCGAGTCCGGCGAATCGGATCTCTAGCCGCAGCTTTCATTGCGCTGATCGCCTGCAGCCCAGAAGCTCCGGCGCAGAATGCGGCCAATCCGGCGGCAGTGACCCAGAACACCGCGTCTGAGAATGTTCCGGCCGATCAGCAGCCACAGACCGGGCTCCGCGAAGTGCCGCTGACCATCAGCTCAAAGAGTGGTGTCCATCGCTTCACCGTCGAAGTGGCGGCTACGCCCGAGCAGCAGGAAACGGGGCTGATGTTTCGCAAGTCGCTGGCGCCCGACCGCGGAATGATCTTCCCCTACGATCCGCCGCAGGACGTGTCCTTCTGGATGAAGAATACGCTGATCCCGCTCGACATCGTCTTCATCCGTGCCAACGGCACCATCGCCCGAATCGACAATGCTCAGCCGCTGGACCTCACCCCGCTGCCAGCCGGGGAACCCGTCGCGGTTGTGCTCGAAATCGCCGGCGGCCGCGCAAAGCAGCTCGGGATCAAGGAAGGCGATCGGGTCACCTGGCCCCACTGACCAGTCCCTCCCCAAGCTCGCTTGGGGACGGGAACCATCGAACGGAGATTCGATGGTGGAGGGGTTCTGTCTCCGAGTTAGTTACCCCTCCACCAGCTCCGCTGGTTCCCCTCCCCATCGTGGACGATGGGGAGGAACTCTCGCTTGCGCTCCTCGCAATCACGGGGCACAGGCGCTGACCCATGGGATTCTGGTCCAAGACATTCACCTGGTGGAACGGCGCGACCTGGGGGACGGCGCTGTTCACGCGGCGCTTCGGCGACGAGGTCGGGCGCGACGACAAGGGCAACGTCTACTTCCAGGACAGCAAGCGGCCACATCGGCGCTGGGTGATCTACAACGGCAGCAATGACGGCAGCCGGGTGCCACCAGCCTGGCAATTGTGGCTCAGGGGTACGATCGACGAGCTGCCTGAAAAGGCGCTTCCGCCGGTCCGAAAGTTCCAGAAGGAGCCGACCGGCAATCTCACCGGAACCATGGAAGCATTCCGGCCTGATGGCGCGCTTGGCTCAGGCAGACTGCGCCCCGCTTCGACCGGCGATTACAAACCGTGGATTCCCGAATAAGCGTGCGATTACTCGCTGCACCACTGATGCTTGCACTGGCGCTCGCCGCATGCGGCAAAGGCGTCCAGCAGCAGAACGCATCCGCGCCTGTGGCGACGAATGCGCCGGCAACCGCGGCGGGGCAGGGCGGAGTGACCCCGATGGCGCAGCGCGTCGCCGTGCTCGGCATCCTCAACAAGCGCAACGGGATCGTCCAGAACGTCACGTTGCGGCCCGGCCAGTCGGTCCGCTGGAAGGATGTGATCGTGCGCCTGCGCGCCTGCGAAAAGACCGCGCCGTGGGAGCCCGAGGAGCTGACGGGCGCATTCGTCCAGGTCGACGTGCATCAGCCCGACAAGAGCTGGAAGCGGGTCTTCTCGGGCTGGCTGTACAAGGAATCGCCGTCACTCAACGTGGTCGAGCATCCGGTCTATGACGTCTGGCCCAAGAGTTGCGAGATGACGTACCCCGCGGGGCCTCCGGCTCCCGCCGCGCCGGCGAGCTCGAGCAACCTGTCGAGCGCATTGAAATCGGGCGGAGCATCGGGTGCTCGTCCAAGCCCGTCGACTGCTGCTCCGGCGCCCGCCTCGCCGACACCGGCACCGCCGCCGCCGAGCGCCGCTGAGAGCAATGCGACATAGGCTTCCCGCGGGATCGAAATCGCGCCCAGCGAGGCGAGATGCTCTGTCATGAACTGGCAATCGAGAAGCGTGAAATTGCCGACCTTCAGCCGGGCGACGAGCCAGGCGAGCGCCACCTTCGAGGCATCCGTCATCCGGCTGAACATGCTTTCGCCGAAGAAGGCGCGGCCGAGCTTCACGCCATAGAGCCCGCCGACGAGAGTCTCGCCGCTCCACACCTCGACCGAGTGAGCGTGGCCCGAGGCGTGGAGCGCCAGCATCGCATTTTCGAGCTCGGCGTTGATCCATGTTTCCTCGCGGTCGGCGCAGGCGCTGATAATAGCCTGAAAGTCGCGATCATGGGTGACATCGAAGCGGCCCGACCGAATTCGCCGGCGCAGCGAACGCGACAGGTGGAATCGATTGAGCGGAAGGATGGCGCGATTGCGCGGCTCGACCCAGAACAGCTCGTCGGCATCGCGGCTGTCGGCCATCGGGAAAATGCCGGTGGCATACCCTTGCAGCAACAGGCGAGGGTCCAAGCGACTCATGGGACTATTATGGGTCTTGCTCTCCCATCCGTCATTCCCGCTAAAGCGGGAATCCCGCTTTTCTTGCTGCTTTTCAGATCGGAGGAGCTGGACCCCCGCTTCCGCGGCGGTGACGATTAGAGAATTTCGCGTACCCGGTCCTGGGGACGGCACAGGCGCACCCCGTTCGGAGTCTCGACGATCGGCCGTTCGATCAGGATCGGGTGGGCGACCATTGCGTCGAGCACCTCGTCATGGGTGAGGTCGGGCCGGTTGAGGCCGAGCTCGGCCGCGAGCGGCTCCTTCGCGCGCAGACCCTCGCGTGGGGTGATCCCTGCCCGGTCATAGAGTCGGACCAGCTCGTCGCGCGTCGGCGGGTTCTTGAGATACTCCTCGATCCACACGTCACACCCGAAATCGCGAAGGATTTCGAGCGTCTTGCGCGAGGTGCCGCACATCGGGTTGTGAAAAATTGTCGCTTTCATTTCTGACCTGTTCTTCGTGTTGATTCAGTCCGTTAAACAGAGAGTAAATACCCGTCGGAAAGTTTCCGCCACTTGCATTGTCGCGGTTGCGGAACGATGAGCCGGGCCCGTCGTTTCCGCGCTTGTAACATGCACCGTCGACGGCGGAAGGGCGCTGGCGTGCGTGTTCAGCAGCTCAATAGAACGGGAGAAAGAGCGATGCGTAAATCCATTCTGGCTTTGGCGCTCGGAAGCACTTGCGTGCTTGGCGCCTGCGCAACCAATCCGGCGGTGACTCAGGGCGCCGCGATCGGCGCTGCCGGCGGCGCGGCGGTTGGCGCAGTGGCTCCGGGGATCGGTGTGATCCCAGGCGCCGCGGTCGGCGCGGCGATCGGCGGACTCGCCGGTGCGGTCTGGGCCGACAACAACAACGACGGCTATGTCGACGGATATATCTACAACGGCCAATATTATGCCGGCACTCCGGCTGGCTACGACCCGAACACGCACAGCGTTCTCGCCAGCGCGGCGACCGGAGCGCTCGGCGGCGCGGCGATCGGCGCCGCGGCCGGAGCGGTTCTCCCCGGCGTCAGCGTTCTTCAAGGCGCGGTGGTCGGCGCAGCGGTCGGCGGTCTCGCGGGCGCGGTCTGGGCCGACAGGAACAATGATGGCGTGGTGGACGGATACGTCTACAACGGGCAATATTATGCCGGTGCGCCTGCTGGATACAATGCCGCCCCGCCGCCGCCGCCCCCGGCGCCCGCGCCGATGCAGCGTGGCGAGCGCGGCTGATCGAGTTCCAAGTATCGGAGAACAAGTGAAACGTTCGCGTAACTCGTGCACCGGCCGCCGGCCGGTGCACTTTTTTCTCAAGAGCGGCATCGCGGCTGCGGCGCTGGTTGCCGTCGCCGCCCCCGTTGCGCCTGCCTTTGCGGACAGCACCGCCACGACGACGACTGTGGCGGCTGCACCGCAACCGGTACCCGCCGGGCAGAGCATCGCCGATTTCTACAAGCTTCGGAACGGCTATCCCTTGTGGCTGGCGCCGAAGTCCGGCGACGCGGCGCAGCAGCTTCTCACGTTGCTCTCGGGCGCGAACCTCGATGGACTCGATCCCGCGCGCTACCACGTCGAGCAGCTGAAGCAGCTCGTCGCGGAGGCGCAGCCGTGAAAGAAGAAGCGCATCGAAGAGGCCGACCGGGAGCTATCGGCAGCGTTCGTCTCCTACGTCGACGATCTCCGGCATGATCCGGGGGTCGGCGTGACCTATGTCGATGCCGATCTGAAGCCCAAGCCGCCGACCCCCCTTGCGACTCTGCTGATGGCCGCTGCGGCGCCGTCGCTATCGGATTACGTGCACGACATGGACTGGATGCACCCGCTCTACGTCCAGCTTCGCAATGCTCTGGCGAACCACAATTACTCGACCGACGACCAGCGGGAAATTCTCTCCTTGAATCTCGAGCGCGTTCGCGTGCTTCCTGGAGGCACTCAGCGCTACGTGCTGGTCAATGCCGCGCAGCAGCGGCTCTATATGTACCAGGACCGTAAACCAGTCGATTCGATGGTCGTGGTCGTCGGCAAACCCAAGTGGCCGACGCCGATGCTCGCCGCCTACATCCGCTATGCGGCGCTCAACCCCTATTGGTACGTGCCTTCCGACCTCGCCGGGGAGGACGTCGCGCAATATGTCGTCAAGTACGGCCTCAAATATCTCGACGAATATGGGTATGAGGTCGTCGACGACTGGACTCCGAACCCGACGATTATCGACCCCAAGACGATCGACTGGAAGGGCGTGGTCGATGGAAAGGTCCAGGTGCTGATCCGGCAGAAACCCGGGCCGAAGTATTTCATGGGCCGGATCAAGTTCATGTTCCCCAACCAATTCGGGGTCTATCTCCACGACAATCCGCGACGCGAACTGTTCGAGAAATCGGTCCGCTATTTCAGCGGCGGCTGCGTGCGGCTCGAGGACGCCTGGCGGCTGAGCAAATGGCTGTTCCATCGCGACCTGACCTGGGAAGGCGCGGGTCCCGAGCAGCCGGTGCCGCTGGCACAGCCGGTGCCGGTCTACATCACCTATCTGACGGCGATGCCGGACGGGCAGACGATCGCTTATTACGACGACGCCTACGGGCGCGACAAAGCCCAGCTGGCAAAGACCGAGGACAAGACGGCAGCCCAGAGTTCGGTCGCGAGCCGTTAGGGCCGCCACCAGTTCGGAGCGAAGGTGACGTCCTGGGCGATTGCCCGCCCCTGGCGGTCGCGTGCCGGACTGAACCGGATATATTCCAATGTCAGCTGACACATCAGCGCGTCCGCAGCTGGATTGCCGCTGCTGCGGACGACGCGGCAGTTGGACACGGTCCCGTCCGGGTTCACGCGGATGGTGATCGCCACGCTGCCCTCGGACAGGCCGCTCGCGGCAAGACGGCGATATTCGCGATTGGGGATTTTGGTCAGTTTGCGTGCCGGCGTGTAGCCTTCCGTCCCGCCCGCGCCCGCGCCGATCCCAATGCCTGCTGCTCCCGTTCCGACACCCGATGCAGCCGCACCTGATGTCGTCGCGTTGCCAGCGCCCGCCACCTTGGCCGCCGGGACGGGTGAGGGTTTCGGGAGCTTCGGCTGAGGCGCAACGACCGTCGAGGGTTCGGCCTTTTTCGCAGCTTCTCCTTGCGGCTTCTTCATTGCTTGCGGCTCGGGTGCCGGCTTTGGCGGCGGCTCGACCGGAGGTGGTGGGGGCAGCTGAGTGATGTTGATCGTGGTGAGCCGCTCGACCGCCTGCTTCACCTCCGGCACATTGAGCCCCGAAAGGATGATGAAAGCGAGCGCGATATGGACCGCAATGACGCCCGCGATCGCTTTCGCCTGATCGCTCCGTTCAGCGGTTCCGCGATAGCTCGACATCACTCGCCTTCTTGCGAAAGAGCGCCTTAGCGAGCGGGTTCCCTCGCCTCGGCGGCAAAGTCGGCATTTTTCCGCTCCGGCCCGATCGCAGTCCAGATGACGATCAGCAGCGCCATCCCGCCGCCGAAGATCGCCAGCGCGAGCCCATAATTGTTGCCGTGGCTCTCGGCGATCTGCGCCTGAAATACCCCATTTCGCGACATGAGCAGATTGCCGAGCTGATAGGCGAACCCGGGGAACAGCGCCCTTGCGGCGGGGGGCGACAGCTCGTTCAAATGTACCGGAACGATTCCCCAGGCGCCCTGGACCGCGACCTGCATCAGGAAGGCTCCGATTGCGAGCAGGAGCGGTGTCGCCGTGAATGCCCATAGGGGCAGCACTGGCAACGCCAGCAGACTGCCGATGATGATCGCGCGCTTGCGTCCGATCCTCTCGGACCAGATGCCGAAGCCGATCCCGCCGACGATCGCTCCGACATTCATGATCGCCGTCAGCGTTCCGGTGAGATGGGTGTCGAAATGATGCTGGACCTGAAGGAAGGTGGGATAGAGGTCCTGGGTGCCGTGGCTGAACGCGTTGAACGCCGCCATCAGCACGATCATGTACAGCGCGATTTTCCAGTGGCTGACGAGCTCGGCGATGGGCCGCGCTCGTTGCCTCTTATGCTGCTCTTCGAAAACGGGGCTCTCTTTGACGTGGATTCGAATGAGCAGCACGAGCAGGGCCGGAGCGACGCCGACCATGAACATGCCTCGCCAGCCCATCTTATCGAACAGCGCGAAATAGACGAGGCTCGCGACAAAGAAGCCTGACGGATATCCGCTCTGGAGAAGTCCCGAGACGGGGCCGCGCATTTTCGGCGGAATGCTCTCCATCACCAGGCTCGCGCCGAGGCCCCATTCGCCGCCCATCGCGACTCCGAACAGGAAACGAAGGACGAGCAGGCTCGTCAGCGACGGCGCGAACCCCGATGCGAATTCGAAGATCGAGAAGAGAATGATGTCGGCCATCAGCACCGGACGGCGGCCGAAATGCTCGGCGAGCCAGCCAAAGCCGAAGGCGCCGATGGGTCGCGCCGCCAGTGTCAACATGATGGCCACGGCCACTGATTTCACGTCCGTTCCGAATTCGCTGGCGATCGCGGCGAGCATGAAGGTCAGGAGAAAGTAGTCGAAGGCATCCAGCGTCCAGCCGAGATAGCTCGCCCAGATCGCGCTTCGCTGGGAAGGTTCGAGCGACTTGAGGTCAGCGATCAGGCTCATCGGCGGCTTCTCCCCGGAGGCAAGTAGTGCCGGGCGGTTCGTCTGTCGGCAAGCAGCTTCCGCGCGGCGATACTGAACCGAAGTTCATGGAACAGCGCCTTTCGTGGTCGCGTTGGCTGTCCACTCAACGAAGGAGAGGGTCATGAAGACTTTGATTGTGCTTGCTGCGGCGGCAGTCGTCGCCAGCGCCGGCAGCTCGCCCGCGTTCGCGCGGCAGGGCTGCGGAATGGGATTCCACCGCGCTCCGAATGGCATGTGCCGCCCGAACCGCGACCAGCAAATCGTCTATGTGGAAGGCCGTTATTACCCACACCGCGGCTATTGGCATGAGAACCGCTGGTACCATCATCGACATCGGCGCAACGGCGTCTGGATCTACCTCTAAGCGACTGAAATAGAGCCGGCTCCCTAAAGTGCGCAGGGGGCCGGCTGCATCTCCGCGAGGATTGACGGCCGGCCGCGGCTGAGGTCGCGACCGTCGCGGACCGACGGTTCGGGTCCGCTGCCGAGG
Organism: Sphingomicrobium sp.; assembly: GCA_051962455.1. Classification (GTDB taxonomy): domain Bacteria; phylum Pseudomonadota; class Alphaproteobacteria; order Sphingomonadales; family Sphingomonadaceae; genus Sphingomicrobium. Next base: position 2,045 of record JBQCCG010000173.1, on the reverse strand, counting down.
CCGCGCCACAGCGCGCTGTTGAACGCTGTGGTGTCGAGCCGGTCTTCCTTGCTGAAGTCCTGGCCCCTCATCGCGGCGGCCCAATAGGCGGCGGTGTGCCCGACGCACTGAGCCGATGCGCGCTCTTCGCCCGGCACGAACCGATCGTTTGGTATCGGCAGCTGGGTCGTGCGCAGGACGTCAGCAGCCTCTGCTCGGTACGTCCAGTGCGATTGTCTGAGATCGAATAGGTCAGCCATGGGCATTGCCAGCGCATCGTTGAGTCCGAGCGGCCTCAAGGCGAGCAATGTCTCGATCGTGCGGAGGACGTTCAGCGTCGTGTAGCGCGTCGACACCAGCGCGCCGTGACGGACGTACGGACCGGCGACGAGCGCGAGACTGCGGCGCGCGTCGACATGGTCGGTGCCGTTCTGCGCATCGTCCTCGATGATGAAGATCATCGTGGAATTGGCGGCCTTCCCGCGGGCGATCCGCTCGACCACCTTGCCGATGGCGTAGTCATTGTCGGCCATCTGGGTTTCGACCGTGTTCGCTCCGTCGACGGCATGTTCGAAATCGCCAAAGTGATCGCGGCCGAGACGGAGCAGGGTCAGGTTCGGAAGCCTGCCGGAGACCTCCTGCTCGCCATATTCGCGCTCCCACTCGAGCTCGCGCCAATAGTCAGGGAGTTTGAGGTCGAAGCCGCGAAAATAGGGATCGCTTCGGCCCGCGAGCAGCCGGTCGCCGGTGGTGTAGATGCGGCGATGCTCCTTGAACGGCTCGCGGACGATCGGCACCCCGCCAGGAGCGGCAGGGTCGTAGTTGGACGCGTCGGAAAAGCCGTAATTGCGAACTGTGAGCCCTGCGCGGATCGCCGCATCCCAGAGGTATCCCTGGTCCGGGAGAGCGTCGTCGTCCGGATCGGGGGCGGTCAGGAGCGCCGGGCCGGGCAGAAGATCCGGATCTTTCGACAGCATCGGATCCGTCACATAGCGCTCCGCCATCGTTTGCTGCGGGTGGATGTTCCGGAGGATTTCCTCGGATTCGTACGACAGGCCGCGATCAGCATAGGTCACCGGCACAGTCTTCTCGAGCATGTCGGTCGCCCGACCTGCTGTGGACCAGGACCAGCCCGCCGCCGAGACCTCTCCGGAATCGTAGAAATTATCGAGCGTGACGAAGTCGTCCGCGAGCCGGTGATGGTTGGGCGACAGCGCTCTTCCAAGGATCGCCAGGTGCGGGTCGCCATTGCCCCGGTCGAGATCGCCCAGGACCTGGTCGTAGGTGCGGTTTTCCTTGATGATGAAGACGACGTGCTTGATGCGTCTTGCGATCGGTCCCATCCGCGCGACCGCTGCCGCACGCTCCGCCGCATTCGGGAGGCCAAGGTTGCTTGCAACCTGGAGCGTGGTCGCGGCGAGCGCGCGAGCGTCCGGCAGCGGGAACTCGACCAGCCCGGCCTTTTCGAGCTGCCAGATATACTGGTTCGCTGCGCCGCACGCGTTCGGCTGGTGTCGCAATTTCGCGAGCGCCGGCTTGCATCCGAGCGGGTTGGGACCGGGCGGGCTCTTGCGGTTGGCAACGAAGACGCGAGTCCCCGCCGCATTCGTCGCCACAGCGCTCGGATACCAGCCGGTCGGGATCAGCGCCTGCACCTCGCCCGCGCTCACAATCGCCAGCGCATTGATTCCGCCCAACGTCACCAGCAACCGGCCGTCCGGCAGAAGCGCAAGGCCGTTGGGATTGAATCCCTTGCCGAGCGGCGGAGGGGCGAGCGCGGCTGGGAGCGTCAGGCGCGGCTCGGCGGCGAGGCGGCCGGTGGCGAGGTCCACAATCGCAAGGCGATCGTCATTGTCCTCGGTAGCAATCAGCCGGTGAGCGCGGTTGTCGACGAGCAGCGCGGTGGGCTGGCCGATCGTTTTCACGCGAGCATCGACACGGATCGCGTCTGGCGAAATTGAAAGCGCCACCAGCTGGCGGTCGCGCGGCGACGAGACCCACGCATGGCCCGAGTCCGTCCAGACGACCGCGAAGGGAAATTCTCCACCGGGAACGCCCGATTGGGC
>JBQCCG010000172.1:0-2576 GCA_051962455.1 Sphingomicrobium sp. | reverse complement strand
GAGCTTCACCAACCAGGTGCTGGCGCAGATCGAGCTCTACACCAAGGGCGACCAGTACAAGAATGAAGTCTACGTGTTGCCCAAGCACCTCGACGAGAAGGTCGCGCGGCTGCACCTCGACAAGCTCGGCGTGAAGCTGACCGAACTATCGGAGAAGCAAGCCAATTATATCGGCGTCTCGCCCAAAGGCCCGTTCAAGCCGGATCACTACCGCTACTAAACCTCCGCAACCCTATTGATTCGGCTGAGGGTGCAAAGGATTAGGCGCTGATGCTCAAGCAGCCTTTTCTTAAGCTTCCCATTCGTTTCGATCTGCACGCCCTAGCGGCCGAAGTGCGCGCGCTGCCTGCTGAAGCGTGGACTCCGCACCCGACCGGGTTCGTCGGCAATGAAGCCGTGCGGCTGATCACCCCATTCGGCCAGCCGACCGACGATGTCGACGGCCCGATGGCCCCCACCGAATGGCTGAAGCGATGCAGCTACATTCGAGAGGTCATGGCCGCGATTGGCGCTGTGTGGGGCCGCAGCCGGCTTATGGGTCTCGCCGCTGGTAGTGAAGTGCCGCCGCACATCGACATCAATTATTACTGGCGCACGCACCTCCGAATTCACATCCCGGTCATTACCAACCCCGGTGTGCTGTTTACCTGCGGCGACCGGACTGAGCACATGGCTGCAGGGGAGTGCTGGATTTTCGACAGTTTTCGCTGGCACGATGTACAGAACAAGGGCTCGGAACAACGAATCCATCTGGTGATCGACACTGTCGGGGGCGGACTCCTCCCCGAACTGATGAGCGAGGCGGAGAGGGGGGACAGCAGCCATCCGCGCTTCGTGCAGCCCGGGACTGCCTGCGGCGATGGCCTCCTCTTCGAGAACGTGAATTCGCCCAAGATCATGTCGCCGTGGGAGATGCGCTGTCACATTTCCTTCATTCGTGGCCAGGCCGGCTCGACTGCGGATCTCGCACCGGTGCTCGACCGCATCGACCGATTGCTCAATGAGTGGGCGGCGGCCTGGGCGAGGTTCGGGGACAGCGATAACGGATTGCCGGTCTATTCGCGGCTACTCGAACGGGTGCGCATGGATCTGGCGGCTCTAAGCGCAGACCGCCTGCAATTGCCGAATGATTTGATCCTCGGCACCGTGGCCGAGGAGCTAATCTTCACCACGGCGATCGGTCGACGCGTAGGAAAAGTCGCGGCGATTTCGAGCGTTCCCTCCCAAGACGGTCCGCGCAGTGACGTCAGCTTTCGTGACCGATTCGACAGGCCCATCTTCATCGTCAGCACGCCGCGCTCCGGGTCGACCTTGCTGTACGAGACGCTGGAGCAGGCGCCTGACCTCTTTTCGATCGGCGAAGAAAGCCACTGGATCATCGAGGAGATCCCCAGACTCTCGCCGCACCAGCGATCCTGGTCATCCAATCGACTGACCGCCGAGGACGCGCGCGATGCGATTCCCGAGAAGCTCGCAGAGAGCTTTTATCGGCATCTCACGAACCGGGAGCGCAAGGTCTCGAGTGGGCGCGTCAGAATGCTCGAAAAGACGCCGAAGAATGCACTCCGAATTCCCTTCCTCGACGCGGTCTGGCCGGACTCCAGATTCATTTATCTGTACCGTGACGTGCGCCAGGCCTTTTACAGTATGTGGGAAGCATGGCGGTCCGGCGGGTTCGTGACCTATCCGCAGTTGCCCGGCTGGCGCGGCCCGCCATGGTCATTGTTGTTAGTTCCGGGCTGGCCGCGGCTGAACGGAATGCAAATGCCCGCGTTGGTTGCTCATCAATGGGCGATCACGACGGAGACGATGCTCGACGACCTCGAGAGGATCGATCCTGCGCGAGTGGAAGTGATTGATTATTCGACGTTCCTCGCGTCGCCACAAGCCGAGATCGAGCGCATCGCTAGAGGCGTCGGTCTGTCGTGGGATCGCTCGCTCGGCAATGCGTTGCCGTATTCGAAGGCCACAGTTTCGGCGCCCGATCCCGACAAGTGGCGGAGGATCGCCCAGATCATCGAGGGTGTCTGGCCGATCATCGAAAATACCGACCGTCGAGCGCGCGAGTTCCTGATGTCCAGAGGCGTACCACCCATTGCTGCCGACCGCCTTGAACCTGCATCGTCCAATTCCGTCTCGCTCTAACGTGGTATCCAAATGACCGACCAATCCTCGTCTCCTTATTCCTATCGTAGCCCTCCGGCTGAGCCCGCGACTCCCGTCCTCGGCGAGGATGTGAGGATCGGAGTTTCCAAGGGGCTGAGGCAGTGGCTGCTTGATAACCGCACGAGCTTCGCCGTCAGCTCATATCAATCAGGCCGACTAATCCTCGCAGGCGCGATGGATAATGGCACGGTCTCAATCCACCAGCAGCGGTACGACCGCGTCATGGGCCTGTGCTGGACGCCTAACCGTCTGTACCTGGCGGCAAGGCAGTTCGTGTGGCGGCTGGAAGATATTTCCGGCGCGGCCCCGCAGCCTGCGAGCCCGTTCGATGTAGTGCTTGCGCCGCGCAACGCGCACGCAACGGGCGGGCTCGACGTACACGAAATGTCAGTCGACGCCGACGGGCGGCT
>JBQCCG010000171.1:0-4285 GCA_051962455.1 Sphingomicrobium sp. | reverse complement strand
CAGGTCGCCCTTCCCCTTCGGTCGCATACGATTTTGGGCGTGTGCGAAGCGGTTGGTGAGGATTTCGGCTTCAGCCCGGTGCTCCTGCGCGTCCCCTTCGCCGCGACCGTGCTCTACAGCCCGATGCTGGCGTTCGCGGCCTATTTCGCGCTCGGAGCGGTGGTGCTCGCCTCGCGCCTCCTGTTCCCGAAGCCAAAGTTCGATACCGTTGCCGTGAAGCAGCCGGAAGCAGAGAACGAGCAGGCGGACTACGCGGAAGCCGCCTGACTTAGCAGCCGCCTAGTAATCGGCGCGGGCCTCGGCTCTCGCTTCGAGCAGATCGAACAACGCGCGATGCTGAAGCAGCAATTGCTCGCCGCCGAAGGCGAGTGCGCGTTGGCTGGCCGGAGAATCGGCGCCGCGGCCAATGACTGCGACGACCGACGCTTCGTCAGGAAGAGATGGAGCTGGCGCTTCGGTGCCGACCCGCGCAGCGGCGCGATCGAGCATTCGGCGGATCGGCCACCAATCGCCGACGAGCGCCGTCGCGGCACCAAGTGCGCAGCCGCCGCGCTCCGACATCGCCAGCGTCTCCAGCGCATGACGCGCGGCGACGAGGCTGGCCTCGGTCTCGGCAGCGCCCGGAGTGCTCGGAAGCGGCCCAACGGCCGATGTGAGGCGCACGAGGTAGAGGCGTTCCCGCTCGAATCCTTCCGACGCGCGCGACAACCAGTCCTGGACGGGACCCTTGGGACAGCGCTGCAGCGCCATCTCGATCAGTCCCGGATAGCGGCCGTGAATGCTGCACAGCAGATGGACCGCGTCGGCCAGGTCCCGGCCCGAATGGCGGCCGGACGCTTCAAGCAGCGAGTTCAGGTAAGAATGGCGAACGCAACCTTCGCCCGCGACACGTGCGAGCTGGGCCTCGGCAACACTGACCTGATGGTGGCCGACGGACCGGTTGACTGCCATTCCTCTCCCCTCGTTAGGTGTTGGCGAAGCCTTGCAACGGCTGTCCTAACGCAAGGGCGTAAAGACGAGGTTTATGGGCGGGTAAGCTTTCCTGAACCGTGTTCCGGCTCAGTCGTCGCGGTAAGCGAGCTCGAAATTACCCCAGCGGCGGCCCTTGACCCACAGCGGAACGAAGATGTTCTTCACCGGGATGAACTTGTCGCCGAGCTCCATGCGATAGGTGGCGAGGGTCGCCGGCTTTTCGCTGGCGAGCGCCATCCGCGTCGTGTCGTCGATGAGGATGCGCTTGTTGCGGCAATGCTCGTCGTTCCACACCGGGTCCGGGCCCTGCGGGTGGCTGCGCTCGGTAAGGTGCGTCGGCAGATAGCCGTTGGTGTCGCCGATCGCCGAACCGATGATCCGGCCATCGGAGCCTTCGCTGCGATCCAGGATCGGGCGCACAAGCCGGTCCGCGGCCTCATTGAACCGGACCTCGTATTGGACGGGGTTGCTCCCCTCGATGATCTTGTAGTCGCGATCGAAGACGTCCTCGACGCCGAGCTCGCCATTGTCGATCGCGCGCTCGATCGCCGCCTGGATTTGCCGGCAAGAATCCTGTGCCTTGAGGATGAACGGCGTGTCGTCGATCTCCGCACCGGAATTCGCCAGCGTGTCGAGCATGGTATTGGAGAGAAGCTCGAGATGACCGAGGCGTTTCTCGGCGGTGAGCAGCTCCTTGCCATTGTCGCGCGCGTCGGCGGCGAAATCGGTGAGCCCGGCCTTCACCCGGTCGACGCTGGTCTGGATCATGCTGGTCGAATGGGCGATGCCCTCGGTCTGCCGATCGACCATCCCGACGATCTCGCTGACTTCGCGTACCGTATCACTGATCGTGCCGAAGCCGGACTGGGCGGCGCGGCTGCGCTCGACTCCGGTCTTGATCTCGGTGGTGACGGCGCCCGCCTCGCGTGTGAGTTCCGCGACCGTCGACGCAATCTGGCTCGTCGCTGCGCGCGTGTCGTGAGCGAGCTTCTTCACCTCTGCAGCGACAACGGCGAAGCTTCGGCCGGCATCACCGGCGCGCGCCGCTTCGATGGTCGCGTTGAGCGCGAGCATGTTGGTCTTGCGGGCAATGGTCTCGATGGTCGACGAGACGGTCTGAACCTGATTCATCGCCGCGGCGAAACCCGCCATGCGCTCGCCCAGCTGGACAACGAGCTCGGTCAGGCCCTTGAACCCCTCGATCGTGCCGTCGATCGCCTCGCGGCCCGCCTCGAGCTTGGCCTTCGCCTGCTCGGACAGAAGCCGCGCCTCGTCGGTTGAATCGCTGACCCGCGCCTGGTCGCCGAGGAGACGCGTCGTGACCTCCTCGAGCTGGTCGAGCATCTTCATATGGTCGCCAATCCGGGTCGAGACGCCTTTGACGTAACCGGCGACGTCGCTGCACTCCATCGACAACGAGCCGCAATCGCGCGCGACCGCACGGATCGCGTTTTCGGTGACTTGCTCGATACCCTGTGTGGCCATCGACGGCGCACTCCCAGCCAAAGACGTCGAAGCTGGATAGTCACCAACCTCCTACTTCTTCGTTAACCACGCCTCCGCGGAATGATGGCGCGCTTGCCAAGCGGTCCTCGCCGGTGAAGAAACCAGCCGCATGGACGTAGCGGAGCGCTTTGCGAGAAACGGCTATGCTCTGTTCGACCGCGTGTTCGAACCGGCCTTCATCGACGAGCTGAGGGCTGAATATCGGCGCCAGTTCCCGAACGTCGCGAGCTCAGCCGATCCGTACAAGGTGGGGCACCTGAGATTCCAGGTCCCCATCACGATGACCGGCCCCTATTTGTCGCCGCAGCTGTACGCCAACCCGATGCTGCTTGAGTTCGCCAGGGCCGCCCTTGGTGATAACTATCTCATCGACAGTATCGCAACCGTCACTTCATTATCGGGCGCGAGGGTCCAGCATCAGCACATGGATCATGACGACCTCTACAAGGGTCAGCCGTTCACCCGGGCGGTCATCGGCGCTTATGGAGTGACGGTCGTAATACCCCTCATCGATCTGACGCCGGAGACCGGCACGACCAAGCTGTTCAAGGGAAGCCACGTCAAACCGGTCAATGAGGAGGAATATGAACTCCCCTACATCGAGCGCGGACGCTGCTTCGCAATGGATTATCGGCTCACTCACCGCGGCACCGAAAACAGGAGCTCAGCGGAACGGCCGATGATCTACCTCGTCTATGCCCGGCCCTGGTTCACGGACATCACCAATTACGGTGCAAATGACCGCATCAGGATCGACGCGGACGATCTGGCCGCAGTGCCGGAGGAATTCCGGATGCTATTCCGAAGACTGTCGCCCGAAAGGTCGGGGGCGAGCGTCAAATCGGCGAACCGCGACAACAAATTTCAGTAGAGCAAATAGGCCTTTCGCTGCTCTTCCCAATCGCGCTCGTCGGGGACGGTAAGCGTGTCGAGGTCGGCGGGCGCGGCATTCGAATCATCAACCCATTCGCGAATCAACGGTGAGCCGTTGATCACGTCGATCGCGAGCCTGTCGAATACATATTCGTACGGGAAGTCGCGCCACAGCGGGTAGTCGGGATAGAGCTTCCGGATCGCCTTGAACGCCAGCGACTGGAGCCGCCACGGCCTGAACGCCTCGTGATTGTAGAATGAGCCCTCGGCATGGATGAACAGGCCGCGGCACATCTCGCCCACGTGCTTGTGAAAGGTCGGCTGGAAGGTGATGTCGCGAATCTTGCAGCCGGCGAGCCAATCCGGCGCGAGCTTTTCCATCTCGACCATAATCCTGCCCGGCTCGAGGTCCGGAGCGCCGAACAGCTCCAGCGGGCGCGTCGTGCCCCTTCCCTCGCTGAGCGTCGTTCCCTCGAGCATCACAGTGCCGGCATAAGCGCGCGCCATGTTCACGTTCGCTGCATTCGGACTCGGGTTGATCCAGACCCGCTCCTGCGGCCAGCCGAAGCCCGGACCCTCGTCCGGCCTCCAGCCGTCCATCTCGATCACACGATATTCCACGTCGAGCCGAAAATGATCGATGAACCATCGTCCGAGCTCACCGAGCGTGAGCCCGTGGCGCATCGGCAGTGGCCCGGCGCCGACGAAGCTTTCCCATCCGGGTCGCAGGGCCAGACCCTCGATCGGACGGCCGACCGGATTGGGCCGGTCGAGCACCCATACGGTCTTGCCGTGCTCCGCTGCAGCCTCGAGCACGTAAAGCAGCGTGGTGATGAAGGTATAGATTCGGCAGCCGACGTCCTGCAGGTCGATCAGGATCGTGTCGAACGTCCCCATCGACTGGCCGGTCGGGCGGCGGTGCTCGCCATACAGG
>JBQCCG010000170.1:0-6806 GCA_051962455.1 Sphingomicrobium sp. | reverse complement strand
AGTTGCGCGGCGGCAGCAGGATCAGCGGCCGCAGCTCGACATCACCAATGATCCCGCCCTCGCGCTCTCTCTGCCATTCGGCGAGCGTCCGGCCGGTTGAGAGGATGACCTCCAGCGCGCGGTTGATCCGTGTCGTGTCGGCCGGGTTCAGCCGCGCCGCCGAGCTCGGATCCAGCGTCTGAAGCTTTGCGCGATTCTCCTCGAGCGGCGCTGTTCGCACGCGCGCACGGATTTCAGGATCGATGGCCGGCACAGGCGCGATGCCGTCCAACAGGGTGCGCAAGTACAGGCCCGTCCCGCCGACCAGGATCGGGGTGCGCCCGCTCGAGTGCACGTCCGCGATCTCCCGTCGCGCCATCGCAGACCAGTCTGCAGCCGAGCAGGGGAGGGCGCCGTCCTGGACGCCGTACAGCCGGTGCTCGGCGGAATTCAGCTCCTCATCCGTTGGCGCAGCGCTCAGCACCCGCAGGTCGCGATAGATTTGTGCGCTGTCGGCGTTGACGATCACGCCCCCGATTTGCTGAGCAAGGGCAAGCGCCAGCGCCGACTTGCCGCTCGCGGTCGGTCCGGCGATGACGACGAGTGGAGGTTTGGATCCGGAAGCCATGGCAATCGCAACGCTGATAGCAGCGGGACGCCTCAATGACAGGCTGGTCGATCGCGCGCTCGGCCTGTTGCGGGAGCTCGATCCGAAGGCCGCCTTCCTCCACTGGATCGACGAGGGCGATGCCGCCGACCTGCAATTCAGCGCAGACGGCAAGGCGGCCCGCTGGGCGATCGACGGGTTGGACGGCCTCGATATCGTCGTCCAGCCCGAGGAGCCGCGCTGGAAGCGGCTGCTCGTCGCCGACATGGATTCGACGATCATCGGTCAGGAATGCATCGACGAGCTCGCCGATTATGCAGGCCTCAAGGACAAGGTCGCGCGGATCACCGAACGGGCGATGCAGGGGCAGCTCGACTTTCCCGGCGCGCTTCGCGAGCGGGTGCGCCTGCTCGCGGGGCTCGACGAACGCGCCCTCGGCCGAGTCCTTAATGAGCGGGTCGAGGTTACGGCTGGTGCCGAAACCCTGGTCCAAACCATGCGCGCCGGAGGCTCGAGCTGCCTCCTCGTCTCGGGCGGGTTCCTGTCCTTCGCCGAGCCGATCGCCAGTGCGGTCGGGTTCGATCGGGTCAAGGCCAATCGCCTGGTCTTCACCGGCGGGAAGCTCAGCGGCGAGGTCGGCGATCCGATCGTCGACGCGATGGCGAAGCGCGACGCCCTGATTGAAACGAGGGAGCAGCTCGGGCTCTCACACGCCGACGTGCTGGCGATCGGCGACGGCGCCAACGACAAGATGATGATCGAAGAAGCCGGCCTCGGCATCGCCTTCAGGGCCAAGCCCGCGCTGGTCGAAGTCGCCGACGCCGAGCTCAGACATCACGGGCTCGACGCGCTCCTGTGGGTTCAGGGGGTGCGCCGGAGAGACTGGTACCGCGGCTGATTATTTCGCCGGGACCGGGAAGCAGGCGGTACCAACGGACCTGCACGCTGTTTCGGCCGCGGCCCTGCTCTCGAACGGACCGACCTGCAGGCGGATGACGGAACCGGACGCCACATAGGACGGGCCGCGGCCGGCAAGGGCTGCTTTGCCCGAAACCCGCCGATACAGCGCTTCCGCCGAGCCCCGCTGCGAAAAGGCGCCGAGCTGGATACGCCACCCGCCGCTCTTCGGGACCGCAGAAGCCGCCTTCGGGGAAGCCTCGACGTGCTTGGCCGACGCCGGGCTCGGTGCGGAATGCCTGGCCTCGGCCGTCCGTACGTGTCTTTCAGGCTTGGGCTTCTCGGGACTTGTCGCCGCCGCGACTGGCGAGCCGCTCGGGATCGAGTGCGCCAACGCCAGCGCTTTCTCGCGATCCGCGGGGGTCATGAGCTGATCGACCTGGGCGAGAGTATCCTTCGCCGGTGGCAGTCCGGCCGCCGCCGCGCGGCTGATGAACGAGTAACCGAGAAGCCGGTCCTGAGTGACCGCATCGCCGTTATACAAGGCCGTGCCGTATACGAGCATCGCGCGCGGTTCGCCCTGCTCGGCGGCCCGCCTCAACCACTTAAGCCCGCTGACGCGATCGCCATTCTGAAACAGCAGCAGGCCCAGCGTCGTCTCGGCGTCCACATGGCCGCTGGTCGCCGCCCGCTCGAACCAGGTCTGCGCCGCGCCCAGGTTGAGTGGCACGCCCCGGCCGAGGCGATAGGCCTGGCCGAGGTTGAACTGGGCGTCGGCATCGCCTTTCTCGGCAAGTGGCCGCCAGATCGCGACCGCGGCCGAATAGTCCGCGCGCTGCCATGCTTCGATCCCGGCTTTGACCGATTGAGCCGAAACGGACGCGCTCAGCAATGCAACGCAGGCTGCGGCAACTAAGTGTTTGGGACTCATGCGTTAACCCACCCCTTATTCTCATTAGCCGACATGGCCTCAACCGCAAACAGCCTCTTGGGTCCGTTAACCAGATTTTAGAGCCTCTAGTGTCACTCCGCTCACTGAATTGGCGTCAATTGGGCGAGGGGAAAAGCATGCGCGTCCTGGCAATGGCATCGCAGAAGGGGGGATCCGGCAAGACGACCTTGTCCGGCCATCTTGCGGTGCAGGCACAGCTCTCCGGAGCTGGCCCGGTGTGCCTGATCGACATCGATCCGCAAGGCAGCCTTGCCGACTGGTGGAATGAGCGCGAGGCCGACATGCCGGCATTTGCCCAGACCACGGTCGCGCGGCTTGCAAGCGACCTCGAAGTGCTTCGCCAGCAGGGGTTCCGCCTCGCAGTCATTGATACGCCGCCGGCGATCACCATGGCGATCCAGAGCGTCATTGCCGTCGCCGAGCTGATCGTGATCCCGACGAGGCCGTCGCCGCATGACCTCCGTGCCGTTGGAGCGACAGTCGATCTTTGCGACCGCGCCGGCAAGCCGCTCATTTTCGTTGTCAACGCCGCGACCCCCAAGGCCAAGATCACCTACGAAGCCGCGGTTGCGCTTTCCCAGCACGGCACCGTCGCTCCGGTCACCATCCACCACCGTACCGATTTCGCGGCGTCGATGATCGACGGCCGCACGGTCATGGAAATCGACCCCCAGGGACGTTCCGCCAAAGAAGTCGGCGAGCTGTGGGACTATATCTCGGATCGCCTCGAAAAGAATTTCCGCCGCACGGTGTTCGCGGCGCCGGGTGCAGCGCCCGGAGCGCCTGCCGCCGCCCCACGTCCCGTTGGCGGCTTCGGCCGCCGCGTCGTCGGTCAGTGAGGAGGCGCTAGGTGGCCATCGAAGCCAAGCCCTTCGCGTCTCTTTCTTCCGGACTTCTGGCCCGCAAGGGCGCTGCCCGCCCGGCCATGCGGCCGCAAGGCTTCGGGCAGGTCGGCAACGGCCTCGAGGACCTCGGCTGGAACGACATGGGCTTCGAACCGCCCAAGGCGGCCGAAGCGCCGCGCGACGAATCCCATGATGCGTTCGGCGAAGATGTCGTCGAGCACCCGCGCGCGCACCATCCGACAGGCCTGACTCCGGTCGGCTCGCCTGTGCACGAGCAGCAATCCGAGATTGCCGAACGCTTCAACGCTGAAGAGGCCGGCGAAGACGAGATCGACGAGACCGCGGAGTTGTACGAACCTGAAGGCGAGACTGTCGAAGTCGCGGTCGCCGCCGATCCGGTGGTCGAAGCCGTTGTCGCGGAACCGGTCTTCGTTTCGATTCCGAAGTCAGCTCCGGCGCCAAGGCGCGCTCCGCGCCCGCGTTGCGCGCCCGGGAGCAAGGCCAAGGCCGCATTCACGCTCCGGCTCGATCCGGACCGCCATCTCAAGCTCAGGCTCGCTTGCGCCGTCGACGGAAGGTCGGCGCAGCAGCTTGTGACCGATGCGCTCGACCAGTTGCTCGAGCGCGTGCCCGATCTCGACGGGCTAGCCGCAAAGGCAAAACGTAGGGGGTAACAGTCATGAATCAGCCGCTCCGCACCAGCTCAGCAGCGTCGCTCGTCGTGCTTGCAACGATGATCGCCGGCTGCGCGGCGCCTCAATCGCATTTCGGCGCGGCATCTTCGGTCAGCAAGGTGGACCCCAACGCCGCGCTCGGCACCCGCGCCCTTGCTGCACTGAACTCCAACAACGCGCCGCTTGCGATCGAGCTGGCGGAGAAGGCCGTCGCCAAGTCGCCGGACGACGACACCGTCCGCGCGCTGCTCGGCAATGCCTATTTCGCCGGCGGGCGTTTCCGCTCGGCGGAGACTGCTTTCAAGGACACGCTGACCATCAACCCGAACCAGCCGCAGGTCGTGCTCAAGCTCGCCCTGGTGGAGATTGCACAGGGGAAGAATGGGGAAGCGGTCAGCCTGCTGAACTCGGCCCGCTCGATCCTCGATGCGTCCGACTACGGCCTTGCGCTCGCGCTCGCTGGACGCTCTGAGCAGGCCATCGCCGTGCTCGAGCCCGCCGCTCGTCAGGTCGGCGCCGACGCGACCGTGCGCCAGAATCTCGCGCTCGCTTATGCGTTCGCCGGCAATTGGGACGAGGCGCGACTCGTCGCCTCCCAGGATGTCCCGGCGAACCAGCTCGACGCGCGCATCCAGCAATGGATGCAGCTCGCGAAACCGCAGCATGCGTCCGATCAGGTCGCCGCGCTGGTCGGCGTAACTCCGGCCGGCGTGGATGCCGGGGAGCCGGTCCAGCTGGCGCTGAACAAGGCCGACACGCTACAGGCGCAGGCGACTCCGGTCGTTGCGCAGAGGGTCGCGCAGGTGGCACCGGCTCCAGCGGCCGCCCCAACGGTAAAGCCGATCGTCGCCAGCGCGGTCGAAGCTGCGGCTCCGGCTCCGGTAGCTCCAGTTGCGCCGATGCCTCGGGCCAATCCTGCTCCGATCGTCGCCGTTGCCCCGGCGCCGCCGCCGCCGAGCTCAACTCTTGCAACCTTTGCTGCTTCGGCCGTGTCGGAAGCCAAGGCCGTGCTGGCGTCGGTCCTCCCGCACCAATCGAAGCCGGTCGCGAGACCGCATCGGGTCGCCGTCGCGGTGCGTCCGGAGACCCGCCACGGCAATTCGCAGGTCGTGGTTCAGCTCGGCGCTTACGGCTCGCCCGAGGGAGTGCTTGCCGGCTGGGATCGGCAAGCCCGCAAGTTCAGCGCGCTCAAGGCCTATCTGCCGATGAGCGCCCGCTTCGCCAGCCCCAAGGGCGTGTTCTACCGCCTGTCGGTGCGCGGCTTCGGCGGCGTCAGCGATGCCGACGGTTTCTGCAACGCGCTGCGCCGCCAGGGCGGCAAGTGCTTCGTGCGCAATGTCGCGGGCGACAAGCCCGTTCAATACGCGTCGCGCTAAGCGGCGTCGCCGAGCAGTAATTCCAGGCAGGCCATTCGCATCGCCACGCCCATTTCGACCTGAAGCGTGATGAGGGAGCGCTCGGGATCGTCGGCGATCGCGCTCTCGATCTCGACGCCGCGATTCATCGGCCCCGGATGCATGACGACCGCGTCGGGCCCGGCGGTCGCGAGGCGGCCGGCAGTCAGACCGTAGCGGGCGAGATATTCCCCGGGCGCATCGCCGAGATCGGCTTCGAGCCGTTCGCGCTGGACCCGCAGCATCATGACCACGTCGGCGCCGGCAATCGCCTCGTCGACTGAGAGGACAGGGGCGCCGTCGGGCATCAGCTCCGGCGGCCCGGCGAGCCGCACCTCCGCCCCCAAGCGCGGGAGAAGCTTCGCGTTGGATCGCGCGACCCGGCTGTGACGAATGTCGCCGCAGATTGCGATCTTGAGACCCTCGACATGGCCGATCCGGTGGCGGATCGTCGCCGCATCCAGCAAAGCCTGGGTCGGGTGCTCGTTGGTTCCGTCTCCGGCGTTGAGCACCGGCGCCTCGACGATTTCAGCGACCACCGCCGGCGCCCCATTCTCGCGATGGCGGATCACCAGCGCGTCAGGCCGCATTGCATTCAGAGTCCGCGCCGTATCCTCGAGAGTCTCGCCCTTGGCGACGGAGCTGCGCTCGACGGAGAGGGCAATCGCCGAGGCCCCCAGCCGGTGCGCGGCGGTTGCGAACGACATCGCCGTCCGGGTCGAGTTCTCGTAAAAGACGTTGAAGACGATCCGTCCCTCTAGCTTCTCGGGATTGATCGTGGTCGAACGATTTTCCTCGAACCACACGTCGGCCCGATCGAGCAGCTCCTGGATTTGCCAGTCGGTCAGCGAATCGATCGAGAGAAGGTCCACGAGCGCTTCCTATAGCCCGCCCCCTTGATGGGGGAGGGTTGGGAGGGGGTGATGATCGAAAAGGTCCTCGCGGCGCACGATCACCCCACCCCTTGTCCCTCCCCATCCAGGGGAGGGGGAACATTGGCCAGTGCGTCAATCGCGCCTTGGAGTATGTGGGCGGCGGCGAGCGCGTCCACTTTCTCCGCGCGTTTCGCACGGCTTACGTCTGCTTCGATCATCGCCCGCTCGACCGCCTGGGTCGACCAGCGCTCGTCCCACAGAAGTATGGGAAGGTGGAGCTGCGCTAGGTTGCGGGCGAAGGCGCGGACCGACTGCGTCCGCGGAGAATCGCTGCCGTCCATGTTGAGCGGCAATCCGACCACCAGGCCAAGCGCTTGCTCATGCTCGATGATGATCCTGAGGCTCGCGAGGTCCTGCGTGAACTTGGTTCTCCGGATCGTCTCCGACGGCCCAGCGAAATGCCACCCTGCATCGCAGATCGCGATTCCGATCGTCTTGGTGCCGACGTCGAGCCCGATGAGCTTGCCCCCGTTCGGCAGGACCGCCGCGAATTCGGCGCTACTGACCGTGATCATGGTTCCAC
>JBQCCG010000169.1:0-28082 GCA_051962455.1 Sphingomicrobium sp. | reverse complement strand
TCCCCTTGAAGGGGAGGCTTGGGGGTGGGCTATTGTTCATCGTAAGCATGGCAAATGCTGACGGCACCCCCTCCCTGCCCTCCCCCATCGAGGGGGAGGGATGAAGTTTGGCGATGACCGAATTCCGGCGGGTGCCGCTGCGCACCGCAGTCACGCTCAATGTCGCCACGGCCGGCGACCCGGTGAACCCAGCGGTGATCCTGCTTCACGGCTTCCCGGAATCGCATCGCACCTGGCGCGATGTCGCGCCTCGGCTCGCCGACAAGCTCTACCTGATCATGCCGGACCAGCGCGGCTTCGGAGACTCGGATGTTCCGCAGGACGTGGACGATTACCGCACGGACAAGCTCGTCGACGACATCTTCGCGCTCGCCGATGCACTACGGCTCGAGGCCTTCGCGCTCGTCGGGCACGACTGGGGCGGGGCGATCGCCTGGGGCGCGGCGCTGCGCAATGATCCACGGCTCACGCGTCTCGCGATCGTCAACGCACCTCATCCGGCAGTCTTCCAGAAGAGCCTGATCGAGAACGAAGACCAGCGCCTGGCATCTCAATACATCAACGCCTTCCGCACGCCCGGATTCGACAAAGCCGTGGAGGCGATGGGCTATGACGCTTTCTTCGACAGGACCTTCGCCCGGCACACGGATGTGACGAAGATTCCCGAGGGCGAAAAGCGCCGGTACATCGCCGACTGGGCGCGGCCCGGCGCGTTCAACGCGATGCTCAACTGGTACCGCGCCTCGCGCGTGATCGTGCCTGCCCCGGGCGTTACTGCTCCGCTTCCCGATTGGCTGCTCGGCGCATTCCCCAAGGCCAAGGTCCCAACGCTGGTGGTCTGGGGAATGAAGGACGCCGCGCTTCTTCCGGCCCAGCTCGACGGCCTCGATGAGCTGGTCCATGATCTCACCATCGTTCGCCTGCCCAACGTCGGCCATTTCGCTCCCTGGGAAGCTGGGGAGGAGGTCGCCTCGGCGCTGGAGCCCTTCCTTGTGGCGGAAGCGCCAGCTAGTGCCGCAGCTCGATGACTGAAGCGCGCTCCCTTTCCCGCTCCGCCGCGCGGCTCGCCGCCGTCCAGGCGCTCTATCAGCAGGAGATGGAGGGCACGCCGATCCGCCGGCTGCTCAAGGAATTTCACGACCATCGTCTCGGGGCGACGATCGAGGACGAAACCTACCACGACGCGGAGCGCGACTTTTTTGACGATATCGTGACCGGCGCCGACGCCCGCCGCAAGGAAATCGATTCGCTGATCGGCGGCCGCCTGGCCGAAGGCTGGACATTGGAGCGGCTCGACCGGCCGATGCGGGCGATCCTCCGCGCGGGCACTTACGAGCTGATCGCGCGGGCCGACGTGCCGGTTGGCTCAGTCATTTCCGAATATGTCGATGTCGCCCACGCCTTCTACGACAAGCGCGAGAGCGGTTTCGTCAACGGTCTGCTGGACGCGATCGCCAAGGAAACACGCTCTTAACGCGATCCACTGAGCCGCTTCGCCTTGCACCTCGCAGGTGCGAGGCTAACCTGTTCGCGTGATGCGTGAATCCGAGGTGATCGAACGGCTTCGCCGAATCGCGACTGCTCCCGGGGCGCGAGGACTTCTCGACGACGTCGCGGTGCTCGACGGTTTCGTCATCACTCACGATGCGATCGCCGAAGGCGTTCATTTCCTTGCGAACGACCCGCCCGCGAGCATCGGCTGGAAGCTGGTTGCGGTGAACCTGTCCGATCTTGCAGCCAAAGGAGCAGAGCCCGCGGGAGCGCTGTTGTCGCTCACCATCTCCGGCCCGTCTGAGTGGGCGCTCGATTTCATCGGGGGAGTCGAAGCGGCGTGCGAGAGCTACGGCCTCGCGCTGCTTGGCGGCGACACGATCGCGCTGCCGGTGGGAGCGCCGCGCGTGCTCGGGATGACCGTCTTCGGCCGCGCCGGCGAACAGGTTCCGAACCGCTCCGGGGGCATGACTGGAGACGCGCTGTGGCTGGTCGGCACGGTCGGCGATGCGGCGGCCGGCCTGGCGCAGCTGGTCGACGATCCCCACGCGACCGGACCTCTCGTCGACATCTATCGCCGGCCGATTCCCCAGCTGGGTGCAGGGTCAGCGCTGGCGGCGCATGCGCATGCGATGATGGACATTTCGGACGGATTGCTGCTCGACTGCCGTCGCCTGGCCGAGGCGAGCCGGCGGAGTGCTGTCATCGAGCTCGATTCGTTGCCGCTGTCGCGCGCCTTCGTCGCCGAGCGCGGTCACGACCTCGGTGCACGCCTGTTCGCCGCCAGCGGTGGTGACGATTATGCCCTGCTTGCGGCGCTGCCCGCTGACGTCGATCCGGAAACGCTTTCTTTACCAAGAGGAACGAGGATCAACCGCATCGGCTCGCTGGCCGCAAAAGGGGCCCCCGTTCGGCTCCTCTACGACGGCAAGTCAATCGATCTGCCGGAGAGGCTTGGATTTGAGCACGAGAGCATCGACCATCGCGGGTTATCCGCTGCGCCAATGGCTGATCGGTCTTAGCGGGCTGGTTTCAGGCATGGCGCTCGCTCTGCTCCTTCGCTGAGATTAACCGGCGCGGTTGCCAGCCGCGAAAACGCTCCCTAAAGCTTCGCCGCTTTTTTGACGCGGCTGCGGTCCTGCGCGGCCGCTTTTCGCCTGCTTGAACAACGGGGAAGCGTGAACCCATGAATCTCGGCTTTAACCAGCTTTATATCGCCTTGGGCTGCGGCCTGATCGCCGTGCTCTACGGTATCTTCACCAGCCGCCAGGTGCTGAGCCTCTCGGCCGGCAACAAGCGCATGATCGAGGTCGCCGAAGCGATCCAGGAAGGCGCTGGAGCCTATCTGCGTCGCCAGTACACGACGATCGCCATCGTCGGTATCATCGTCGCGATCATCATCGGCATCTTCCTGAAGCCCCTGTCAGCGATCGCCTTCCTCATTGGCGCGATCCTGTCGGGTGCGGCCGGCTTCATCGGCATGAACATTTCGGTGCGGGCGAACGTGCGCACCGCCGAAGCCGCCCGCAGCAGCCTGCAGAAGGGCCTGACGGCGGCGTTCCGTTCGGGCGCCGTGACGGGCCTGCTCGTCGCCGGTCTTGCGCTTCTCGCGATCTCCGGCCTGTTCTGGTACCTGACCGGGCCGGGTGGCCTTGCACCGAACGACCGTGCGGTCGTCAACGCGCTGACCGCACTTGCGCTCGGCGCTTCGCTCGTGTCGATCTTCGCCCGTCTCGGCGGCGGGATCTTCACAAAGGCGGCCGACGTCGGCGCCGACCTTGTCGGCAAGGTCGAGGCCGGAATCCCTGAGGACGATCCGCGCAACCCCGCAGTCATCGCCGATAACGTGGGCGACAATGTCGGCGACTGCGCCGGAATGGCGGCCGACCTGTTCGAGACCTATGTCGTGACCGTCGGAATCACCATGGTGTCAGTCGCGCTGGCGCTGGGTGCCTCGCCGTTGCTGCTCGCAGTCATGACTCTTCCGCTGCTGATCGGCGGCGTCTGCATCATCACCTCGATCATCGGCACCTACATGGTCCGCCTGGGCAAGGGCGGCTCGATCATGGGTGCGCTCTACAAGGGCTTCTGGACGGCGACGATCCTCGCCATTCCGGCGATCTACGGAGCGTTCCGGCTTGCGCTTGGAAGCGACCTCAACATGCCGATCGGTGGTGCGGGCGCGGGCGCGGGGGCAGCCGCAGATGCGACGACGGCGGTTGCCGCCACGTTCACAGGCATGGACCTCTTCTATTCGAGCCTGATCGGCCTCGCAGTCACTGCGCTGATCGTCTGGATCACCGAATATTACACCGGGACCAACTACCGCCCGGTGCAGTCGATCGCACGATCGAGCCAGACCGGACACGGCACGAACATCATCCAGGGGCTCGCGATCAGCCTGGAATCCACGGCGCTTCCGACGCTCGTGATCGTCGTCGGCATCATCGTCAGCTACATGCTTGCGGGACCGCTCGGGATTGCGTTCGCGGCCTCGGCGATGCTGGCGCTGGCCGGCGTCGTGGTCGCGCTCGACGCTTATGGTCCGGTGACCGACAATGCCGGTGGAATTGCTGAAATGTCCGGTCTCGAGGAGGACGTGCGGCACAAGACTGACGCGCTCGACGCCGTCGGCAACACCACCAAGGCCGTCACGAAAGGTTATGCGATCGGCTCGGCCGGCCTTGCTGCCCTCGTGCTGTTCGGCGCCTACACCGCCGATCTTCGCGAGTACTTCCCGGCGCTGAAAATCGATTTCCTGTTGTCGAACCCCTACGTCATCGTCGGCCTGCTGCTCGGAGCGCTGCTGCCGTATCTGTTCGGCGCCTTGGGCATGACTGCGGTCGGTCGTGCCGGCGGCGCGGTGGTCGAAGAAGTCCGCCAGCAGTTCCGTGACAATCCGGGAATCATGGATGGCTCGGTCCGGCCGAACTATGCGCGCACCGTCGACCTCGTCACCAAGGCCGCGATTCGGGAGATGATCATCCCGTCGCTGCTTCCGGTGCTCGCTCCGATTGTCGTCTTCTTCATCATTCAGGCGGTGGCCGGGCGTGAGAATGCGTTTGCCTGCGTCGGCGCCCTGCTCCTCGGCGTGATCGTCTCGGGGCTGTTCGTCGCCATCTCGATGACCTCGGGCGGTGGCGCCTGGGACAATGCCAAGAAGTATATCGAAGACGGCAATTACGGCGGCAAGGGCTCCGAAGCCCATAAGGCCGCGGTGACCGGCGACACCGTGGGCGATCCCTACAAGGACACGGCCGGTCCGGCCGTCAACCCAATGATCAAGATTACCAACATCGTCGCGCTGCTCCTGCTCGCGGCGCTGGCGGCGCACGCGGCGGGCTGAGCCGCCGAACCGGTTAAAACTCGAGCCCCGCTTCACCACCTGTGGAGCGGGGCTTTTGTTTGCGTGTTGAGTCAGCTCAGCCGGAGAGACAGCCATGCCGCACGCGATCCGAATTCATCAGTTTGGAGGACCGGGGGTCCTCAAATGGGAGGAGGTTCACGTCAGCGACCCGGGGCCGGGGCAGGTGAAGATTCGTCAGCAGGCGGCGGGGCTCAATTTCATCGACGTCTATCACCGCACCGGCCTCTACAAGCAGGCGCTGCCGTTCACGCCCGGCGTCGAGGGCGCGGGCATCGTCGAGGCGGTCGGGCCGGACGTTGACAATGTGAAGGCCGGCGACCGCGTCACCTATGCAAGCCAGATTGGCGGCTATGCCGAGGAGCGGCTGATCGCCGCGGATCGCGTCGTAAAACTGCCGGAGTCGATTTCCAGCGAGCAGGCGGCCGCGATCATGCTCCAGGGTTTGACGGCCCGAATGCTGGTGCGGGCAATTCATCCGGTCGAAGCCGGTGAAACGATCCTGATCCATGCGGCGGCGGGCGGCGTGGGACTGATCGTCTGCCAGTGGGCGAAAGCCCTCGGTGCGACGGTGATCTGCACCGTCGGAACCGATGAGAAAGCGGAGCTCGCCCATTCCAACGGCTGCGACTATCAGATCGTCTATACGCGTCAGGACTTCGTGGCAGAGGTCGATCGCATCACCGGCGGCAACAAGCTCCCGGTGGTCTATGACGGCGTCGGCCGCGATACGTTCATGAAATCGCTCGATTGCCTTCGCCCGCGGGGGCTGATGGTCAGCTTCGGCAATGCGTCGGGACCGGTCGACCCCATCTCGCCCTTGCTGCTGTCGCAAAAGGGCTCGCTGTTCCTGACGCGGCCGACGCTCAACCATTACATCGCGACGCGAGCCGAGCTCGAACAGAGCGCCAACGATCTGTTCGCGATGATCGAAAGTGGCAAGATCAGGGCCGAGGTCAATCAGCGTTTCCCGCTGAAGGACGCCGCCGAAGCGCATCGGGCGCTGGAGGGGCGCAGGACCAGCGGCTCGACCGTTCTCACCATCTGAACCGCACGCAGCTTCACATTTCGACGGCTGGCCGCTAAGCCTCCGCGACTTTTTGGGACGAAAAGAGGAATCGCTTGGCCAAGGAAGAATTGCTCGAGATGCGGGGGCAGGTGGTGGAACTGCTGCCCAATGCGATGTTCCGCGTCCGCCTCGAGAACGGCCATGAGGTCCTCGGTCACACCGCCGGCAAGATGCGCAAGAACCGCATCCGGGTGCTGACGGGTGACGAAGTGCTGGTCGAGATGACTCCGTACGACCTCACCAAGGGCCGGATTACCTATCGCTTCATGCCCGGCCGCGGAGGCCCGCCCGGTTATCCCTGATGCGCCTGGTTCTCGCGTCCGCGAGCCCGCGCCGCCTGGATTTGCTCGCCAGAATTAGCGTCACTCCTGACGCAATCATTCCGGCCGACATCAACGAGAGCGTGCCTAGGGGCGAGCTGCCGCGTGATCATGCGCGGCGGCTCGCGCGCGAAAAGGCGGAGGCCATCGCCGCTGACGAGCCGGACGCGCTGGTGCTCGCTGCAGACACAGTCGTGGCAGTAGGACGGCGGATCCTTCCCAAGGTCGAAGATGAGGCGACACTGCGCGCGTGCATGAAATTGCTGTCGGGCCGCCGGCACCGAGTGCTGACTGGGGTCGCGGTGGCAATTCCAGGCAAAGGCATTCGAGAGCGACTGGTCGAAACGATGATCGCGATGAAGCGGCTGAGCACGGAAGAGATCGAATATTACGCGAGCCATGGCGAATGGCGCGGCAAGGCCGGCGGTTACGCGCTCCAGGGCTATGGCGAGGTCTATGTCCGGTACATCGGCGGCAGTTATTCAAACGTCGTCGGACTACCGCTCGCCGAGACGCGGGTGCTGCTGAAGTCGGCCGGATACGACCTTGCCTGAATGGCTGATCGAACGCGGGATAGGCGAGACCCGCGCCGCGCTCATCGAAGATGGCGAGATCATCGAAGCACGGATTCAGCTCGACGGAGCGGTCCCGGCAGGTAGCGTAATCGCTGCTCGGCTGGCGGGTGTCGGAACCAACGGCCGCAACGCCGTAGCGGTATCGGATGCGGATATCGAATATCTGCTCCCCCGCGGAGCGCCCGGGGTCACCCAGGGCGCGACCCTCAACATCGAGGTAACCCGCGAGGCGATCCCCGGCGCTGAGCCGTGGAAGAGACCTTTGGCGAAGGCGACGAGCGCCGAACCCCGTCTGGCGGCGGCCCTCACTGGACGCGAGCTGCGGTTGCCGGTCCTCCGCGACGAGTTACGCGAGGCAGGCTGGAATGACCTGATCGAGGAGGCGCGCAGCGGCGTCGTCACGTTCGCCGGCGGCGAGCTCCGGATTTCGCCCACCCCGGCAATGACGCTGATCGATGTCGACGGCTATTTGGCGCCCGAGGCGTTGGGAGCGCGGGGCGCCGGGGAAGCCGCCCGCGCCATCCGGCGGCTCGATATCGGCGGTTCGATCGGGATCGACCTGCCGACGGCGGGCAGCAAGGCCGCGCGCCAAAAGGCTGCGGCCGCGATTGATCTGAAGTTGCCGCAGCCGTTCGAGCGAACCTCGGTCAATGGCTTCGGTTTTATCCAGGTCGTTCGACCGCGCAGCCACGCGTCGTTGATCGAGCTAGCGCAGGATCGCGTCACCTTCGAAGCCCGGGCATTGCTTCGCCACGCGGCCTTCGAACCGCCCGGCCCTAAACGCCTCGTTGCTCACCCGGCCGTCATCACGGTCCTGAGGTCCCGAGCGGACTGGGTTGACCAACTGGCACGCCAGCTCGGCGGAGCAATCGAGTTGCGCGGCGACGCCGCGCTCCCCATGTCCGGCGGATATGCCGAAAGCCTCTGACAAGCCGAAGAAATGCCCGATCTGCGGCAAGCCCGAGCAACCGGAGCACGCGCCTTTCTGCAGCCGTGGCTGCAAGGACCGGGACCTGCTGAAATGGCTCGGCGAAGGCTATCGCATTCCGGGTCCGCCAGCCGATTCCGAAAGGGTGGACAGCGACGAAGGCGACCGGTAGGGAGCGCGCTGCCCTTCGACGCCGCCTGCGGCGTCGCTCAGGACAAGCTTGAATGCGGGCGCCCTGCCCGCCGCGAGAGCCCAGGTAGCTCAGTTGGTAGAGCACGTGACTGAAAATCACGGTGTCGGTGGTTCGATTCCGCCCCTGGGCACCACCGCTCTTCCATCATTGGTATCGACGCAGGGCCGTCATCGATGATCGCCCAGTGCCCAGCCGCTTAGCTTGAGGGCGTCATCAAGCAGGGCCGCGGCCGTCACTTGTGCTCCAGCACCCGGGCCCTGGATCACCAAAGGCTGGCTCTCGTAGCGGTCGGACCAGATTGCCACCCGATTGTCCGTGCCGCGGCCGCCCGAAAGCGGATCCTCGGGACCCAGGCTCTCGACCCCGACCCATGCGCAGCCGTCCTTCAATCTCGCGACGAAGCGCAAGCTGGCGCCTTCCGCACGAGCCGCGTTGAGCTTCTCTGCTAAGGGGTCATCGAGAAGCTCGAGCTTCCGCAATGCCTCGGCGGTTGTGAGCTGATTGAGGGCTTCCGGAACCAGCGATTCGACGTTCACGCATCCGCTTTCGAGCGGGAAACCGGCAGCCCGAGCCAGGATGAGAATCTTCCGGCGCACGTCTTCTCCCGAAAGATCGTCGCGCGGATCGGGTTCAGTATAACCTTTCGCATGGGCTTCCCGCACGAGCGCGGAAAAGGGCCTGCTCCCATCGAACCGATCGAACAACCATGCGAGCGATCCGGACATCACACCCGCGATGGCATGGATTCGGTCGCCGCCCTCCTGCAGCTCTCTTATGGTTCGTAGAAGCGGCAATCCGGCTCCGACGGTGGCCCGGTCGCCAAAGCCCGATCCGCGACGGCGGCTCGCCATCTCGACTTCCCGCCACAGCGACAAGGACGTGCCGCGAGCGAGCTTGCAGGCGGTCGCAACATGCACGCCGGCGTCGAGCAATGAGGGATGGTTTGCGGCAACTTCTGCGTCGGCGGTTGCATCGATCACGATCCGGATGCCGTTCGTTCCGAGCGCGGAGAGAATTTCCAGCGAAGTAATGCGGCGATCGGACCTCGGCGCCTTGGCAAGTTCGGCGGCGCAGCGTTCCGGATCGAGCCCATCGGGATCGTGCAGCGACAGCCGCGTGTTGGCGGCGAATACGAGACTGAGGCGCCGCGCGAACGGAGTGCCGCGCCACTTGCTCAGCCGCTGCAGCACGGCGAGCCCGACGGTCCCGCTTCCCAGCAATGCGAGCTTTGCCGGTGGGACGTCCGGAACGGGGTTACGCTCGACGCGGATCGCCTGGGCGGGCATCAACACGCCTCCTGCAGGACTTTGGCGGAGGCCCGATCGAGCGCGGCAATCAGGTCGGCGACCAGGTCGTCGGCGTGCTCGATTCCGACCGACAGCCGAAGCAGACCTGGGGTGATTCCGGCAACCTTCCTCGCCGCGTCGTCCATCGCCGCATGGCTCATGGTCGATGGATGGGCGACGAGGCTTTCCACTCCCCCCAGCGATTCCGCCAGCAAGAAACATTCGAGGCCGCTCACGAACCGCCGAACCGCGGGTTCGCCGCCTGCGAGCTCGAAGGAGATGAGCGCGCCGAAACCGTCCTGCTGCTTGCGCGCAACCGAGTGGCCGGGATGTCCGACGCAGCCCGGATAATGTAGCCTGGAAACGGCCCGGTGCTGTCCGAGGATCTCCGCGATGGCGGCAGTATTCTCCTGGTGAACGCGAAGCCGCGCATCGAGGGTCCTGAGGCCCCGCAGTGTCAGGAACGAGTCGAACGGCGCGCCGGCGACCCCAAGCGCATTTGCCCACCAGTCGAGCTGCTCCAGGACGGCGGGATCCGCGGCAATGACCGCTCCGCCCACCACATCACTATGGCCATTGATGAACTTGGTCGTCGAGTGGACCACGATGTCTGCGCCATGTTCGAGCGGGCGTTGGAGGGCGGGCGAAAGGAAGGTGTTGTCGGCAACGACCAGCGCCCCTGCCGCCTTGGCCGACTTGGCAACGAAGGCGATGTCGACGATCCGCAGCAATGGGTTCGACGGGGTCTCGATCCAGACGAGCGTCGGCTTCCTGGCCAAAGCTCCACGAACCGCATCGGGATCTTCAAAATCGACGATCTCGAGCTCAAACGCGCCGCGGTCCGAAAGGCTTTTGAACAGACGCCAGCTGCCGCCATAGCAATCATGCGGCGCGAGCAAACGGTCGCCGGGCTTGAGTAGCGCCTGTAGCACCAGCGCGATCGCTGACATTCCAGTGGACGTGATGATTCCGCCTGCACCGCCTTCAAGGCTCGCAATCGCGTTCGCCAATTGGTCGCGCGTCGGATTGCCGCTCCGGCTGTAGTCGTAGGCACGCTTCTTGCCGAAGTGCTCGAAGGTGAAATTCGCCGAGAGCACGATTGGCGGTGTGACGGCCCCGAAGGCGGGGTCGCTGTCGATTCCGGCGCGGACCGCGCGAGTTGCGATTTTGGTCATTGCTGCTGCTCCAGTGAGTTCAGGAAGGTCAGGATGATCGCCCCGATTGCGCGATCTTCCTTGAGGAAGGCGTCGTGTCCGTAGAGCGATGGAAGGCTGACGAAGTGGCCGTCGGGAACCGCCCGGGACAGCCGCTCGACATCGCTCGCCGTCACAATTTGATCGCCGAGCACGGCGACGAAGGTGGACGGAACGGCGATCTTCTCCGGCTCGATTCGATGGAGATCGATCGACTCCGAAAGGCGGCGGTAAGCAACCGCGCTCATGCGCGCGGCGTGCCGCTGTCCCATATGGTTGAGATAGGATTCGGAGCTCGCATTGCCGCGGCCTTGCTCAATTGTGCAAGGTTCGGAGAATCGCTCGGCAAATTCCTGCGGCGTGCGATAGGTCAGGATTGCCAGCTTGCGGGCCAGTTCGACTCCGGCCTCGGGAGAGCCAAGGCGCTCGCCAAGCTCAATCGCCTGCCGCTGAAGCGCGCGCTGAGCGCTGGTGAATGGGTGGGAGCGATCGACGCCGCTGAGCGCAAGCAGTGCCGGAATGCGATCCGGCGCGATCGCCGCGCAATGCATTCCGACCATCGCGCCATAGCTCGCGCCGATGAAAGCCGTGGTGCCGTGAACATTGAGTTGGTCCAAGGTCGCGAGCAGCGCCCTCGCCTGGTCCGAGGAGTCGATCGGCTGATCCAGCGTACCGTCGGCGCCAAGCCAATCGATCGCAAGCAATCGATAGTCCGCGAACGGGTGCGGCTGGCTCTGCCACCAGCCGTTGGTTGGATCGTTTGCGTTCGCCAGCGCATGGCGGTCCGCCGAGATGCCGCCGGCGATGATGAGCAGCGGAGCGCCCTTTTCGCCCACTAGCTCGTAGCGGACTTCGACTGCCGCCGGGCCGGCGTGGACGAGGTCGAGCGTGGCGTGGAACTCGCCACGTTCGCCATGCGGCAACGCCTCCGTGGTCTCTGCCTTGATCATGGTTGTAACCGTCACGTCCCGCCTCGCATTCCTCCAGCGAGGTTGCGGGGGGCGGACAGCGCAGGCTTCGGTTCTCGAGGGAACCCGCCTCAACCATCTGCCGGTGGACTTCAGGTCCCCGCAGGACTTGGCACCTTTGGAATGGGCTGTCGCTCACTCCCGGTTGCCCCGGCTTCTTCGGGCCTGTCCCTCAGCCGGTCTCGATGGATGCCCGCGAAATGACCTGCCGCGCGGCCCGTGTCAATCGGCTGAGCGTTGCCGTCCGATCCGCAAGGTGCGGAATTCAGCGGCTGACGCAAGTTCAGACCCACTCCAGCTACCGCCGTTAGCTCAACCCCAGAGCGACTCGGGCACGAATATCTGGCCGTTACGGTAGATTTGGTTTGCGAGGGGATCGTCGGCGAGTCCGTAGGGGCCGTCGAGGTCGACGAAGTCGCACAGCTGCGCAAGAACGAAGCCTGGGGCCATCGCAAGCGTCGAGCCGCCCATGTTGCCGACCATCAGCTGCTTGCCGAGAAGCTTGCCAGCGCGCGCCATCTTCAGCGCTTCGGTGAGGCCGCCGCACTTGTCGAGCTTGATGTTGATGACATCAAAATAGCGGGCGCGCTCGCGAAGCTCATTCAAATCGAGAATGCTCTCGTCGGCGGCGACGGGAATGCCGGGCCTCCAGCCGTCCAGCTCGGCTTCGCGGCCGCGCTCCAGTGGCTGCTCGATGAGCGACACTGAAAAGGTCCGTGCGATGTCGCCGAGCGCCTCGAGCTTTTCGGGAATGAAGCCCTGGTTCGCGTCGACTCCGAGCCAGGCATCGGGACGAGCTCGGCGGACGACCCTCATGCGTTCGCGGTCGGTGTCCACGTCCCCGTCGAGCTTGAGCTTGATCGCCTTGGCGGAGGAGAGGCGAGTGACCTTGGCCGCAAGCAAAGCGGGGTCGTCCGCGGGGAGGGTAAAGGTCGTAATCAGCGGTTTCGGCTCTGGAACTCCGGCGAGCTCCCAGACGGGCGTTCCGGCGAGGCGCGCATCGAGTTCCCAGATTGCACAATCGAGCGCGTTTCGGGCGCCGCAGGGCGGGAGAAGCAGCTGGAGCTCGTCGCGCGAGACACCGGTTTCAATCTCGGCTCGGACCTGCTCGACGGTCGCAAGCATGTTCGCCTGGTCGTCGCCCAGGTAATAGACGCCCGCCGCCTCGCCCCTGCCAATTGTCTTTCCCTGGGCGATTCGGGCGATGATCGAAGGCATGGCCGCGAACACATAATTGGTGATTCTAAACGGCTCGACGAAACGAATCGCTGCCTTTTCCACCTCGAGAGTGCGGGTTCGCGTCGCCGTTGCCATGCGCGTGGCATAACAACGGAAACACAAGTTTCAAATACAGAAACGCAATCAGTGGCGATGGTGCCGTTCCTCGGACAGGCGCAAGCGCTTGCTCGCGGTGTCGGCGAGCTGCTGAATGCCTTGGCCAGCGCAAACCGCGAGAACGCTGCAGGGCTCGGCGCTGGTCCGGACATAGCCATGCGCCATGCCGCTGTCGAAATAGACCGAGTCGCCGGGGCCGAGGCGGAGCGGCGCATAAAGGTCGGAATGGAGCTCCATCGAGCCGCTGAGGACATAGAGATATTCCTCGCCCCCGTGGCGAACCAGCCCGCCGAGCTCGTCGACGCTCCTCGCCTGCACGTCGATGATGATCGGAATCATAATTTTCCCTAGCAAATCGGCGGCGGGATAATGGTGCACATGCTTTTCCGAATCGGCGTCCGGAGCTTCGCCCGCACGCGTGATGCTGCGCCGCCCGACCGCCACCGGAGCAGCCTGCTCCTGCGCGTTCGCCAGCAGATCCTTGATGTCGACGTTCAGCGCCTGCGCAAGCCGGATCAGCTTGTCGTAGGTGAGCGTCATCTTTCCATTCTCGAGCTTCGACAGCGTCGAATAGGGCAGGCCGGCGCGGGCGGAGAGTGCGCGCAAGCTGAGACCCTGCGCGACCCGGACGTCGCGAATGGCGCGGCTCGGCGCGGGAACCTCCCCGTTGCCGGAAATGGCGATCGCTCGAGCGCCATGTTCGTTATTTTGCGAGTCGACCATTGCTCAAGTAGAAACCAGTTGCCATTCCTGAAACACTACTGCAATGATGCCACCATTCTGCGGGGGAGAGCTAGAGTGAACATCCGTCGGTCGGTTGGCATGTTTCTCGCCGGTACGTGCGCTGTTGCGGCGGCCGGCCCGGCTATTGCGCAGCCCAGCAACAATGGAACGGCCGCGAACGCGCAGCCCTCGGCGCTCCAGTCGAAGGGCGATCAGAACGCGATCGTAATCACCGCGGAAAAGCGCCAGCAACGGGTGCTCGACGTTCCGCAGTCCGTTTCGGTCATCTCCGGAGAGTCGCTCGACAACCAGCATGCCGAGCGGATGTCCGATTATCTGACCCGCGTTCCGAGCGCCAATGTTGTCGAGGATCAGGCGGGCAATTCGCGAATCGTGCTGCGCGGCATCAATGCCGGGGGCGTGGGTGCGACCGTCGCAACCTATATCGACGAAGCGCCGTTCGGTTCGGCGACCGGGCTCGCCAACGGCGCAATTCTCGCCCCGGATATCGATCCGTTCGACCTAGCCCGAGTGGAGGTCCTGCGCGGACCGCAGGGGACGCTCTACGGTGCGAATTCGCTTGGAGGACTGGTCAAGTATGTGACCATCGCTCCCAATCCTCGAGAGTTCAGCAGTGCGGCCGAACTTGGGGTCGAGGATGTCGACCATGGTGACACCGGGTGGTGGGGCCGCGCCGCTGCCAACGTCCCGCTATCGAGCAACGCTGCGTTCCGCCTGACCGGCTTTTATCGGCGAGACCCGGGTTATATCGACGATCCGAACCGCGGGCATGATGTCAATGACGGGAAGACGTACGGGGGACGCTTCTCGATTCAGGTCACTCCAACGACCAACCTGAAAATCCGTGCGTCGGCCCTGCTTCAGGATATCCGGAGCAACGGCACCAACACCGTGGATCTCAATCCGGTCACGCTCGAACCGGCGTACGGAAATCTCGAGCACCTGCGCCAATTGGATGAGCCGAATGACGTCAATTACCGACTTTACAATACGACGATCGACTATGACTTCGGCCCGGTCGCGCTCGTGTCGGCAACGAGCTACGGAACGCTCGACCAAAAGCAGATCGAAGATACGAGCTCCGTCTACGGCCCCGGCGTCGGCCTGAACCAGGGCATGACTCAGAGGCGGTTCACGCAGGAAGTGCGTCTGGCGTCCAATCATAATGAAGTGCTGCAGTGGACGATCGGCGGCTTCTACACGCACGAGAAGAATCGCCTGACCCAGGACCTCTTCGGTACCGATCCGACCACGGGCGATCCGGTGCCGGCTGCCGATGGGCTCATCGTCGTCGGTCTGCCATCACGCTACGCCGAATATGCGGGTTTCGCGAACGCGACCTGGCACATCGACCCCAAGTTCGACCTGACCGCAGGTGGCCGCTGGAGTCACAACAACCAATCCGATGCACAAACCACGAGCGGGCAGCTGCTTGGTACTACCGTTTTGAACGTCACAGGAAAATCCGCCGACAGCGTCTTCACTTATTCCATTGCTCCATCGTTCAAGCCGAACGCGAACACGCGCATCTATGCCCGCATCGCCAAGGGCTATCGACCGGGCGGCCCCAACGCTCTTTCACCTGGCGCTCCTCAAGAATTGCAAACGTTCGGGCCCGACACGACCACCAACTATGAAATCGGTTTGAAGACGCAGACCGCGGATCATCTTCTATCGCTCGAGATCACAGGCTTTCTGATCGACTGGAAGAACATCCAGCTGCTCGCTCAGATCGACGGCTTCGGCAT
The DNA here is from genome assembly GCA_051962455.1 of Sphingomicrobium sp. Lineage (GTDB taxonomy): Bacteria > Pseudomonadota > Alphaproteobacteria > Sphingomonadales > Sphingomonadaceae > Sphingomicrobium. The sequence continues at coordinate 12,868 of JBQCCG010000169.1, read as the reverse complement.
CAACGCCAACGGCGGCAGCGCCCGGAGCGAGGGCGTCGAGCTGACCGCTGGACTGAACCCGACACGATACCTCTCGTTTTACGCGAACGGGTCTTACGTCGATGCGAAGCTGACCAGCGATGCGCCGGCGTCCGTCAACGCTTTCAGTGGCGACCCGCTGCCCTACAATCCCAAGTGGCAGTGGACGATCGGCGGCGAGTACGAGCGCCCGATCAATCCGAACCTTACGGCGCATGCAGGACTGAGCTGGCATTATACCGGGAAGCGCTTTTCCGACTTCAGGGGCGAGCCTGCTCCCGGTCCCCAAATCGAGCTCCCCGCATTCAGCCAGATCGATGCCCACGCTGGTGTGGACATCGGGCGCTTTCGGATCGATGCCTTTGCGCATAACCTGACCGACGCCAGGGGGATCACCAATGTCGGATTCTTCGGCGACATAAATGGCAATCTCGCCGCCGGCGTCATCCGGCCGCGGTCGTTCGGGCTGGCGCTCGGCTACCGTTACTGACGGGGGTAAGATGAAGATATTGAAATGGGCGATTGCCGCGCTTGCTGCTCTGGCGATTCCCGCGGCCGGGCAGTCCCCGACCCAGCTTCAGCCCACGAAGCCCACCACTGTGGTTCTGCCGGCGCCCGCCGTTCCTGCGACGTCGGCTTCCGCCCAAGGCGCACATGATCTCACCAAGGCCGACGTCGATGCGTGGCTCGACGGCTACGTTCCCTACGCCCTCAAGGCGGCCGACATTCCGGGCGCGGTGGTCGTGGTGGTCAAGGACGGTCAGCCGCTCACCGAGCGCGGCTACGGCTATTCCGACCTCAAAACCCAAAAGCCGGTCGATCCCGAGCTGACCCTGTTCCGCCCCGGCTCGGTGTCGAAGCTGTTCACTTGGACCGCCGTCATGCAGCTCGTCCAGCAGGGCAAGCTCAACCTCGACGCGGACATCAACACCTATCTCGATTTCAAGATTACGCCCAAGGATGGGAAGCCGATCACGCTGCGCAACCTGATGACCCACACGGCGGGCTTCGCGGAGACAGCGAAATATCTCATCGACTTTGGCGAGAAGAAGCCCAAGCCCCTTGGCCAAGTCCTGTCCCGCTGGGTTCCGGAGCGAATTTACGAGCCCGGCGCGATGCCGGCCTACTCGAACTACGGTGCATCTGTCGCGGGCTACATCGTCCAGCGGGTCTCGGGCGAGCCGTTCGACCAATATATCCAGCGGCACATCTTCGCGCCCGCGGGGATGACCCATTCGAGCTTCGACCAGCCGCTTCCGGCGAACCTCCGGCCACTGATGTCCAAGGCTTACAAGCCGGGCTCCGATGAGCCCCAGCCCTATGAAGTGATCGGGATGGCGCCCGCCGGCGCACTCGCCGCGAGCGGTGCGGACATGGGCCGGTTCATGATCGCGCACCTCAATCACACGCTGATCAGCCCGGCGACCGCGCAGCTCATGTATTCGAACGTCAACAAACCGTATCCCGACCTGCCGGCGATGGCGCTCGGTTTCTATCATGAGGACCGCAACGGCCTGAACATCGTCGGGCACGGCGGCGACACGGTCTTCTTCCACTCCGACCTGCACCTGTTCCTCGACAAGAACGTCGGCCTCTACATTTCGATGAACAGCGTCGGAAAGAACGGCGCGGCGCACGCTCTTCGAGAGGAGTTGCTGCAGGAGTTCACCGACCGCTACTTCCCGGCGCCGCCGCAGAACCTGCCGACTTCGACGACGGCCAAGGCCGACGGCGCGGTCATGGCCGGGCACTACGTCAGCAGCCGCGCCGGAGGCTTCAATTTCCTGAGGCTGGCGGCGCTCCTCGGCGAAACCACCGTTGCCGTCGACAAGGATGGAGTCCTCGTCGCGTCGACCGTCACCGGCCCCTCCGGGGATCCGCGCAAGTGGCGCGAAGTGAAGCCGTTCCTGTGGAAGCAAGTGGACGGCGCCGATTACCTGCAGGCCATTCCGGACGGCCACGGCGGCATCAAGATGTTCTCGATCACGCCCTATGCGCCGATCATCGAGTTCCTGCCGGCGCCGGCCTCGCTCAACGCCGGCTGGATCTTCCCGGTCGGCGGCATTGCGCTGCTGATCCTGGTGATCGCCGCGCTCGGCTGGCCGATCGTCGCGCTGGTGCGGCGCCGCTACAAATATCAGGCGGATATTGCCGGGCGGCCGCTATTGCTTCACCGGCTGACCCGCGGGACGGCGTGGCTGTTCATCGTTCTCGTGGTGGGCTGGTTCCTTTGCCTCACGGCGGTCAACAGCGATCTGACGGCGCTGAACGGCGGCCTGGATGTCTGGATGCGGCTGCTGCAGTTGGTGCTGATCGTCGCCATCATCGGAACGATCGTCGCGATCTGGAACGCCTCTGTGGTCGCGCGCCGGCCGGGGCGGCATATCGTCGCGACTGTATGGGCAATTTTGATCGCTCTCTCCGCCATCTTCTTCGCGTGGTTGTGCCTGGACCTGGGACTGCTCACGACGTCGCTCAATTACTGATTTTGTGATCCGGGCCGGCTCTATGGACAGAGGGGAGAGGCCGGCCCGGACCCTGTTCGGCCACCCGCCCGGCCTCACCGTTCTGTTCACCACCCAGATGTGGGCCGAATTCTCCTTCTTCGGCCTGCAGGCGCTGTTGGTTTACTACATGACCAAGCAGCTCGGCTTTCCGCAGGCGAAATCGTCGCTGATTTATGGAGCCTATGGCGCTGCGGCCTTCTTCAGCCCCTTCTTCGGCGGGCTGATCGCCGACAAGTGGCTGGGCCGGACTCCGAGCGTGATCGCCGGCGGCGTGATGATGATGCTGGGTCATTTCGCCATGGCATTTCCCGCGCTGCTCTTTCCGGCGCTGGCCCTGGTCGCGCTCGGCAACGGCTTGTTCCTTCCGCCACTCGCGGTGCAGGTCGGCGGCCTTTAGGCCGACGACGACCCGCGCAAGGCGTACGCCTACAGCGCTTATTACATGGGCATAAACCTCGGCGGGTTTCTCGCGCCGCTGGTCTGCGGCACGCTCGGAGAGCTGTACGGCTGGCATTGGGGCTTCACCGCCGCGGGTATTGGCATGGGGATCGGCCTGATCGGCTATTGCAGCTTCCTTCGGCTGCTTCCGCCCGAGCCGAAGCGTGCGGAGCTTGCCGCCGAGGAGCGGCCAAGCGCAGCGCCCGTCATCCGCCAGCACGTCGCGATCCTCTTCCTGATGGTCGCGATGGTCGTGCTGTTCCGCGTCGGCTACGAGCAGAGCGGCAATGTCATCGCACTGTGGGTGCGGGACTTCACCGATCGGTCGATCGACCTATTCGGTTGGCAGACCGAAATCCCCGCGACCTGGTTCCAGTCGATCAACCCGCTGCTGATCATTCTCGGCACACCGGTTCTGATCCGCATCTGGAGATCGGGAAAGAAGCGGGAAACGACAGCGCATCTCCTGAAGCGCATGGCGATCGGCTGCGTGATCGCTGCCGCGGCGATGCTGACGATGGTCTTCGCCGCGCTCGCCAGCGGAGGGGGCGGAGCGCGGGTGAGCTCGCTTTGGGTGTTCGCCTATTTCGTGCTGCTGACGATTGGCGAGCTGTTCGTCATTCCCGTCGGGCTGACGCTGATCGAATCGCTGGCGCCGGTGCGCTTCGCTTCGATGGCGATGGGCGCCTGGTACATCGCCAAATTCCTCGGCAGCCTGCTCGCCGGGATCATGGGCGCTTATTGGCTGGTGATCCCGCCCTGGGCGTTCTTCTGCCTCGGGATGAGCTCGACGATCATCGCGGCCGTGTGCCTGTTTTCGATGTCACGACTTCTCGCGTTGAGGACTGCCTGAAGTTTGCAACGGGTCGAAGGCCGACGTCGACAGTGCTAGCGAAATATTATGCAAACCAGTTCGCTTGAGGCTGTCAGTCGCGCGACCCACGCGGCGCCCGCCTCCATTCTCGACCTCCCGACCCCCGCGCTCCTGCTCGATCGCCAGCGCCTCGAACGCAATGCCGCCCGCATGCGCGACAAGGTGCGCGCGCTCGGAGTCACGCTGCGGCCGCACGTCAAGACCTCCAAGTCGATCGACGTGCTACGCGTGCTCTCCGGCGGCGAGAGGCTTCCGATCACCGTCTCGACGCTGGCTGAGGCGCGCTATTTCTTCGCGCATGGCGTGACCGACATTCTCTATGCGGTCGGCATCGCGCCGGTGAAGCTACCCGAACTCGCCGAGCTGATCCGCGCTGGATGCAAGCTCCGAATCATCCTCGACACCGTCGAAGCGGCAGAGGCCGTGCGCGCGTTCCGCGACGCCGAGGGGGTCGCGATCGAAGTCCTGATCGAAATCGACAGCGACGGGCACCGGGCGGGCATCAGCCCCGACGACCCGCTGCTGATCGAGATCGGGCAAAAGCTCGGCGACAGTCTTGCCGGCGTGATGACCCATGCCGGCGCGTCCTACGACTGCCGGACCATCCCCGAGTTCGAAGCGATCGCCGAGCAGGAGCGGGCGCTGACCGTCGAAGCGGCCGAACGGCTGCGAACAGCAGGACTCAAGTGCGGAATCGTCAGTGTCGGCTCCACTCCAACCCTCCATTATGCCCGCAATCTGGACGGAGTGACCGAAGTGCGCGCCGGCGTTTATGCCTTCGGCGACCTTGTTCAGGCTGAGCTCGGGACCTGTGCGATCGACGATATTGCAATCGCCGTCATCGCCAGCGTGATCGGCCACAATCGTCAGCATGGCCGCGTGTTGATCGACGCCGGCTTCCTCGCGCTCAGCCGCGACCGCGGCACCGCCGACCTCCCCATCGACTGGGGCTATGGCGCAGTCTGCGATCCCGTCACGGGCGAGATTATCGATGAAGTCACTGTCTCCTCGACGAACCAGGAGCATGGAATCATCACCAGCCGCTCGGGCGAGATCGACTTCGCCCGCTTTCCCCTTGGCGGTAGGGTAAAAATTTTACCCAATCACGCCTGCGCGACCGCGGCCGCTTACGAGCGATATTTCGTGACTGACGGAGGCGAGTCGATTGTCGATGTCTGGGAGCGCGTGAACGGCTGGTAATCAGCCGCGACCGTACAGGCGATCGAGCACATGCGCGGTTTCGAGCAGGCCCGTTGTGGTTCCGGCGAAGCGCTCCCCCGCAGCGAGCTTCTTCACCCATTCCGCCGCCGCTCGGCCGCCCCATTCGTCTGGCGACGAGGCGATCCGCTGGCGTTCCCGACCGTTGAGCAGGTCGGCCGAAAAATCGAAGAACGAGCCATTCTCGTTGCGCATCTGGGCACCGCCTTCGGTCCCATAGAAGCTCGCCTCGATGACGGCATCCTGGCCGGCACTCAGGTTCCATGAGCAAGCGATCCGCGCATGCACGCCGTTGGCCAGGACGATCTCTCCAGTCGCGTAATTTTCGACCTCGCCATTGGCAGGTGGACGCCCGTCGCGGAGCAGCATTCCGCGAGCATTCACAACCTCCGGGAAGTCGAACAGCAACAGCAACAGGTCGACCAGGTGCACCCCGAGGTCGATCAGACAGCCACCACCCGATAGCTCCGGTTCCCAAAACCAGCCGCTTTGTGGCCCGTAGGCATTGTGGAAGGTGAGGTCGGCGGCGAAGACCCGACCCAATTGGCCCGTGCGAATGTGGTCGCGGATCGCGTGCATCGCGGCCGTGTGGCGGTACGAAAGGTCGACGCCAAGCAGCCGGTCGGCACGTTTCGCGGCGTCGAGCACCGCTACCACCTCCGCCGCATTTCGCCCGAGCGGCTTCTGGCAGAAGACCGCGCAGCCCGCTTCGAACGCCTGGATGCACTGATCGGCGTGCAGCGCGCTCGGAGTGGCGATCACCACGCCATCAGGATCGTAGGCAAGCAATTCGTCCAGCGAACCGACGATCCTGGCACTTGGCGCGAGCTCCTGCGCCTCCCGCGCCATCTCCTCGTTCGGGTCGGAAATCGCGACTGCTTCCGCCTCGCCCGTGGCGAGCATCGCCTGCATGCGATTGCGGCCGATCCAGCCAAGCCCAAGAAAGCCAAGGCTGACCATCAGGCGGTGACGACAACCGCCTTGATGAAATTGCCCGGTCGATCGCGGGTCGCGTCGAGCGCTTCGGCGAGCTGGTCGAGCGGGAAGCGATGCGTGATCAGCAACTTCGGATCGATGAGCCCGCTCTCGATTGCCGCGACCGCCTCGCGCATCCCGCGGATCGACACCGCCGGATCGCGTTCGTGCGCATTCACCACGTCGAATCCGCGCCAGTTCCACAGCTGCATGTTAACCTGCCGCGGCCCATCCTGGTGGTAGCCGGCAATGATCAGCCGTCCACCCTCGCGCGTCAGCTCGGCGGCGAGATCGAGCGGCCATTGCTTGCCGACGCATTCGATCACGCGGTCGCACAATGTGCCGTCCGTCAGCTCGCGGACGCGTTCGATGATCTCGTCATGATCGTTCATCTGAATCGTGTGGCAAGGGCCCATCAGCGTCGCCAGGTTGAGCGACTCCTGCCGCCGCGAAATCGCGATCACGCACGCCCCGGCGTTGGCCGCGAGGCCGACCAGAATCGCGCCGAGGAAGCCGACGCCGACAACGGCCACAGTTTGGCCTTCGCTGACCTCGCTTCGGCGGAAGATGTTGAATGCGCAACCGAACGGTTCCAGCGGCAGGTCGAGGCCGCTGAGCGATTCCGGGAGCCTCACCACCTGCGATGCTTCGGTCACGTCATATTCGGCATAGGCATTTGCGCTGAGAAAGCCCACCCGATCGCCCGGCTGCACCTCGGTTACGCCGGTCCCGAGCGATTCGACGACGCCCCAGCCTTCGTGGCCGAGTGAGCCCGGCGCTGTGGGAAACTGCATCCACTCGGGTCCTTGCCACGGCGTCAGGTTTGACGCGCAGACGCCGCAGCCCTGCAGCCGGATGCGGACCTGTCCCGGGCCGGGCTCGGGTCGCGGCACTTCCTCGATCTTCAACTTACCTGCGCCGGTCAGCACTGCGGCGCGCATCATCGATCCATCCATGACTATTCGGCGGCGGTTGCGACCATCGGCGCGTCGACATACATCGGCTGCGCGACGCGGTTCGCCTCATCCTCGAACCACTCAATGGTTGCTCCGAGCCCCGTCTCGAGATCGACCCGCGGCCGCCAACCGAGCAGCTTCATCGCCCTCGAAATGTCCGGCTTGCGCCGGCGGGGATCGTCGACCGGAAGCGGACGATGGACGACCTGCGAATCCGTATCGGTCATGGCGATCACCAGCTCCACCAGGTCGCTGACCTTCAGCTCGTTCGGGTTGCCGAGATTGACCGGCATTCCGATCGCGCGATCGCTGTCCATCAACCGCATCAGTGCCTCGATCATGTCGTCGACGAAGCAGAAGCTTCGCGTCTGGGATCCGTCGCCGTAGATCGTGATGTCGTCGCCCGACAGCGCCTGGCAGACGATGTTGGAAACCACGCGACCGTCGTCGCAGCGCATGCGCGGGCCATAGGTGTTGAAGATGCGCGCGACCCGGGCATCGGCGCGGTGCGCGCGGAGGAAATCGAAGGCGAGCGTCTCGGCGGCGCGCTTGCCCTCGTCGTAGCAGGCGCGAGGACCCGTGCAGCTGACCCAGCCGCGATAGTCTTCGGTCTGCGGGTGGACCTCAGGGTCGCCGTAAACTTCACTGGTCGAGCTCAGCAGCAGCCGTGCGCCAGTCTCTTCAGCGAGGCGCAGCAGGTTGCGCGTGCCGACGACGCTGGTGAGCAAGGTATGCTCTGGGTCGGCCTGGTAGTGCGGCGGCGAGGCAGCGCAGGCGAGCTGATAGATATGCGTGAACTTGGTGCGTCCGCCACGGAGCCACTGCGGCAGTGGATCGATCACGTCATGCTCGACGAATTCGAAGCGCGGCTCACGTTCGAGATGCCGCAAATTATCGGCTCGCCCCGTCTGGAAATTGTCGATGCAGATCACATGTGCGCCATCGGCGATCAGCCGGTCGCACAGGTTCGAACCGATGAAGCCCGCGCCCCCCGTCACAAGCGCAATCTTCTGGTTCTGACGCTTCACTCCACGCTCCTTGTTGCTGGCGCCGTGAGTCTTGGCTCCGGCGGCTTCTTCGATCTGGCTCTCGAGCTCGGCCGCGCGGTGCGCGGCGGTGTGGGTAGCGAGGACCCGCTTGCGCGCAGCCTCACCGATCATGGACGAGTTGCAGTCCGACTGCAGTTGCTCAATCACCTGCTCGCTGCTGTCCGCCAGAATGATCTCACGATCAGGCTCAAACAGGCTGCCGAGGCCATCCCAAGTGTCCGAAATAACCGGCGTCGCGCAGGCCGCGGCTTCAAACAGCCGCACCGACGGCGACCACCCGGCGGCGATCATGTCGGCGCGCGTAACATTCAGCGTATACAGTGACGCAGCATAGAAGGCCGGGTGCTCCGCCGGCGGCAGATGCTCGATCCGTTCGACATTGGCGGGCCAATCGATGCTCTCGGGATATTGCGGCCCGGCGACGCAGAAGTTGAGGTGCGGCAGACGGCGCGCGGGCTCGATCAGCAGCTGCTCGAGCGTCGGCTGGCGATCGTCGCTATAAGTGCCGAGGTACGAAAGGTCCCATTTCTTCGGCTGCTGGAGCGGACGGTAGCTATCCGCGTCAACCGAGCAGTACAACGCGCGCGCCATTGGTGCGCCAAACTGCCGCTCAATACGGCGAAGCGTCGGGCCTCCCGTGAACGACAGATAGAGGTCGTAGCCGGGGATCAGGTCGGGCGAGAGATACTCGAAATCGCGTCGTTCGAGTTTGGCGAGCGTCACCGGCGTGTCGATATCGTAAAATGCCGTTACTCCGCGCGCGAGCCGCTGGACGAAGCCGCCAACCTCGACGCCTTCCGGCACGTAGGAGCCGACGATCACCACGTCCGAGTTGCGGATGTCGTCGCTCCAGTGCCGCAGCTCTTCGATCGATCCGTAGAATTGGAGCCTGCAATAATCCGGATCGGCAATGTCGCGGCGGTTGCGATACCAGGGCACGTCGCGCTCCAGGAACAGGATCTGGTGGCCCCGCTTCGCGAACGCCTTCAACAGCGCGCGATAGGTGGTCGCATGGCCGTTGCCCCACGAAGAGGACAGGCTGAGACCGAGCACGACGAGTTTCATGCCGCGACCTCTTCGAGGCGTCCGGCCATCGCGCTCTTCAGAATCGCGTCGACCTCCGCCCCTCGGCGAGCGTAGGTGTGCTCCGCGAGGACGCGGCGGAGCGCCGCAGCGCCGATTTCGCGAGCGCGTTCCGGTCTCAGACAGCGCACATGATCGGCAACGTCCTTGCCGTCGCGTGCGACCAGCACTTCCTCATCGGGCTCGAGGAACAGCTCGATCCCGTCCCACGCGTCGGTAATCAGGCAAGCCGCAGCACCGGCCGCCTCGAACACGCGCGTCGCTGGCGAGAAGCCGATGTCGGCCATGCTGTCGCGGGCGACGTTGAGGACCGCGAGCGGGGTGCAGTTGAAGGCGTTGTGCTCGGTCGTGAAGACATGGCCGACATTCCCAACATTGGATGGCAATTGCCGTGAATCCCAGCCATTGCCGCCGATCAGGAACTTGCGATCCGGGAGCATCGCAGCGGGTTCGAGAAAGAACTCGTCGACTCGCGCCTCGCGGTCCGGAAGGCGGTTACCGAGGAAGGACAGATCCGCCGCGAAGCGCGGCTGGGGCTCGACCGGGTGATGAGTGGTTGGATCGAGCGCGTTGTATATCGGCACGCATCGGACCGCGCCGAATCGCTCATAGGCTTCGACCACCGGCGGGCCACCGCCGTAGGTGAGGATGAGGTCCAGGTCAGGCAACGCGCTGCGGATCGGATGCTCGGAGCTGCTGCGCATCTCCTCAAGTGTCGCGGCCGCATCGACATCCCAGAAAATCTTCAGCGCATCAGAGCGCGCATGATCGATGATGCCGGCAATCAGCTCGTCGTCGAACACACCGACTCCGCTGGCCTTGACCACGATGTCGGCGCTCGGCGCCTCCGCCAGTACACTCCGCAAACCCTCGGCGGTCGCCGGGTAAACCACCGAGCGCGCCCAGTCGGGAAGCTCCATGTCCCGGTGCTGCTGCCGCTCATAAGCATCGGGCTCGTAGAAGGTGATGTCGTAGCCGCGGCTGGCGAGATCTCGCAGAAGCCCACGATAGTAAGTCGCCGCTCCGTTCCACCACGACGACAGCAGGCTCGATCCGTAGAAAGCTATTCTCACGCGGCACTCTCCAGCGCCGGAGCGCGCAGACGATCGGCGATCGCCATCAACTCATCCACCCGATGAGCACAGGTGTGCCGCGCAGCGATGGTCTCGAGCCCGCTTCGGACGAGGCTTGCGCGCAACTCGGCGTCATTTTTCAGGTCATGCAGCGCGCGCGCCATCTCGGCACCGCTGCGCACCATCAGAAAATCCTCGCCCACGCGGAACAGACCTTGGCATTCGTCCCACGGCGCGGATACCAGCGGAATGCCGCAGGCGAGCGCTTCGAATACCCTGATGGTCGGGATTCCGGGCAGCATCTTCGCAGAGAAGCGCCGCGGGACATGCGCGGTGGCAAGGTGGCGGGCGAACACCTCCGGTGCGCGGGGGTTGGCGAGCCAACCATGATAGCGCGCGCCGAACTGTTTCAGCCTACGCTTCGCCTCTTCCGGATAACGAACGCCGTAAATGTCGAGCGGAAGCTTCACTGCCTGTGCCGGCTCCAGCAGGAATTGAGTAAGTTCGGCGCTGCGCTCGCCGTCCCCCCAATTGCCGATCCAGACGAGACCTTTGCGCTCTGTCTGATGCGCCGGCGGGTGGAAGCGTCGGGTGTCCGCGGCCTCATGCCAGACGAATGCGCGATTGCCCCAGCCCCAGCGCCGGTAGACGCGCGCGAGTGTCTCGCCGAACGCGAGTATCCCGTCATAGGCGCCAAGATCATAGGCGCGCATCTCCTGCGGCGCGGAAACTGCGCGGTGGTGCGTATCATGGAACAACAGAGTGAAACGCCCACCGCGCGCACGCAGCCGCCCCACTGCCGCGACCAGTTCCGGATCATTCCATTCGTGGATGATGACCAGGTCCGCGCCCCAGGCCTGTGCCGCCCCTTCTTCCGGCCGGGAATAAGTGCGAGAGCTCAACTCCGGATAGCTATCCCGAAACGGCGCAAGCCCCGCTTCGCCATGATCCTTGATCAGGTTGGTGAGACTCCATGCGCCATCGGGCTCCAGCACTCTCACGTCGTGGCCGCGTGCCGTCAGCTCGCTCAGGACGCCGCGCAGGAAATGCGCGTTGCCGTGGTTCCAGCAGGAACGCAGCGAATGGGTGAAATAGACGATCCTCATGCCGCACCTGCGACCAGTTGCGGGTGGGGCTGAACAACGCGACCGTAGATTTCGGCCATACCGCGAGCCATTCGGTCGGGCGTGTAGAAGCGGGCCCGGGCCTGGGCGAGCCGGCCCAACTGCTCACGCTCGTCGGGATCATCGATCAGGTCCTGGATCCCGTTCGCGAATGCGCGCGCGTCGCGCAGTGGCGCAAAGATCGCCGCGCCATTCCAGATCTCGCGATGCGTCGGAATGTCGGACAGGACCAGCGCACAGCCGGCTTGCGCCGCCTCCAGGACCGAGAGCCCGAACGGCTCATAGAGCGCCGCGGAAGCGTAGACCGGCCGCGCCGAATAGAGGCCGGCCATGCGCACTGCGCCGATCTCGCCCAGCAGCTCCAGATGATCGAATCTTGCGCTTGCGCCATTTGGACCGCGGATCGGTCCAGCCGCCTGGAAGGGCACCCGAAGCCGCCCCGCCGCCGCGTCGAGCGTCGCGACGTCCTTGCCTTCGTCCCAAAGCCGGCTCGCCGTAAACACGAACTGCCCCTGCGGCACGCGCGCGGAGCTCATGATGCTTCGTCCATTGTGCACGGCGTTCACCGGCACCTTTGCGTCGTAGATGCGCGCGGTTTCGGCGGCGAAGGCGATGCTGGGCGCGACAATCGCGCTTGCCCGGCGGAGCCCGGCGTCGGCGAGTTCGCGCCGCCACTGGAAATCGAACGGCATCGGTGCACGCTTGACCGCCGCCCACCAGCTCGCGACGCAGCTATGCTGCACAGCGACGCAAGGCTGGCGGAAGCGGACGTCGGCCAGCAGCGCGGCGCTGCTAGTCTGCACCAGGTCGACGCTTTCCCGGTCGGCAATTTCCGCGATCGCCTCGCCGGCTCGGCGGATCTCCCGCGGATTGGTGTCGAGCCATTCGAGCGGAAGCCCGGTATCGATCAGGCGAAGGCCGGCGGCTTCATTACGCTGTTTCGCGGCGGGGGATGGACCCATGACCGCGATCACCGTCTCAATTCCGAGCCGTTGAAGCGCACGCGCCAGTTCGATGCTGTAAACCCACACGCCCCCCACCGCATCCGTGACGAGCAGGAAGCGCATCGCACTCATTCTGCCGCGCTCGCGAACTCGGGGCGGATTTTGATGCCGCGCTCGGCGGCCAGCCAGTCGGCGAGCGCCGCGACCCCATCGCGCCACCCGCGGGGCTTGGGCAAGTCAAGCTCCGCGCGCGCCTTGCTCGTATCGGCAACGAACCAGCGTTGGTCCCCCTGCCGCCAATCCTCAAAACTCAGATCGATTTCGCGACCCGTGATCGCCCGCATTTCGTCGATCAGCTCAAGGAGGCTCACGGCGTTCGCAGGGCCGCCGCCGAGGTTGAACGCGCTGCCGGCAATCCGATCGATATTCTCGAGCGCGCGGACATAGGCATTCACCGCGTCGCCGACATCGAGGATATCCCGAACCTGAAGCCCATCGCCGTAGATGGTGATCGGCTTTCCCTCGATCGCCCGGATCAGGAAATGTGCGACCCAGCCCTGATCTTCCGTGCCCATCTGCCGCTGACCATAGATGCAGCTCATGCGGAAC
>JBQCCG010000168.1:0-6677 GCA_051962455.1 Sphingomicrobium sp. | reverse complement strand
GAAGCTGAAGCCCACCTTGCCATCCTCGCCCCGGAACGCCGTGTCGATCGACAGCGCTCCGGTCGCAGGATCTAGCTTGAGCAAATAGGTGCGGTCGCCCTCGCGTCCGGAAGTGACCACGATTCGCCCCGTCTCGGGGTCGAGCCCGGTCCAGTGGGACGCGTAATCGGGGCTGATCACCAGCCGCGAGACCTCCCGCGGATGCGCGCCGTCGCGCATGTCGAGCACCACGTAACCGTGAATGTCCGGCACGCTCTGGATGAGATAATGGCCGTCGAACGTCGGCACGCCACACCACGTGCCCGGGAAGGTGTACACGAGCTGTGCCTTCGGCTGGTCGTCAGCCATTCCAGTGACGCGCTCCAGACCGCAGGCCAGAGTCTGGATGTAGACCGCGCCGTCGGGGCCGATCCGCGCCTCCTCCGGGCTGATGTGAGCGTAAAGCTGCTGACCAGGGTCGAGACGGAAGGTCTTGAGCAGCTTGAGATCGGAGAGCCGCCACAGCTGCGCCGTGTTCGACCGGAACGGGGCGTCATTCTGCATCGGCGAGTTGGTGACGACGACGCGATCGATCTTCGGAAGCACCGCGAGGCTGTATGGCTGAAGCGCTGCATCCGGCATCGCTGGATCGGCGCTGCTTCCGGAACGAAGCGGGTGGCCGGACTCGTCCAGCTCCACCAGCCCGCCGGTGATAGAGCCGCTGCGGTAGGTGGCTCCGTCCATCATGTCGCCGTGCATCGGCATCGCGCCGGACTTGTACTGGAAGGTCGCGAGCACATGACCGTCCGGCAGCCGCACGAAGCTGTGCGGGAAGGCATAGCCGTCCTGGTCCGAGAATTCGGCGGCGACCTTCGGATGCAGCGGGTCTTTCAAGTTGAAAACGAAGGTGCGGCCGGCATCGAAATCATTGGCGAACAGCATTCCGTCGGCGGGCATCACATATTCGGTGTGGTGCGGCCTGGTGCTGACCTGGTCGGTGGCGACTGACGTCACGAGGTGCCCGTAGGTCGCGGACGAAGGATCGGCGTCGATGACGGCGAGAAAATCCTTGCCCTTGTCCTTCTGATCGCCGCTCCAGACGAAGAGATAATGGCCGGCTTCGTGATGAACCTGCGAATTGACCGGTGTCGTGGCCGCGGCCGCGAGCAACAGCGCCGTGAGTGTGCGAAACATCCTGCTTCCCCCAAAGCCCGAGTTTGCCGGTCAAGGTGGCTGCGCCCGGCGACGCAGCGGGTCAAGTGAACAGCGATTTTCCCGCTATCGGCCGACGCGCCGTCAGTGCACCTCTCGATGATGCGTTTCGGCCTTGGTGACGAGGCTGAAGCGCGGCTCGGGCGTCACGGAGCCCATCAGGCGGGCGGCGGCGTAGCGCCCGACCTCCGGTCCATGCTTGAAGCCGTGACCCGATCCGGCCCCGAGCAGCAGGGCGTTCGACCATCGCGGGTGCAGGTCGATCAGAAAGTCGCCGTTCGAGCTGTTCTCATATTGGCAGACCCGTGCCTCGGTCAGCGGCGCTCCCTTGAGCAACGGAAAGCGGCGGTCGCGATAGGCGACAATCTCCGCGAGCGCGGCATCCGTCGGCCGCCGGCTCTGCGTGTCGGGATCGACCGGCACCCCATGTGCATCGTGCGCGAACTTCACTCCCCGGCTCTCGAGATCGGGGAAACCGTAGAAGATGTCGCCGCCGTTGAAGTCGGCCCAGCCCGGCATCTGGGTTTGGGAGAATCGCCGGTCGCCGGCCGGCGGGGCGAAGAAGAAGACCTCCTGCCGCGTCGGCAGGATTCGGGGGCCGATCACCTCGGGGAAAAGCTTGGGCAGCCACGGCCCCGCGGCGAAGACGAACCGGTCGGCAGAGATTTGCTCTCCCGACAAGAGGCGGATCGCCGTTAGCCGAGCATCATCACCGGCCGGCGGCTGAACGAATCCCTTCACGTAAGTCCCGCCCGCCTTCACAAAGCGATCGACCAGCGTCAGCACCGAGCGCCGCGCCATCAGCGCTCCGAAGCCGGGCTCGTACAATCCGACGCTGATCCCCGCGAAATCAATCATCGGGAACCGCCGCGACATCTCGCCTCGGCTCAGCACCTCCGTCGGGAGGCCGAACTTCCGGTGCGCGGCGATGCTGTCGCGGACGTAAGGCTCCTCGGTGGCGAAGAAGAACAGGATGCCCGCGGGAATGAAGATTGGAAGTCCGGAAACCGCGCTAAGCGCCTTCCACTGCGGCAGCGAGTCCATCGCCATGCGCGTGTAGATCGCGTCCTTGCCGTATGCGGCGCGGGTAAGGCGCGATTCTCCGCCCGAAGAGGCGCGGCTCTGCGCCGGCCCCCAGGCGTCGATCAAGGTCACCTTATGCCCGGCCTGCTGCAGGTGATGCGCGGTCCACGCGCCGAACACACCCGCGCCGACGATCGCGATATGCTCTCCGCCTTTTCTGGCCATCGGCTTGGCCATTAGCGGAGAAACGGCAGCGCCGCCCGCCCCGATGCGGAGCGAGCGGCGCGATACTCTCACAGGTTTCACTTCGTCCTGGATCAGCCGCGCTCGGGCGCCGGTGGCGGAGGAGGCGGCGGCGGCGGAGGCGGAGGCGGCGGAACCGGGCACGTCGCCGTGGCCGCGATCACCGATCCGTCCGGGCAGGTCTGCGTCGGCGGTGGCGGGGGAGGTGGCGGCGGTGGCGGAGGCGGAGGCGGAGCCACGTGCCCGCCGAAGCTGTACCGCGCAGTCAGGCCGATCTGTCGCGGCGGCCCGACTTCATAGGCGACGCGAGCGCGAAGCCCACGTTCGCGGTCGAGCGACAGCTTTGGATCGACGTTGAAGATGTTCTTCACATAGGCAACCAGCTCGAGCCCGTTGTCGAACTTCAAGCCGAGCGATGCATCGACCAGCGTATAGGCCGGCAGCTTCAGCGACCCGAGATCAAGATCGGCAGTGCCGTATGCGCCGGTTAGAGGATCAAAATAGATTGCCGGATTACCGCCCGCGGCCGTCAAAAGCCCTGCGCCAGGCTCCTGGTCGCCCGCCTGGGTGTAACGGCTTCCGACGCGCTGGACGCTGCCATTGACGTACCAGTCGGCATCCGAGCTGAACCGCGATTCGTAATTGGCGGTCGCGGCGAATTGATACTTCGGAACCGTCGGGAGGCGATTGCCTTTAATGATGCCGGTTCTGACCGCGAGGATCGGGTTCGAAATCGTCGAGTCGAATTTCGAATTGAGCACGCTTCCGGCGAAGGACAGGTCGAGACCGGTGAGCGGATGAACTGAGAATTCCGCTTCAATTCCGTCGCTGTGCGCTTTCGGAACGTTGAACACCAGGCGCGACGAGCAGCTGCCGGCATCTACGGTTTCCTGGAGATTCTTGATCGCGTTGTGGAACGCGGCTGCGTTGAACGTGATTCCGTGTTTCGTGAACTTGAAGCCTGCTTCATAGTTCCACAGCGTTTCATCCTTATACGTCGCCGCTGCGAACGGTCCGTAGATCGCCTGGTCCGCCGCGCTGCACAGGCTGGTGTTCAGCGGGTCGTTGATGCCACCGAGGCGGAAGCCCTTGGCAACCTGGACGTTGACACTGAGGCTTCGATCGGGCTCCCAGCTAAGAATCCCGCGTGGGCTGAATCCATTGGACTTGGTCTTGTCGCCCAGCGATGTGAACAGTGGTGAGAAAATGCCGCCGTTCCTGAAGTCACGCGTCTCATGGAAGTCATACCAGCGGCCGCCCGCAGTCAGTTTGAACTGGCCGATCTTGTAGCTGCCCTCACCGAACGCGGCGACCTGTTTGTCCACGTACGGCAGGTCGGCATGATATGGGTTGTCGGTTAAGCCGAAGCCGTTGTCCTGCGTTGCCGAGAAGCCCGGGCCAAACGTGGCGTCGATGAAGGCGTCATAGCCGGGCGTTGGCAGCCGCTGCTTATAATTTCGGTCCGCATGACTGTAGAACCCGCCGAGGACCCATTGGAACGGCCCCGCGCCGGTCGACGACAAGCGTACTTCCTGGGAGAATTGCTTGAGCTTGGTCGTGTCGACGAGATTTGACGGCAGATTCGCGATCAGCGGATTCACACCATAAGCGAGCGCGAAGGGGCTGATGCCAACCGACCCGGTTAACGCAGATGCGTCGCGGCTGACGAGGATATTGCGGTGCATGTAGCTTGAGACGGACGTCAGCTCGGCGCCGCCGAAATCATAGCTGGCGACCAGGTCGGCGAGGAGCGTCTTGTCGTGGAACTCTTCGGGTAGCTTGAGATATTGCTCTCGCTTGCCCTTTCCGAGATCATTCTGGGTGACGAACTGATTGTCGTAGAGGTTGTAAAATTCCTCGCGTGGGAAGCCGTTCGCTTTCACATCCTGATAAACGATCCTGGGAGTGATCTTTAGCCCAGGGGCGGGTTCCCAAAGGAGCGACACGCGGGTGCCGTAGCGGTGACCATCGTTCACGTTTTTCTTGCGATAGGAGCCGACCGAATCGATGAACCCGCCGAAGTGGGTGCCATAGCCGACCACGCGGAGAGCGGCAGTCGGGCCAAGCGGCGCATTGATCACGCCCTTCAGGCTGTAGCCCATGCTACCTCCCGAATAGTCGTTCACGTCGCCTTCGACTTCGCCCTCAGTGGTATCGAGCTTGGGCTGGTTGGTGATGTAGCGGATGGTGCCGCCGATCGACCCGGCGCCGAACAAGGTGCCCTGAGGCCCGCGGAGGGTCTCGACGCGGTTGAGGTCGAACAGGTCGAAGTCGGGTGTAAACAGAGACAGCGAGACGGGACTCTCGTCGAGGTAGATGCCCACCTGCTCCTTGACGCCCGGCTGATCGCGGACGATCTGCCCGGCCGCAACGCCGCGGATCGCGACTTGGCTCTGGCCCGGGCCAAGGTTCTGGACCGTCAGGCCCGCCACGTTTCGGCTGAGGTCTTCGAGAGTCTGCGCGTGCGCCCGTTGAATATCTTCTTCGGTCTGCGCATTGACCGAGAAAGGCACCTCCTGAACCGTCGACGCGCGCTTGGTCGCGGTGACGATGATCGCGCCTTCCTGCTCGGCGGGCCCCGCCTGGGGCGGAGGATTTGCGGCTTGCGCCCTCTGTTCCGGTGTCGTTTGCCCATTCGTTGCAGCACCACCCGGTGCGGCAACGGCCAGAATCGAAGTGCTGATCAGCAAAGCTTGCGTCGCGCGCATGAGAACCCCCAGTTGTGTCGCCCGCGCGACTCTATGGCCGAAACAGCCGTTGGAGCGAAAGTGCAGAGCGGCAAATCGGCAACTTTCAGTGGGGCGCTGTTGCACTATTGTTACAGCGGCGGAAGCGACTGGGAACAACTTAGCTGAAGTCAAGCAGTTCTCTTGGCGGCGGGTCGACAGGAGAGAAGAGGCCGTGATCAGCGAGAAAGCGATGCCGCACGATCTCCGCCTGCTGCTCGATTCCGTAGCTGCGGAACAGCTTGCCGGGCTTCAGCGCATAGGAATAGCGGCAGAAAGGATGCCGCATCAGGGGCAGGTAGAATCGCCCGTGCTTTTGAGCCTGCCAGACGTGAGTCAGCTCATGGATGAAGAATCCCTGGCGGAACAAGGGCTCCTCCGAAAAATCCTCCGACCAGCCGCCGGCAACCGGATGGAACCAGATGTCGCCCATCGGGGCCATGGCGGCGTTTTTCGGCTGAAACGGCCACCACTTTCCCTCGAACAGCCGGACTTTCGAATAATCGATCGCATCGCCGAAAATTGACTGGGCGAGCTCGATTTCCCCGCCAGTAAGCCGACGCTCTTTCATGCCTCACGCCTAGTGCTCCGCGAGCGCCGGCGCTACTTGCAGGCTCACCGGCGCACCGCTAGGGCAGCGCAAAAGCAACACGGAGGAAGCCCCACATGAGCGAGACTGCCGATCGGGTGAAGAAGATCGTCGTCGAACATCTCGGCGTCGAGCCGGACAAGGTTACCGAGGACGCGAGCTTCATCGACGATCTTGGCGCGGACAGCCTCGACATCGTCGAGCTGGTGATGGCGTTCGAGGAGGAATTCGGCGTCGAGATTCCGGACGATGCTGCCGAAAAGATCACGACGGTCCGCGACGCGATCGACTATATCGACCAGCACAAGGGCTGATGCTTCGATACGGCATTTCGACGGAGTTTATCCTGAGCGACGCCGCAGGCGGCGTCGAAGGGCTCAATGCCTACTCAGGATGAGCGGATGAGAGTATTCCGCTCATCCTGAGTAGCCGCTGAGCCTGTCGAAGCGGCGTATCGAAGGACACAGGCTCAGCCCTCGCGGGTTGAGCCTTTTCGTTTCGGGAGTTTGAAGATGCGGCGTGTCGTCGTGACGGGTCTCGGGCTGGTTACGCCTCTTGGCGGCGACGTCGAGACGAGCTGGAAGAACATCATCGCCGCGAAGAGCGGCGCTGGGCCAATCACCAAATTCGATGCGAGCGATCAGAAATGCCGCATCGCCTGCGAGGTGAAGCCCGCCGATCATGAATATGGTTTCGATCCCAACAAGCGGGTCGATTACAAGATCCAGCGCCAGGTCGATCCGTTCATCGTTTACGGCATCGACGCCGCAGGCCAGGCGATCGAGGACGCGGGCCTCACCGACATGGATGAAGAGACGCGACTGATGGCGGGAGTCTCGATCGGCTCCGGCATCGGCGGCCTTCCGGGCATCGAAAGCGAAAGCCTGGTCCTTCACGAAAAGGGG
>JBQCCG010000167.1:0-12418 GCA_051962455.1 Sphingomicrobium sp. | reverse complement strand
ATCAGCCCGAGCTTCGACGAAATGCGCGAGGCGTTGGACCTCAAATCCAAGTCTGGAGTGCACAGGTTGATCTCAGCGCTCGAGGAGCGCGGGTTCATCCGGCGGCTGCCGAACCGGGCGCGAGCGCTCGAGGTGGTGAAGCTTCCCGAAACGCGACCTTCCGCGACGGTTACGCCGCTGCGGCCGGCGACCCCGGCGCCGGCGAACGACACGATCGAGCTTCTTCTCGCGGGCAGGATCGCTGCGGGTACGCCGATCGAGGCGCTTCAGGGCACCGAATGCTTTCCCGTTCCGGCCGCGCTTCTTGGCGCCGGCGAGCATTACGCGCTGGAGGTCTCCGGCGATTCGATGGTCGACGAGGGCATCCTCGACGGCGATTTCGCGCTGATCCGCAAGGCCGACACCGCGCGCGACGGGGAAATCGTGGTTGCTCTGATCGACGATGAAGAAGCGACTCTGAAGACCTACCGCCGCGAGGGACGGATGATCCGCCTCGACCCCGCCAACAGCCGCTACGAAGCGCAGCGCTATGATGAGTCGCGGGTGCGGATTCAGGGTCGGTTGGCGGGTCTCATCCGGCGGTATTGATTTCGGACCACGGATGCTCGCCGACGCAATCGGCGACGGTTTCGATGCGCGGTTCCGCGCCAAGATAAATTGCGATGCCTCCAGTTCGCCGAAGTGCAGGGGCATCGAGCTTTAGCCAGCGCGGAACGCAGCCGCGCGGAAGCCTGCGGTCGGAAACGGCGATGTCTGCATCCGCGCAGGCTTGGGTGAGGGTTCTCCAGTCGATCTGAGTGCGCGAGCGCGTCGCGACCAACCGCCATTGGGCCGAACCCTTACGCACCAGTGCGACGCAGGCATCGCGCGAGCAGGCGCTGTATGGGCGCGAGCCGAGCAGGGAGGGATCGCCGTCGAACCCTGATGCCTCGGCGATGAGACCTCGGACATAATCGCCAGCGCGATCGCGCAAGATGAAGGGCGTTCCGGAATCCACCACCGCAAGGTGCATCCCATCACCGGTCACGAGCAGATTGGGCGAAGGCGACATCGCGGCTGCAATGGCGCCCACCGCCACGGGAAAGGCGCCGAGAATGCGCACCCGGCCCGTCCACAGGCAAAGCCAAAGTCCGCCGGCGACCATCAGAGCGAAAGCCCAGGCCGGCATCGAGGGGAGCAAGGCGACCGCACCGCGGGAAGCTGCAACCGCATGGGCCAGCGACAACAGCCCGTCGATCGCGAGGCCGCATATCGCCCACAAAGGGGCGCCCCACCCCACGACGTCAAACAACAGCGCGCCAGCCTCGAGCGGCATGATCACGAACGTCGTCAACGGAATCGCGATAATGTTCGCGCCAACCCCGTAGAGCCCTGCCCGATGAAAGTGGAACAAGGCGAAGGGCATCAGCGCCAGCTCGACGGCGAGGCCCGTCCCGACCATCGCGACGAGATCGCGCACTCCGCGGGCCAACAACCCCTCGTCGCGCCGTTGGAAGTGGCGCCGCGCCCATTTGGTCGAATGGAGCGCCACGATCGAAGTGACCGCCGCAAAGCTCATCTGGAAGCTCGCGCCGGCGAGCGCTTCGGGGCGGAACAGCAGGACGATGAGCGCACCTGTGGCGATGAGGCGCATGCTCAGAGCCTCTCGTCCGAGCGCGATTCCCGCGAGGACCAGCAACGCCGCGACGCAGCTTCGGATCGTCGGCACCTGCGCTCCGGTGAGCAGCGTGTAGCCAATCCCCGCCGCCGCAGCGACGGCGGCCGCGACCAGCACGAGGTTGAACCGAAGCGCCAGCCGCTCGCTCAATGCGAGGAGCTTCAGCGTCAGGAACATCGCGAACGCCACCACGGCTGCGATATGAAGCCCGCTGACCGACAAGAGGTGGGTGAGCCCGCTTCGCCGCATGGCGTCCGCATCGTCCTGGTCGACTGCGTTCTGATCACCCGTCGCGAGCGCGACGGCGATGCCGGCGGAGCTCGGCGGAAGACGGCTCTGGATATGCCGACGGAGGGAATCGCGAATTCGATCGAGGCCGCGCGGTTGCGCCGGTTGCACGACGGACATCGGACCGAGTGCCTTTCCGACCGCGCCGATCTGCTGGAACCAGGCGTCGCGGGCGAAATCGAAGGTGCCGGGCAGCGCCATCGGGGGCGGCGGCGCGAGGCGCGCCCTCACCCGAATCTCGGCACTCGCAGCAACGCCCTCGGGAAATTTGTCCTCGTCGATCGATACGCGGACCTGCGGAGGAAGCGCGGAATCATGCGGCCTCACCAGCAGCCGCACCGTGTCTCGCGTCGCGAGATGGTCGACCGACTCGACTGTGGCTGCAAGATCGACCACGCGCGGACGCTCCAGCCGACGCTCCGCCACCCATGATGACCGCGCCCACACGAGGGCGCACCCGATCGTTGCCGCGAGCGCGAACCAGCCCAGCGCCCGCCCTGCACGGCCTCTGCCGAGCACGAAGCCAACCAAGGTGAGCGACGCCGCGATGCACAGGAAGGCCGTCCACTCGCTTCTTGCATCCAGCGCGAACCACGCGGCGATGCCGGTGCCGAAACCCACAACAAGCCATGGCGGAAGCTGCGCGCGTTCGGTCTCGAGGAACTTCTCCAGCCCCTCGACCACCGCGGAAAACCGCGTCTTCCAATAGCCCCGAGCACGCTGTGGAAGAGGCGCTTCCCCCATGCTAGGGGCGCTCGTCCATTGCATTGCAGCATGAAGAGAAGAGGAAAGCTCGCTTGAGTGCAAGCGATCATTCGCCAGTCGTCACCCGCTTCGCGCCCTCGCCTACGGGCTTCCTGCACATCGGGGGTGCGCGCACCGCCTTGTTCAACTGGCTCTTCGCCCGCCATCACGGCGGCAAGTTCCTGCTGAGGATCGAGGACACGGACAAGGTCCGCTCCACCAAGGAAGCAATCGACGCGATCCTCGACGGCATGCGCTGGCTCGGCCTCGATTGGGACGGCCACGAATATTACCAGTCGCAATTCTGGGCGCGGCACGCCGAGATCGCGCACAAGATGCTCGACCGCGGGCACGCCTATCGCTGCTACATGACCCAGGAGGAGCTGGCCGCGCAACGCGAGCTTGCCGCGAAGGAACGCCGGCCCTTCCGCATCAACAGTCCCTGGCGCGACGTCGAGGAGGAGCAATCCGGTAGGCCGTTTGTGATCCGCCTGAAGGCGCCGCAGGAGGGGGAGACCGTCATCGACGATCGCGTCCAGGGCCGTGTGACCGTCCAGAACGCCGAGATCGACGACTTCGTCCTGCTAAGGTCCGACGGAACGCCGACCTACATGCTTGCGGTCGTGGTCGACGATCACGACATGGGGGTCACTCACGTGATCCGCGGCGACGACCATCTCAACAATGCCTTCCGCCAGCTGGCGATCATCCGGGCAATGGGTTTCGCCGAGCCGATCTATGCGCATGTTCCCCTGATCCACGGGCCGGACGGCGCGAAGCTGAGCAAACGGCACGGCGCGCTCGGAGTGGACGCTTATCGTGACGAGCTCGGCTACCTTCCCGAGGCCGTCGACAATTATCTGCTTCGCCTTGGCTGGGGCCACGGTGACGCCGAAATCATCAGCCGCGAGCAGGCGATCGAATGGTTCGACCTCGATCACGTCGGCAAATCGCCGTCGCGGTTCGACTTCAAGAAGCTCGAGAATCTCAACGGCCACTACATCCGCGAGGCGGATGACGCGCGCCTCGCGGACCTGATCGCTCCGAAGCTGGGCATTTCCGCCAACCAGAAGCCGCTTCTGATTCAGGCGATGCCGGAGCTCAAGGCGCGCGCCCATACACTCAATCAACTCGCTGATGGCGCTCGCTTTTTGTTCGATACACGACCGCTCGCAATGGACGACGGCGCCGCTGCGCTTCTGACACCGGACTCTCGCCCGCTTCTCGCATCGGCGCACAAGGCGCTGGGCGGACTTGCCGAGTGGGACGCTGCGTCGTTAGAGGCAGCCATCCGCGAGGTCGCGGAGGGCAGCGGAGTGAAGCTCGGCAAGATCGCCCAGCCGCTCCGCGCCGCCCTCACCGGGCGCACGACGTCTCCCGGAATTTTTGATGTTCTCGCGTTGTTGGGCCGCGACGAAAGCCTCGCCCGCATCGCCGACCAGATGGAGCCGAATGAATGACCGACAAGACCGCGACGTTGAACACCCCGGCCGGGAACTTCGATTACCCGGTGCTCGAGGGCTCGGTCGGTCCCGATGTCGTCGATATCCGCAAGCTTTATGCCCAGACCGGGATGTTCACCTACGACCCCGGCTTCACCTCAACCGCGAGCTGCGAAAGCGCGATCACCTACATTGACGGCGAGAAAGGCATTCTCCTCCACCGGGGTTATCCGATCGACCAGCTCGCGGAACATTCGAGCTTCATGGAGGTCGCCTATCTGCTGCTTCACGGCGAGCTTCCTTCAAAGAAGGAGCTGGACGACTTCGTCTACACCATCAGCCGCCACACCATGGTGCACGAGCAGCTCGCGACCTTCTTCCGCGGGTTCCGGCGGGATGCGCACCCGATGGCGATCATGTGCGGCGTGGTTGGAGCGCTGTCGTCCTTCTACCACGACAGCACCGACATCACCGATCCCGAGCAGCGGATGATCGCCTCCCA
Organism: Sphingomicrobium sp.; assembly: GCA_051962455.1. Taxonomy (GTDB): domain Bacteria; phylum Pseudomonadota; class Alphaproteobacteria; order Sphingomonadales; family Sphingomonadaceae; genus Sphingomicrobium. Next base: position 7,785 of record JBQCCG010000167.1, on the reverse strand, counting down.
CCGGCTGATCGCCAAAATGCCGACCATCGCGGCGATGGCCTTCAAATATTCGATCGGGCAGCCGTTCCTCTATCCCCAGAACAGCCTCAGCTACACCGGCAATTTCCTCAGGATGACCTTCGGCGTTCCTGCTGAGCCTTATGAGGTCAATCCCGTGATCGAGCGCGCGATGCGACGGATCTTCATCCTTCATGCCGATCATGAGCAGAATGCGTCGACGTCGACCGTGCGCCTGGCTGGATCGTCCGGAGCCAATCCCTTCGCCTGCATTGCCGCGGGAATCGCCTGTTTGTGGGGCCCCGCGCACGGCGGCGCAAACGAGGCCGCGCTCAACATGCTGCGTGAGATCGGGCGGGTCGAGAATATCCCGCAGTACATCAACCGCGCGAAGGACAAGAACGATCCGTTCCGGCTGATGGGCTTCGGGCATCGCGTGTATAAGAACTTCGACCCGAGGGCGAAGGTAATGAAGGAGACCGCCGACGAGGTGCTGAAGGAGCTCAACATCTCCGACCCGGTCCTCGACGTCGCCAAGGAGCTCGAGCGGATCGCCCTCCACGACGATTACTTCATCGAGAAGAAGCTCTATCCCAACGTCGACTTCTATTCTGGAGTCATTCTCAACGCGATCGGTTTCCCGACCGACATGTTCACCGCCCTCTTCGCCGTCGCGCGCACCGTCGGATGGGTGGCGCAGTGGAATGAGATGATCGCCGATCCCGAGCAGAAAATCGGCCGTCCGCGCCAGCTCTACGTCGGAGCGACCCAGCGCGACTACGTTCCGCTGGACAAGCGCTAGGCAGCAGGCAGGGTCAGCGTGAAGCGCGCGCCCTCGCCGGGTGCGCTGTCGAGAGTCACGTCGCCACCCATTGACCGAGCGAGGCGCCGGGAAATCGCAAGGCCGAGTCCCGTCCCCCCCTCCTTTGCATCGGCGCGCTCGAAGCGTTCGAAGATCCGTTGCTGATCGATCGCGGCGATACCCGGACCTTCGTCGGATACGGATACTGACGCCGTCCCTTCCGTTCGCGCGAACGTCAGACGAATCCTGCCGCTGGCGGGGGAATGGCGGATTGCATTGCTGAGCAGGTTGACGATCACCTGCGTGACCGCCCGTTCCTCGGCCTGAGCGGGAAGCGAATCTCGTGCTTCGATTTCGATCTTGATTCCGCGCTCCTCGGCGGTTGAGTCGACCAGCACAACCGCTTCGGCGGCGACCGCCGCCAGATCGATGGATCCATGCGCCTGGGCCGGGCCTTCGTTCATCGTCGTCAGCACGGACAGGAGGTGCCGCGCCGCCGCGGCAATATCGTTGCCGTAACTGGCATAATCGCTCCGCAGCGGACCTTCCGATCGGTCGACGATCCGCTCGGCGCTCTCGATGATCCGGTCGAGCGGTGACCGAAGCACTTCATCGAGCGCATGATCGAAGGCGTTCGCTCTAGGAGGTGCGGCCGCGGCCGATGGTGTCCCGTTTTCCGATTGGACAGACCCGCGGAAGCCGGCGAAGCTTCCAGCGGCGCCGGTCACGACCTCTCCGCTGAGAATCACCGATCGCTGTTCGTCTGCCCGGCTGCGGGCGTGCTGGCCCGAAAAGCCGCGCCTCGCCGCCAGTGCGCTGATCAGCGGCATCTCTCCCGTCTCGTCTTCCTCCAGCCGCAGCAGGCGAGTGAGCGGCTGCCCGGCGATTTCCCCCGCATCGACTCCGAGAAGTTCGGCGAGATCGGGCGAGAGCGAAATGACCCGGAGCTCCTCGTCCGCAGCCCATTCGTTGCGCGCGCCTCCCGTTTCGGCCTCGCTACCGCCGCCTAGAATTGCGGCGAGCCGGGGTCCGGCAGGAGCGCGCATGGTCCAGCCCTCGAGCGAAAGGGCGATTTCGTCGCCCTCAGGCGTGGCCTGGACCGAGAGCTCGATATCGTGATCGGTGGACGCCGCTAGAGCAGGCCGCGAAACGGGCGTGCGCAGCTTGCGGGCGAGCTGCGCCACGGCGGCGATTTGCGGGAGCGCCAACGGTTGCCCGAGGGCGGAGCCGGCTTCGCGCTGAAGGGCTTCGAGTTCCGGGTCGGCCGAGACGAGGCGGCCGGCGCGGTCGAGCCGTCCGAGCACGGCGCGGGGTTCAGAGGGGACGCTAGCCACGGCCCTGTCCCAGCCTTTCGAGCGCAGCCCGATACCCTGGAGAAGTCACCAGCCAGGACCGCGCCGCCTGCACCTCGCCTTCGCTCATCCGGTCAAACGCAGAAATGGCGGCGCCGGCATCGGCAATGCCGATCAGGTCGCCGATTCCCGCGAGGAGGCCTGCGCACAGCGTGCGCGACATGCCGGCGACCCTCAGTAGCGCCATCACATGGCCGGAATTGCCGGACAGGAGTTCTCCCATTGCGGATTCGGTTTCGATGCCGGCGCGGAGAGCGAGCACTTCGGCGACGAACCCGACTTCGCCCTCGTTCGCCGCGGCAAGGATGAGCTCATCGGTGAGGCCGCCGGATTCATCGAGAAAATGGACGAGGCCCGCAGTTAGCGCCTCAATGCCGCGTTCCTCGTCATGGCTCTCAAGAACTCGGTCGGATGCGGCGGCGAGCTCGAGATCGGCGGAAGGGAGGCCCTGGCTGCCCGCGACTTCGCGTCGAAGGACGGCCGCGACGGCGTGGACGAGCGATTCCGCACTGGCCAACGAAAGGTCGTCATAGGCGAGCAGACATTGGCCGAAGCGGTCGCGGCGGCGTCCGCGAGCAAGGATCAGCGCCATCGCCGCCGCGGCCACGGCGCCATAATCATGGCTGACGAGCCCCTGAAGCACGCGAGCTTCCCGCCGCCCGCTTCGCGCCCGGGCCGCGGTTGCGATGCGCTCCTCGTCGGCACTGCGGAGAAGCAAAGCCATGAGGCCGGCCTCATCGAGCAATCCCGATGCAGCCAATCTGTCGGTCAGAGCGGCATCGCCCTCGTCATTGGCGGCAGTGTTGCCGGCCGGAAGGGCCGCTCGGATGGCGCTGGCGACGTCGCCCACCAGGCAGTGGAGCATCGCCGTCATCAGCGCCCGCTCCTGCTCGGTCAGCCGCTTTGCCGGGTCCAGGAAAAAGTCGCGGCGTACCGTGGCCAGCCGCCCGCGACCCGCGGCGCGTGCGGGCGCATTTCCGTCTGCTGCGACCACAGCGATCGGCCATTCCTCCGGCATCATGCGCGGGGGCTTATCCGATTTGCGTTAACTTCCCGTCAACTGGAAGGCGGATGCCGCACCCGCTGCACGATAAAAAAGGAAAGAGCCGCGTAGAGGAGCAGCGCAAGGAGATAGGCTGTCCATGAGCCCGCCAGCGCGAACGGGATTGCGAGGACAATCGCGTTCCGGCGGGAAAAAAGCCACAGGTCTCCGTCCGGCGGAACGTCGGACTTTTCGATTCGCGCGGCTTCGGCGAAGGCACAGGCCGCCGCCGCTGAGACAAGCGCGCCCCAGCCGGTGCCGTGCCGCATTTCCCACAGGCCGATTGCGAGCAGCGCGAGGCCACCTGCCGGCCACAGGGCGAGGCGGCTCCACAGGCGAGGCGCCAGCGGCTTCAGCCGGAGCGACGCAAGCCGGGCGGCAATGAGGTCGAGCGGGGTTGAAAGGATCAACAACACGAGCCCGGCGCCGAGCCAGCCTCGGGTAAAACAGACCGCGCCGCCGAGAGTCAGCGCCAGCCCTGCCCAGACCAGCCACGCCGGGCGAAGCGGAGTCTCCATCAGCTGCTCGGTCGCAAAATCCTCGACCGGCGGGAGGGGATAGCGGCTGACAAAGTCGTTCCGCGGCCCGCGCGACGCGTGCACGAGGTGCCGCTGGAAATCGGCAAGTTCATCGGGGTTCTCGGCAAGCAGAGGCTCAGCGCTAGGGTCCGAAATTGGCACGCGCCGTGCGCCTTCCTGAATCGCGCGGCGAAGCAAGGTCGATTGGAGATCCCAGTCGCCGAGCATTGCCGCGGTCGAGCCAAGCAGGCGCGAATCGACAAGCGCAACCCCGGCCCAGCGTGTGGCGCCATCGATCCGTTCGAACGCTTCGTGATCCTCGTCATCGGGCACAGTGGCGACGGCGGGCTCCGGCTCCGCCGCAAGCTCCGTGACGAGCCCGACCGGGGGAGCAATGCCGTCGCCGATCAGCAGGATCATCGACCCGGCCTCGAACCGGCTGACCGCTTCATTGACGTCGCTCACCGGGAAAACGCCGATCCCGTCGAGCCTCAACCGCTCGAAGGCGTCCTGGAGCGCCTGCGGCACCCGTTCGACGACCACAATGACCGGGGCGGAGCCAGCGGCCGCAGCGCAGCGGACCTGATATTCGACGAGTGTCCGGCCGGCGAGCGGGAGCAGGCAGCGAAGTCCGCCGCTGTCATCCTCCTGATAGGCGCCGATCAGCGCGCCCGTGGCCATTCCGCTCGCATCCTCCCCCCGCGTCGATTCCGTCCTGTCTAACTGCTTTCGCGCACCGTCAAAGATGATAAAGTGATTGTTGCGATGAGACCCACCCCAAAGCGCGCCGAACATTTGCCGAAAGCCGGCGATGCGGCAGAACCCGTCGAGCTCCTGAACGCAGCCGCGGATTTCGTCGAGCCCTCGTTCAATCAGGAGCAGTGGCTGCACCAAAGCACGGAGGAGCGCGGCGCCGGCGGCCGCCAGGTCCTCGCGATCGCGCTGACGGTCCTTGCGGCCATCTGGCTTGCGTATAGCGCCTGGTCCGCGGGACGCACGCTCGCCGGGCAGCCGCTGTCCTCGCCGCTGGCCGCGCAATGGATTTCGGTCGCCGCTGGGCCGCTCGCGCTGTTGGGGCTCGCGTGGCTGATGTTCGGACGCACCCGCCGCAAGGAAACCGAGCGCTTCACCCGCTCGGTGATCGCGATGCGGAGCGAGGCGCAGAGCCTCGAAGCGCTGCTTGAAGTCCTGTCGCAGCGGATCGACGACAGCCGAACGGAACTGACGGTCATCTCGCAGCAGCTGATGCAGCTCGGCGACGAGGCGACCGGTAAGCTCGGCGGGATTACCCGCGAGTTCGACAGCAGCACCGAAAAGCTGAAGCGACATGGCGAGGCGCTCGATCGGGCGGCGGATTCGGCGCGCATCGACGTCGGGGTTCTTCTTGAAGACCTGCCGCGCGCCGAGCAGTCGGCCCGAGCGGTCGCCGATCAGTTGCGCGCGATCGGCGCCGAGTCGGCGGAGAATACGGCCGAACTCGGCCGCCGGGTGGAGCATCTTGCCGAACGAACGCGCGGCACCGACCAGGTCATTTCCGAAGCAAGTGATCGTCTTGCCGCCCGGCTCTCGGAGATCGATAGCGCAGGCGCCGCTGCGGCCGCAGGCGTCGGCCAGGCGGAACGGGCATTTTCCGGCGCTCTCGACGCCTTGCTCGAACGCACGTCGGCGACGCTGGAGCAAATCCGCTCCGGAATCGACGTGCAGTCCGCGGCGGTCGCCGCGCTGGTCGGCCAGGCGCACGCGGGCATCGGCAAGGCGGGTGCGGATGCGGCCGAATCCCTCGCCGCGAACATCGATCACGCGAGCAACTCGCTGGAAGGCCTTTCAGCGCGCGTTGCCGAGCAGGACCGGGCATCGCAGCGGATGATCGCCGAGATCGAGCGCGGCCTCGCTCTGATCGACCAGCGCTTCGCCGAGCTCGCGAACAACGGCGACGATCGCGCCAACCATTTCCTCGAATCGCTGACTCGGGCGCGCGCCGAACTCGATACGCTGGCTGCGCAAGCCGGAACTCAGGACGGAGCGATCGATTCGCTTGCCCACCGCACAGAATCGCTTCGCGAAAGCATCGACAAACTCGCGACTGAAGTCCGCGACGGCGTCGCTGGCGCGATCGGCGAAGCCCAGGGCGGCGCCGAGCGGCTCGCGGAAGCCGCCGCGGCGGCCAAACCCGACATCGGCTGGCTGCGGGACGCAACGGTCGAAGCCGGCGAGAAGCTTTCAGCGACCAGTGCAGAAATGTCCGAGCAGAGGGAGCGGTTCGCCGCGCTGCTCGCCAGCGTCGACACAGGCGTGGAAGACGCCCAGTCGAAGCTGACCGAGCTTGCTTCTACTCTCGTCCAGGTTGAGCGGGAGGCGGCGAGCCTGAGCTCAGAGACGGGGCCCGCGCTCATTGCATCGCTGGTCCAGGTCAAGGAAGCCGCAGCCCATGCAGCGGACCGCGCTCGCGAAGCGATCGAGTCCGTCATTCCGGAAACCGCCGGCAAGCTCTCGACCGAGGCTGCCGAGGCGCTCGAGCGGGTGATCCGCGAAAGCATCGAGGACCGCTTGCGCGAGATCGACACCGTAGCCGGCAAAGCGGTCGAATCGGCGCGCTCTGCCTCGGACCGGCTGACGCAGCAGATGATCACGCTTGGGCAGACAGCGTCCGCGCTCGAGGCCCACATCGAGCAGACCAGCAAGGACCAGCGTGAGAAGGACAGCGAGGCGTTCGCCAAACGCGTCGCGCTGCTGATGGACTCAATGCATTCGGCCGCAATCGACGTCGGCAAGATCATGGCCGACGAAATCGACGACAAGGCCTGGAGCTCTTACCTCAAGGGCAACCGCGGTGTGTTCACCAGCCGCGCAGTGCGGCTGATCGGCGGAAGCGAGACGCGCGCGATCCGTGCTCATTATGACGAGGACGCGGAATTCCAGCGGTCGGTCAACCGCTACATCCACGATTTCGAGGCCATGCTGCGGCGGGTACTTGCTGAGCGCGACGGAGGCATGATTGCCGTGACGCTCATGTCGTCGGACATGGGTAAATTGTATGCGGCGCTTGCCGAGGCCACCAAGAAATTGCGGGCGTGAGAATGTTCAAAGGTTTGTTTTCGAAGACCGATCCGATACCCGAGAACCAGCAATCAGAAGATGAAGCCAAAGCTCGCGCGAGCCGCGGCTATACCGTCGGCTGGCTACTCCAGTCGGAGCGCACGAGCGTCATCTGGGACGCGCCAAAGCCGTTCCGTCCCGAGACCCCGAAGAATGCGATCGCCAAGTCCGTGGCCCAATGTCCGGCAGTGCTCGACTTCGACCGCCGCTATTTCGTGGTCAACTCACCCATCGATCTCCACCTCCGCCTGTCGTCGACCAATGGTGAGTTGGGCATCACCAACATGCTCTTCGACAAGAGCCCCATCCGCCCCGAAGCTCTGGCGCAAATGGTCGTATTTCAGCCGCAGGCGGAGTGGCGCGACCCCAACCGGCCCGTGCTTCAGATGATGACGTCGTACATTTTCGTTTCGGATGACCCGGTGTACGTCAACCAGTATCCACCCTTCCTCAATTACAATGCGGTCCCGCGTCCGGGAGTGCAGATCAATGGCCGTTTCCCGATCGATATCTGGCCACGCGCGCTGCAGTGGGCGTTCGAATGGCATGACGTTTCGAAGGACTTGATCCTGAAGCGCGGCGAGCCGCTCTTCTACGTCCAGTTTGAGGGTCCCGACCCATCCGCTTCCGTCCGCCTCATCGAAGCGAAGCGGACCCCCGAGCTGATGAGCCATATCGATTCGATTACCGGGGTGACCGAATATGTCAGCCAGACTTATCAGCTGTTCAAGAATGCCCGCGAGCGCCGGCCTGGGAGACTCTTGTTCCCGAAGGAATAGCGGCCGCTAATCGTTGAACAGCACGTCCGCCGGTGGATTATAAAAATCGAGATCGCTCGGAGTGACCCAGCCGAAGCTCCAGTTGGCATAATAGATGCCGAACAGGACCACGGCGAGAATTGCGGCCTTCGTGAGATGCCGCCTGAGGTCGAACCGGTGGGGGGCGCTTTCCGCCTGGCCGGGGATCTTCTCTTGCCCG
>JBQCCG010000166.1:0-6315 GCA_051962455.1 Sphingomicrobium sp. | reverse complement strand
CATCGGCTTGTTTATGAAGCGCGGAGCGGTGCTCGGCGAGCTGTTCGGTGACATCTACTACCACCGTCAGCGGGTTGCGGCCCTAAGTGGTTATTGAGCGCGGCTTCAGCCCCTGGCCTTGATGCCGCCAACGATCCCGAGAATGAACGCCGTGATCAGTGCGAGCTGGACCTTTCCGTCCGGGTCGTCCCAGCCGAAATATTTGCCGCCCCAACCGACCAGCGCAACGAACATGGCAATCGCAATACCGGCGACCATGTCTAATCCTCCCACCAGCCGGTGAAGAACTGACCGGCTCGTGCCCATTTTCGGCGAACAAGGTAAACAGAGTTCTAAGACTTGCCCCGCTCGAACGGCATCACCATAGGGGCGGCAGTCCGGCAAACATTCAGGCGAGGCCCATGAAAGCGCGCGTGTTCATCACCTTGAAGAACGGAGTGCTCGACCCGCAGGGCAAGGCGATCCACCACGCGCTCGAGGGCCTCGGCTTCTCCGGCGTCAACGACGTCCGCGCCGGCAAGCTGATCGAGCTCGATCTTGCGGATGGCACGAGCGATTCCGAGATCGAGGACATGTGCCGCAAATTGCTGGCGAATATTGTGATCGAGAATTTCCGGATTGAGCGGCTGGAGAACGCATGAACAGCGCAGTCATCGTTTTCCCCGGCTCTAACTGCGACCGCGACCTCGCCGTCGCGCTGGAGCTGGTGACCGGACGCAAGCCGGCGATGGTCTGGCACCAGGAAAGCGAGCTCCCCGAGGGTCTCGACTTCATCGGCGTTCCCGGCGGCTTCTCTTACGGCGATTATCTGCGTTCCGGCGCGATGGCGGCGCGGTCCCCAGTCATGCGCGCCGTCAAGGACGCGGCCGGGCGCGGAGTGCCGGTGATCGGCATCTGCAACGGCTTCCAGGTGCTGACCGAGGCGGGGATGCTGCCCGGCGCGTTGATGCGCAACGCCCGGCTGAAGTTCGTCTGCCGTACCGTGCCGCTCAGGGTCGAGAGCAGCCAGAGCCTGTTCACCGCCCAATATGATGCGGGCGAGGAGATCGTCTTTCCGGTCGCCCACCATGATGGCAATTACCAGGCCGACGAGGCCACGCTCGACCGGCTGGAAGGCGAAGGCCGGGTCGCCTTCCGCTATCTCGACGATTGCAACGGCTCGGCGCGCGGGATCGCCGGCATCCTCAACGATAGCGGGAACGTGCTCGGGCTGATGCCGCACCCCGAGCGGGTGGTCGAACCGGCGCACGGTGGAATGGACGGACGGCGGCTGTTCGAGGGGTTGCTGGAGACGGTCGCCTAGACGCTGGTGCTGAACGGGGTGAAGTTGGTGCCCACGTCGTACACGTCGAGCCCTTCCTTGTGCTTCAGCCAGCCGACCACGGCATAGGTGACGGGGGTCAGCAGCACCTCCCAGCTGACCTTGAGGACGAACTGGCTGAGCATCACTTCGCCAAGCGCGCTCACCGGCCAGTCGGCCATGCCGTAGAAGGCGAGCGGGTAGAAGATCAGGCTGTCGATGCCCTCGCCGACGACAGTGCTTCCCCAGAAGCGCATCCAGAGGCGCCGGCCTTTGCTCCAGATTTTGAGCTTCGCCATGGTCGCGGATTCGAGGAAGTCGCCGACGAAGAAGGCGGTCATCGACGCGACGATGATCCGCCACCCGGAGCCGAACACCCGCTCATAGGCTCCCTGGCCCGTCCACCCGGGAGCGACCGGAAGGTGCACTACGGTCCACTCCATTACCGCCATGAAGGCCAGCGCGGCGAAGCCGGCCCAGATTGCGCGCCGCGCCCGGGCGTAGCCGTACACCTCCGTCAGAATGTCATCGATCAGGTAAGAGATCGGGAAGAATAGGATCCCGGCCCCGAACGGCCACGGACCGATTGCGGGAAGGGTGACGAACGATCGCTTTTCCGCCCCGATCACGTTCGACAGCAGCAGCACCACGACCATCGCTACCATGATGAAATCGAAGTAGCGGAAGTGCGCGCCGTGGAGCTCCCGTGCCTCGACCCGCTCCAGCCCCTCCCCTTCGGCTCTCATGTCAACGAGGCGTAGCGCCGTTCCGTTGCGCGTCAATTGCGGCTAGTTGATTGAGCGTGCGCGCCCGTAGCTCAGCTGGATAGAGCACGAGCCTTCTAAGCTTGGGGTCGCAGGTTCGAGTCCTGCCGGGCGCGCCATTTCACCTTCAGGCGAGCAGGCCTGCCGCCGTCCCCAACGCGAGAATGACTCCGAGGCCCGCTAGCGAAGCGGCGCCGGCGACAATCGCCCAGGAGCGCGCAACCAGCGCAATCGAGAGCAGCACGATGGCGACCTGCATCGCGGTCTCGGCTAGCTCGTACCATTCGCTCTTTTGCGAGGCCATTTCGCCTTCGTCGCGCAGCCTGTCGGCCTGCGGCTGAAGTTGCGCGATCCCGTGCCCGGCCTTGTCGGGATTGCGCTGCCGTGCCGCTTCCTTCAGCAGCTCTGTGCGGGCGGCGGGATCGAGCGACGGCTGTTGAGCGGCGGTCTTGAACACCGCCTCTCGAATGATCTTGGCCTGCATGTAATTGTAGGTGTCCGACGCCTGCACGGTCTTGAGCAGGCTCTCGCGGGCACTGCTCGCCGCCTCGACATGGACGATCGCGAGCAGCACCGCGAAAATGCCAACCAGGATCGAGACCCGGTTGCGGAACTTTCTTTCGATCGCCTGCTCGGATTTCTCAGCCTCCTCGGCCTTCTCGATCGCTTCGTCGATCAGCTCTTTGGCGTCCGCGGGCTCGACCATTTGCTCTTCCTTCCGCCGCACATGCGAAGCGGACGCCGTTTCCACGCGCCGCAGCCGGGGTGAAGTGAATTATGTTTAAGGGACGAGCTTTCCCGGGTTCATGATCCCCAGCGGATCGAGCGCCTGCTTGATCGCCCGAAGCGCGTGGATTCGAGCCGCCGAGGCGAGGCGGCCAAATTCGGCGAGCTTCAGCTGGCCGATGCCGTGCTCGGCCGAAATCGAGCCGCCGGCGGCGGTGACGAGATCGTCGACAAAGCGGGTGATCGCCTCCCCTTCGCGTTCGTACCAGTCCGGAGCCGCATGGCTCTCGGCGCGGACATGGAAGTGAATGTTGCCGTCGCCCAGGTGGCCGAATCCCGTAGCGGTTACGCCGGGGAATGCCTTCTCGACGGCGGCGGCGGCCTCGACGATGAATTTCGGCATGTCGGCGACCGGAACGGAAATGTCGTGGGCGAGCGTCTGGCCTTCGGCGCGCTCGGCTTCGGAGATGGAATCACGGAGCTTCCAGAACGCCTCCGCCTGCGCCTCGTTGGACGCCAAGACCGCGTCGCCGATAATGCCCTGCTGAAGCGCAGCCTCCAGAAGGCGCTCGAGATCGGCGCGAACATCGGTTGCCGGATCGGCGGTGGTCGCTTCGACCAGCACCTGCCACTTGTGCTCTCCTGACAGCGGCGCACGTGTGTCCGGGATGTGCTTGAGCACTAGATCGAGCGAGTCCAGCGGCACCAGCTCGAAGCCTTCGATTGTGGTGGTGCGGTCCTCCAGGAAGCGGAGCAGATCGAGCGCTTTCGACGGACTCTCCACGCCGGCCCAGGCGACCGCGCGCGCGGCAATCGCCGGAACCAGCCGGAGCGCGACCACCGTGATCACGCCAAGCGTGCCTTCCGCGCCGATCAACAGCTGGTCGAGGCTGTAGCCGCGATTGTCCTTCTTCAGCCCGGAAAGCCCATCGTAGACCGACCCGTCCGGCAGGACCGCTTCGATCCCCGCGACCAGCGAGCGCATGGTCCCGAACTTCAGCACCTGCGTGCCTCCGGCGTTGGTCGAGGTGAGCCCGCCGATGGTGCAGCTGCCTCGGGAGCCGAGCGTCAGCGGAAAGCGCATCCCGACCTCGTGCGCTGCATCGTGCAGCGTGGCGAGAACCACGCCCGCCTCGGCCACGGCGAGGCGGCTACCGGCGCTCATCGAACGAATCCGGTTCATCCGGCGCATCGACAAGAGGACGGCGGAGCCGTCGGCAGAAGGAGTCGCGCCCGCGGCCATGCCGGTGTTGCCGCCCTGCGGGACCAGGGGAACGCGATGCTCGGCCGCTAGCCGAACGACCTCGGCGACTTGCTCCGTCGACGAAGGAGCAAGCATGGCCGGCGCTGTACCGTGGACCCGGCCGCGCCAGTCGGTGACCCATGGCTCGATTTCCGCTGGATCGGTGATTACCGCCTTGGGTCCGAGCCGCCGCTCGAGCTCGGCGATCAGCTGCGCTTCGCCGTTTGTCATCGGGCCGCGCTTGGCATGTGCTTCCGAGCGCGTCAAAGCAGTCGTATGGACAGGCCGCCGATCACGATCGTCGTCGCCCGAGCGCAAAACGGCGTAATCGGCCGCGACGGCAAGCTCCCGTGGCATCTCCCCGCCGACCTGAAGCGCTTCAAGGCGCTGACCATGGGAAGCGCGATGGTCATGGGCCGCAAGACGTTCGAGAGCCTCCCGGGCCTGCTTCCGGGCCGTCGGCACATTGTGCTGACACGCAATCTCGGCTGGCGAGCCGACGGAGCGGAAGTCGCGCATTCTGTCGAAGATGCGATCCGCCTAGCCAACGGTTCGCCGATTTCGGTGATTGGTGGGGCAGACGTGTTCGAGCTGCTCCTGCCGTTAGCAGATCGGATAGAGCTGACCGAAGTGTTGGACGACGTACCCGGTGATACGTTCATTGCAGACCCTCGAGCCAGCGGCCGTTGGCGCGAAACCTTCAGTGAGGATCACGAGGCGGCGGACGGTTGCCCGGCATTCCGCTTCGTGACGCTGGAAAGAGGTTGACTAGCCCTCCCCCACAATGGGGGAGGGAGGGGGTGATCAGTACGCACCCTCTACATCGACGGTCACCCCACCCCTGCCCCTCCCCATCAAGGGGAGGGGAGATTGTCCAGAATCGCGTCGATTTCGGCTGCGACCTGGTCGACCGAGCCCATCCCATTGACCCGCCGAACCAGCCTGCGCTGCTCATAATAAGGCAGGATCGGCGCCGTTTTTGCGCGGTACTCCTCCATCCGCCTGCGCACCGTATGCTCATTGTCGTCCGGGCGGCGCTTGAACTCGGTCGAGCCGCAGACGTCGCAAACGCCCGGCAGCTTGGTCGGCCGAAATGTGTCGTGATATCCCGTGCCGCACTTGGCGCAGGTGAAACGGCCGGTGATCCGTTCGACCAGCGCCTCTTCATCGACGACCAGCTCAATGACATAATCGAGATGGCGTCCGCGGTCGGCGAGCAGCTGATCGAGCGCCACTGCCTGTGGGCGGGTGCGCGGAAAGCCATCGAAGATCGCCCCGCAATCGGTGCAGCTGTCGAGCCGTTCACCGATCAGCGCGGTGACGATGTCATCGCTGACCAGCTCGCCGGCGTCCATGATCGCCTTGACCTTCTCTCCGATCGGCGAGCCGCTGGCGCGGGCCTCGCGGAGCATGTCGCCGGTCGACAGCTGGATCATTCCGCGCTCCGCCTGCAGGCGCGCGGCCTGGGTGCCCTTACCCGCACCAGGAGGACCCAGGAGGATGATGTTCAGCATCGCGGCGCTCTCCCCTGCTGCCGCCCTGCTATCGCCGCCGAGGTGTGGTCTTGAGCTTCGCCTTCTTGATCAGGTCGCCATATTGGTGAGCGATCAGGTGGCTCTGGATTTGGCTGACCGTATCCATCGTCACGTTGACGACGATCAGCAGGCTGGTGCCGCCGAGGCGCAGGTTGGTGAGCCCGGCCTGGGTCGAGATGACGTCAGGCACGAGGCAGATGAACACCAGATAAGCGGCGCCGACGACCGTGATCCGGTTGAGCAGCCGGTCGAAATATTCTTCCGTCGCCTTGCCGGGGCGAACGCCGGGGATGAAGCCGCCATGGCGCTTCAGGTTGTCGGCCGTCTCCTCGCTGTTGAACTGCACCGCGGTGTAGAAGAAGGTGAAGAAGGCAATGCCGATCGCGTAAAGAATCTCGTACGCCGCCGAGCCGTGCTGGAGGAAGGTACTGATCGTGATCAGCCAGTCGCTCGCGCCGCCCCCGGCAGTCGCGCGGTTCCCCGCCCATTGGATGATCGTCAGGGGCATTAGCAGCAGCGACGAGGCGAAGATCGGCGGGATCACGCCTGCAGTGTTGAGCTTGATCGGCAGGTGCGAGCGCTCCTGCTGCATGCCTCGAACCGTCTGGCGCTTAGGATACTGGATCGGCACGCGTCGCTGGGCGCGCTCCATAAAGCAGATAAACAGGACGAGCGCGACAGCAATGACGACCACTCCGACTACGACAAAGCCGCTGGTCGTCCCAGTGCGGCTGCCTTCGAGCAGCT
>JBQCCG010000165.1:0-2341 GCA_051962455.1 Sphingomicrobium sp. | reverse complement strand
AGAACGCCGTGCGCCATCAGCATCCAGTCACCGGACATCAGCATCGGCCCGGTCATCGGAGTCGAGGCATCCGGCTGCCACGACGTTCCGGACGACTCCCGCTGCTGCGGGTAATCGCCCAGCGCGCCGGTCATGCGATGGCCCGTCTGGCCGGTTTTCATTCCGGCCATAGTCGGATGCTCCATCGGTGTTTGCTTCTCGGGAGCGGCCGTAGAGTGAGCTGGTGCTGGCGGCATGTTCATGCCAGGCATGTCCGTCGGCGTGGATTGGGCGAGCGCCGGTCCCGCCACGCCGATCAGCGCGGCCGCGAGCAATTTGGGAAGCATCATTTGCTGCTCACATACCCGCGAAGGCTTCGGCGCCCATCCAGATCGCCATTCCGATCATCATCAGATTTTCGGTCAGTGACACGAATCCGAGCGGGACGTTGCTCGACCCGCCGACGCACGCGCATTTCAATTCGCGTTTGTCGATGTAGACGGCCTTGAATACCGACACCGCGCCCACGGTCCCGATGAACAAGGCGACCGGCACCGAAACCCAGGTCAGCGCGCCGGCAATCATCAACACGCCCGCCAGCGCTTCGGCATAGGGGTAGATGTAGCTGTACGGCACCCAGCGCCGCGCCAGCAGGTCATAGTTGAGGAACATGGCCGAGAATTTCTCCACGTCCTGCAGTTTCAGCATCGCCAGCACGACCATCGACAAGGCGATGAACCACTGGACTGTGCGGAGCGTCAGCAACTCACCCGAGACGGCATAGGTCGCGGCTACCGACGATAGCGCGGTCAGGATGAACAGCACGATCACGGGCCGGTAGCTCGTGGCCTCCGGGTCCCGGACCGGCTTGTCTAGGAACCGCCGCAGATCGTCGTAGCCACCGATCCGCTCGCCGCCGATGAACACCTGTGGCGTGGTCGGGACGCCATGTTTGGCCTTGAAGGCGTCCGTCTCGTCACGCGTCTTCAAATGATGGTCTTCGACCTCGTAGCCGGAGCGGCCGAGCAGGTCCCTGGCTTTCAGCCCCCATGGGCACACATGCTCGGGCGTGACCATACGGTAGAGGATCGCCTTTTTGACGGTGGTTGGATGGTTCGAAAGGTCCGACATTTCGCTTTCCCAAATGGTTTGTCGGCACCCATATGGCATCCGTACCATGGTACGGTGTCAAGAGCCGCGCCGAATTCCTTCGGGGGTTCCAACGCGCGAGCTGGGCGACGCGCCGCTAGCGCTGTACGGATAAGCGCAGCCGGTGGTCGGCTATCGCGAGCGGCGAAAGTGGTAGCGTCCGTGGACGCGCGTGGCCTGAAAGCTTTGCCCCGAGCTGCACGTCACCGTGAATGTCCCTGGCGAGCCGTCGACCGCAGCGCTGGAGGCGACGTCGCCGCAGGAATAGCCGATGCGGCCAATCGTCCGGGCGATCACCTTGTCCGAAAGCGGCAGGCTGGCGGCGGCGGTCGGCTGAGGAGCGAGGGGATCGGACACGGGCGGATCGCTTGCGGCGCTATCCGTAGCCTCAGTCGGCGCTATCTGCGCCACGCGTCCCAGGACCTGATCGCGCGAAGCGACGCGCCTCGACTTTGGATGCGCAATAACCGGCGGGGTCGGGCGCGGCGCATCCAGGTCGAGCCCGCTTGCGACCGGCGCCGGAGCCAAAACAGTAGCCGCAGGTGAGACGGCCACGCGGCGCTTCGCCGTCGGTCGGGCGGAGTTCTTTGCCGTCTCCGTTTGCGTCTGCTGCTGGTTTTCACTTGTGGACAGGCCGGCGTATGCGCCGATGAGCCCCGCACTCAGGAGCAGTCCGCCGACGATCAGCACCGGCTTCCTCCAGTCAGGCCCGCGGACTTCGGCCACGCGGAGCCTGGCCTTCTCCGTTTGTTCGACTGCGAGAATATGCTCGATAAGCGGCGTGAACCCGTCCTCTGACTTCGGCGACTCGCGCTGCTCCGGCAACCTCGGAGCTGGATCCGGTGACCTCTCCGCGGCGGGGCTCGACAACGCGCGCAAGGTCGCAGCGATCGATTCGAGTCTAGGGTCGATCGGCGGCTCGGGCCGGTGCTCCGGTTCGCGCGGAAGTTGTTCCGGCATTTTCACATCGACCGGCGCGACGAATGGCGTCCACTGTTCCCGAGTTACCGCCATCGTCCATTCGCGCTGCGGCTTGGGCACGAGACCGAGCGCCCGGTCGTAGTCCGCGCGCCGGATCCGGTCGCGCAAGGTTTCATAGGCGATCCACACCCGGGCCGCCGCGCCTGCCGGATGCCAGCGGAACGCGTTCATCTTCCGCGCGAATGCCTCGGCAATGTCCGCGTCGCTGGCCGCCGGCGTGATCCCCAGCGTT
>JBQCCG010000164.1:0-5056 GCA_051962455.1 Sphingomicrobium sp. | reverse complement strand
CGGTCGCCGACGCGGACCATCTCGCGCGGGATCTGCTGATCTCGGCGGATGACGCCCTCGGCGCGGCCGAGATCGACGACGATGTGGCCGAATTCAACGCGCTTGACGACGCCGGTGATCACCTCGCTCACGCGATCCTTGAATTCCTCATAGTGGCGCTCGCGTTCGGCATCCTTGACCTTCTGGAAGATGATCTGCTTGGCGGCCTGGGCGGCGATGCGTCCGAACTCGATCGGGGGCAGGGGATCGACGATGAAGTCGCCGATGCTGGTGCCCTTCTGCAGTTTCTGCGCACCCTTAGGGTCGATCTGCTTGAAATGATCCTCGACCTCTTCAACCACTTCGAGGACGCGCCACAGGCGAAGGTCGCCAGTGATGGGATCGAGCTTGGCGCGGATGTCATTCTCGTTGCCGTAGCGCGAGCGGGCGGCGCGCTGGATCGCATCCTCCATCGCCTCGATGACGATGCCCTTGTCGATCAGCTTCTCGCGTGCGACCGCGTCGGCGATCGCGATCAGCTCGGCCTTGTTGGCGCTGACGGCAGCGGGTGCGGTGGCCATTAAATCATTCCTCTATGGTCAAAATTGAGTCGGCGCCTTTAGTGCTGAGCGGCGCGGTGGCGTTGATGAGCTTGTCGGTCAAGAGCAGCTTGGCCGATGAGATGTCGTGAAAGGGCAGGAGGTGAGCTTGGCCGCTCTTGTCGATGAGCTTCACATTGTCGCCGTCGAGCCCTTCGAGCACGCCGGAAAACTGCTTCCGCTCGCCGCGCGGCTCCTTGAGCGAGATACGGGCGTCATAGCCCGACCAGTCGGCGTAATCCTTCAGGCGAGTCAGCGGCCGGTCGATCCCCGGCGAGCTGACCTCGAGACGGTAGCTGCCCTCGATCGGGTCCTCGCGGTCGAGCCAGTCGGAGAGCCGGCGCGAGATGGTCTCGCAATCGGCAAGGTCAAGCTGGCGCGTGTCGGGGCGCTCGGCCATGACCTGCAGCGTCGGATCGGACGCTCCGCCGATCATCGCAACGCGCACGAGATCGAAGCCGAGGCTCTTCACCTCGGGCCCGATCCGTCTGGCGAGACCCGCAACGTCGGTCACTGACAAAACTCCGATGAACTCAAACGTCTCTCGGACCGGAGCCGTAGGGCCCCAGCCTCAGGCATCTGACGATGTCGAGGAGAGAGCGGCGATATAGGCTCCCGTCCTAACGACCGCAAGCGGCGAGTTACGGAGTGCGGCTGCTGCTCAGGCCGCCTTGAACACCCAGTGGCGGTTCACGAAGAAGCTCACCCAGGGTGTAACGAACATCATGAACGGAACCGGGGCGAGAGGGGGGAATCTCAGAACTTTCACCAGTAACCAAACCCAGGCTGTGTTCACGACGAATGCCAGAAACGCGCTGGTCAGGAATCGCACGAGCTTCGATGGGTCGTTGCGCGCGGTCCCTTCCGCGAAGCTCCAGTAATTGTGGACGAGATAGCCGGTGGCCACTCCGCAGGAGGTGCTCACCACGTTCGCCTTCAACGGCTCAAGGTGAACGAAAAGCGTGAGCGCCGAATAGATGAGGGCGGCGAATTGACTGACGCAGAAGCCAGCGATCACGTAGCGGATGAACTGCCTTGTCGCCGGCTTGGCGAGCAGAGCATCGATCTGGAAGCGGGTGCGCAGCTCGCCGAGGATCATGCCGAATGAACTCGTCCGACCGGTTCGGCGACGGTCATGGTCGGCATGACCGCGGTGGTTCGCGGGAGCGTGGCGTTTGCCTCGGTGAACAGCCGTGACTTCAACAGCCCCCAACGACAGAGGCGATAGCTGAGCGCGGTCGCCAGAACACCCAGGCCATAAATGCAGCTGCGGCGGAAATTGATGCTGGACGCTTCGGGGAAATATTTGGTCGGGCAGGATATCTCGCCAATCGCGAAGCCCGACCACATCGCTTGAGCGATCATCTGGTTGTCGAAAACGAAATCATCGGAACAAGCGAGGAGCGGCAGCTGCTCGAGCATCCGGCGGCTCCAGGCGCGGTAGCCAGTGTGATACTCGCTGAGCTTTGCTCCCATCAGTAAGTTCTGGAATGCCGTCAGCAGGCGGTTGGCGACATATTTGTAGCGGGGCATCCCGCCGCTGAGTGCGCCGCCCCCGAGAATGCGCGAGGCGAACACCGCGTCATAGTGGCCGGACGCGATCATTCCCGCCATGGCCGTGATCAGCTTAGGCGTATATTGATAATCCGGATGCACCATGACGACGATGTCTGCGCCCTTGGCGAGCGCGACGGTGTAGCAGGTCTTTTGATTGGCTCCGTAGCCGCCGTTGCGTGCATGGATGATCGTGTGAATGCCGAGGCGCTGTGCGATTTCGGACGTCCGGTCCGTGCTCGCATCATCGACCAGAATCACGTCATCGACGATCTCGTGGGGGATTTCCGCATAGGTGCGCTCGAGCGTCTCGCCGGCGTTGTACGCCGGCAGCACCACGGCGACTTTAAAACCGTCGATCAAGCGCGATCTCCCGATTCCACGGCGTTCGGATTTACGTGCGAATGGTCAAGGAATTGTAAGCTGGTCCTCCTGTAGAGGGAAGCGCCGGGTGTTCGATCAGGGGGGGAGCTTGCCGTTTCAGAAATTGCTGCTGGTCGGCGGTGATCCGTCGCCGCGGCAAAAGACCCTGCGCGTTGCAATGTTCATCATCTGGCTGGCGCTGGTCGCCTGGTTCATCTCGGCGCACACGTTCTGGCGCGACGAGGTGCGCGCCTTCTCGATCGCTTTGTCGGGATCGAACGTGGTCGAGATGCTTCGGACCCTTCACGGCGAAGGCCACCCTGCGCTCTGGTACCTGATCCTTCGCGCGGCCCACGACGTGTTCCCGGTGCGCGAAGTCCTTCCGGCCGCTGCCGCGGTGATCGGGATCGCGACGATGGCCGTCGTCGCGTGGTTCTCCCCGTTTCGCACGGCGGTCGTGGCGCTGATCATGTTCAGCTTCTGGGCGGCCTTCGAATATGTCGTCGTCGCGAGAAACTACGGCATCTCGGCGTTGGTGATGTTCATCCTCGCCGCGCTCTATTCGCGGGTCCGCAATTCGCTGTGGTTCGGTTTCATCCTGCTGATCCTTTGCAACACCAATGTCCCTGCCTGCCTGCTCGCGGCGATGTTCCTGCTGTTTCGGCTGATCGAGATGATGACCGACGGAGGAGCGCCCACCGATCGCAGGTGGCTGATCTTCGCCGGGAATGCTGCGCTCGCTTTGATCGGCGCGCTGCTCTGCTTCGTGACGGTTTACCCGACCTACAATGACGCGGCGGTCGCCACGAGCCTCGCCGACCAGAACGTTGGCAAGCTGCTCGCCGGCTTGTTCGACAGAAGCGGATTTTCAAACCTCAACTTCGAATCAGATATACGTCGCGCGCTTCCCTACGGCTTTCTTCCGGTTCTGCTCCTTTGCTGCTGCATGGGGCTGATCCGAAGGCCAGCGGCGATCGTAGCTGCAATCGCTGCGCTGATTGGCCTGAAGCTGTTCTTCTATCTCGTCTATCCGTCCGACTACCGCCACGAGGTCCTCTATCTCGTTTTCCTGCTGTCGCTGTACTGGATGGTCGGCGAGGGCGCCGGTGGACGCTGGCCTGAAAAGCCGTGGATGAACTCCGTAGAGACCGCGGGCGGCTTAGCCATGCTGGTGCTGCTGGCGGCCCAGACGTGGCATCTCCGCGTCCCGATCAAGCTCCAGCTCAGCGAAGTGCCGTTCAGCCGATCGGCCGACGCCGGAGCGTTGCTCCGTCGGCCTGCACTCTCGAACGCCATTGTCATGGCCGATCCGGACACGATGCTGGAGCCGCTTCCATATTACGCCGGCAATCCTCTGTACTTTCTTCGGCAGCAGCGGTTCGGAACTGTCGTTCGCCTGAGCAATCAGGCCAGAAAATTGCTGACCCTCGACGATGTTCTTGCGGACGCGGCTCGCCTGCACCGCCAGACGGGCCGGCCCATCGTATTTCTCAGTCACATGAAATTGCAGGCGGACACGAACGTCCGCCAGAAAATGATGTTCGACTATTACACTGTCGTCACGCCTGTGGACGCCAAGCGATTCCTGACATCCACGCGCCTGATCGCCAGGCTACGGCCGTCAGGAATGGACGAAAATTACGACGTCTACGTTTATCCGCGCTAGGGTCGTGCCAGCGCGCGGTTCTCCGCTCGGATCCGGACGGTGAGCAAGATTGCGTTGATCATACTGAAAACGAGCGCGACCCTCCACAGCCCGAACACCAGCGGCAGGACCGCGACTTCAGCCATTACGACCGCGTAATTCGGGTGATTGAGCCAGCGGTATGGCCCTCGGCGAACGAGTGGAGCGCCGGGGAGCACGACGATCCGCGTGGTCCAGCGCCTGCCGAGGGTCGCCAGAACCCAGATCCGTCCGATTTCGATCAGCACGAATAGACCGAGCCAAAAGCCGTCGATTGGACGTGATCTCGCTAGCCACCACAAGCTCGCGAGCCACAGGACATGCAGAGCGACGATCAGCGGGTAATGGCGAGGTGCATGTTCGACTGCGCCTTGGGCGATCAGGCGTTTCGTGTTGCGGCTCGCGAGCCACAGCTCAGTCAGGCGCTCGACCGTGACCAGCCCGAGAATGACGAGGTTGAGCGTCAAGCGGCTTCGAGCATCAGCCCGGCGCAGGTGAAGCCGGGGCCGAAGGCGGTCATCATCACTTTGTCGGGGAGGCCCTGCTCGAGGAGCCTGTCTAGCACGAACAGCACGGTCGGGGCGCTCATGTTGCCGAAGTCGTTCAGCACTTCCCGCTCGAGGTTCAGCTCGCCCTGATTGAGATTCAGTGCGCTTTCGATTGCGTCGATCACCTTCACGCCGCCGGGGTGGCAACAGAAGCGGTCGATCCCGTCTCGGCCCTTACCAAGCTCGGCGCACATGCCGTCGAGGGCGTGCGCGCCCTCGGCTTCGACGCACGGCGGAAATGGGCGGGCGAAAACCACCCAAAATACCCGGGGGGGGACGAACCCCCCCCAAAAAAAAAACGAAAATGGGCCCTGCTTATAATCCCATGC
>JBQCCG010000163.1:0-2505 GCA_051962455.1 Sphingomicrobium sp. | reverse complement strand
GAGCCTGCGTTCCGGCCGGGCGACACGCCCGATTTCTCGTCGCTAAAGATTCCCCTGGCCGGAAGCGCACCGCGCCCCGACACGAGTGTCGCAGCCGCGGAGACCCATCCGCTCACCACGGCGCTCGTCCGGGTGCTTGGCGAGGATGATAAGGCGGTCGGCCCGTGGGATCCGAAGCTCGACCCCGACACGCTCAGGAAGATGCTTCGCGACATGGTCACTGTCCGCATCTTCGACGACCGCATGTACCGGGCGCAGCGCCAGGGAAAGACCAGCTTCTATATGAAGTGTACCGGCGAGGAGGCGATTGCGGTCGCCGCCGCGGCCGCGCTCGACCGCGATGACATGCATTTCCCGACCTACCGTCAGCAGGGGCTGCTCATTTCGCGCGGCTATCCGCTGGCAGAAATGATGAACCAGATCTATTCCAACAGCGGCGACAAGCTGCACGGCCGGCAGCTCCCGATCATGTATTCCGACCGGCAGCATGGCTTCTTTTCGATTTCCGGCAACCTCGCGACGCAATTCCCGCAGGCGGTCGGCTGGGCGATGGGCGCGGCGATCAAGGGGGACAGCCGGATCGCAATGGGCTGGGTCGGCGACGGTGCCACGGCCGAAGGCGACTTCCATAGCGCGATGACCTTCGCCGCGGTCTACAACGTGCCCGTGGTGCTCGCCGTGGTGAACAACCAGTGGGCGATCTCCAGCTTCTCGGGGATCGCGGGGGCCGAGCGCGCGACCTTCGCCCAGCGCGCCGTCGGATATGGCATCGCGGGCCTTCGGGTGGACGGCAATGACGCGCTCGCGGTCTTTGCCGCGGTCAAGTGGGCGGCGGAGCGGGCACGATCGAATGGCGGCCCGACGCTGATCGAGTTCTTCACCTATCGGGCCGAGGGGCATTCGACCTCCGACGATCCGTCCGGCTATCGCCCCACCAGCGAAGCCAAGGCGTGGCCGCTTGGCGACCCCATCGAGCGGCTGAAGGCTCACCTGCTGGCAATCGGCGAGTGGGACGAAGACCGGCACGCAGCGATGACGGCGGAGTGCGATGCCGCGGTCCGCGCAGCGCAGAAGGAATCGGAGAAGATCGGAATCCTGCCCGATCAGGGGAAGGAGAATGTCGAGTCGATGTTCGAGGACGTCTATGCCGACGTGCCCTGGCATCTCGCCGAGCAGCGCGACCAGGCCGTGGACGAGATGCGCTGATGCCGACCCTCAACATGCTCCAGGCGCTCAATGACGCGCACAAGGTCAAGATGCGCGAGGACGGGGACGTCGTCGTCTTCGGCGAGGACGCCGGCTATTTCGGCGGCGTCTTCCGGGTGACGGAGGGGCTGCAGAAGGAGTTCGGCAAGACCCGCGTGTTCGACGCCCCGATCAGCGAGGGCGGAATCGTGGCGACCGCGGTCGGGATGGCGGCGTACGGCCTCAAGCCGGTGATCGAGATCCAGTTCGCCGACTATATCTATCCCGGCTACGACCAGATCGTCAGCGAGGTGGCGAAGATGCGCTACCGGACCGCCGGCGAATGGCCGATGCCGATGGTGATCCGAACGCCCTACGGCGGCGGAATCTTCGGCGGCCAGACGCACAGCCAATCGCCGGAAAGCCTGTTCACGCATATCGCGGGACTGAAGGTCGTGATCCCCTCCACCCCTTACGACGCCAAGGGACTTCTGATCGCCGCCATCGAAGATCCGGACCCGGTGATCTTCTTCGAGCCCAAGCGCATCTACAACGGGCCTTTCGACGGGCATCACGACAAGCCCGTGAAGCCGTGGTCCAAGCACCCGGCGAGCGAGGTTCCCGAGGGCCGCTACGCCGTGCCGATCGGCAAAGCCGCAGTGGTTCGCGAGGGCGGCGACCTCACCGTGCTCGCCTACGGGACAATGGTCCATGTCGCGCTCGCAGCGGTCGAGGCGCAGGGGCTCGACGCCGAGGTCATCGATCTCCGCACCCTCGTTCCGCTCGACCTCGATACGATCGAGGAGTCGGTGAAGAAGACCGGCCGCTGCCTAATTGTGCCTGAGGCGCCGCGACCCAGCGGTTACGGCGCCGAGCTAACCGCCCTCGTTCAGGAGCGCTGCTTCTATCATCTGGAGGCGCCGGTCGAGCGCGTCACCGGCTGGGACACGCCCTACCCGCACGCTTACGAATGGGCCTATTTCCCCGGCCCGAAGCGCATGAAGAAGGCGCTAGAAAAGGTCATGGCTGACTGATGGCTCGCTTCGAATTCAAGCTGCCCGACATCGGCGAAGGAATCGCCGAGGCCGAGATCGTCGCCTGGCATGTCAAGGTCGGCGACGAGATCAGGGAAGACCAGCAGATCGCCGACATGATGACTGACAAGGCGACGGTCGAGATGGAAAGCCCCGTCGCGGGCAAGGTGCTCGAGCTCGCGGGCGAGGTCGGGGACCAGGTGCCGATCGGTTCGGTCCTCGCGGTGATCGAGACCGCGGGTGCCGATCGCGCGTCGGAGCCCGTGGACGACAGCAAGGACGAGCG
>JBQCCG010000162.1:0-6932 GCA_051962455.1 Sphingomicrobium sp. | reverse complement strand
AAATGACGGCCCGGCCGAACACTGGTTCGACCCGCACCACTCACTCTTTCATCTTTTTGTCCCACAGCTCCAGCTGACCGCCGTATTGGGGTTGCCAATCTTCATTGAGGTAAATGAGAAGATTGATTCGTCGCTCAACGTTCATCCTGCGATGAACATTGAAGTCGGCGTGAATGCCAAGGTGACCGCCTTGCTTGGTTTCGTGGAGCCCTCCCCCGGCAAAATATGGGTCCGAGATGAGACCTTGTATTCCGGTCAATTCTTCGAGAAAGCCGAGAAATGCTTCGCTATTGAGCTCTGCGAATAGGTTTCTGATGTGCCCGGAGGCAACTTCGTAGGGCGCAAATTGGAACTTATACCGTTCCTGGTCACGGTCAAAAAATCGCGCGCCCTCACTTGCTGGTAACTCCCTAAGAACCAAGTCGAGTATCTCCCGATATACGAAATCATCGATGACGATGTGCGGGAATGGCGATGCGCTTTGGTAGCGCGACGCCAGAGAGCGCCCGAGGGTTCGGCACCCCTCTCGGTCGAGCATCAGATAATCATTCAGCCGCTCGAAGTTCAGCATGAGGGCATTGTATCAATGCCGCGCTGGAAGCCAAGTTCGACACGGCATGTTTCGAGGACCATTTCCGAATGCTCCCAACTCGGGACAAGTTCGGAACTTAATTCTGCGTGAGCTTGGAGCGGCCGCTTGCAATGGTTAGGCGGTTCCCATGATTGTGGAACGCTCGCGCGGTAGGAGCGCGGATTGTTCGGGAGCTGGGGTGACTGCGTCTCAATCCGACTCATTGGCCGGTGCCGTTGCACTCGTCGGCATTACGGCGGTGATCGTCAATTACCGTACGCCCGATCTGACCGAGAAATGCCTCGCTGCGCTTTCGGACGAAAAGGCGCTCCTGCCGAGGCTGAAGGCTATCGTCGTCGATGGAGGTTCTGGTGACGGCTCGGCCGAGCGACTGTCCCACCATATCGCCACCGGCAAGTACTTCGATTGGGTGTCGGTCCTCCCGCTGCCGATCAATGGCGGATTTGCCTGGGCAAATAATGAAGCAATCTGCAAGTTGCTTCAGCAGTCGGAGCCGCCGCCGTTCGTATATGTGCTGAACCCGGACACGCAGGTCGAGCGCGGAGCGGTTCAGCCGTTGATTGAGTATCTTGTCGACCATCCGCGCGTCGCCGCGGTGGGAAGCCAGCTTCTCGAACCGGATGGCACGCTGACAGGGAGCGCGTTCAGTTTTCCGAGCTTGCGGGGCGAGTTCTCGCGCGGCGCGCGTACTGGCATTCTCGATCGAATTTTCAGGGTCCCACCCATCTCGATCAACGCGGAGGAGGCGCGAGAGGTTGATTGGGCAACGGGAGCAAGCGTCATGCTCCGCGTTGACGCTCTCCGCGATGTCGGCCTCTTTGACGAGGGCTTTTTCCTCTACCACGAAGATATCGAATTGATGTGGCGCCTTCGAAGGGCAGGGTGGAGCGTTGTCTCCGAGCCGCGAAGCCGCGTACGCCACGTCGGAGGCGCTTCAACAGGGGTTCACAGCCGGAAGTCGCCGGAGCGGATTCAACCGAGACGGCCGCGCTATTGGTACAGATCGCGGGCGCGCCTTTTCGCGCTCAACCGCGGCAGAGCAGTGGCGTTTTTGGCCTATGCCGTATGGTTTGCAGGCCACCTGATATGGAGACTGAGAAGGATCCTCGGCCTGGCGGGACGCGCGAAGCCCGTTTCTCATCAACTCCGAGACCATGCACTTCACGCTCTCCCGCGTCGCACCGACGGAATTCCTGCCATCAGAGGCTGGAATGAAAAGCGGAGCAAACCCGCTTGGATGGAGCAGGGCTGGTTATGACGGCCATCGCTGCCGTTGTGATTGGCCGCAACGAGGGTGAGCGGATCGAGGCAAGTCTGTCGTCCGTTCGGCAAGCGGGCCTTCCGACAGTCTATGCCGATTCTGGCTCGAGTGATGGAAGTCCATCGGTGGCCGAGGGCCTCGGAGTCCCAGTCGTGAGGCTCAGCCCGGAACGCCCATTCTCGGCGGCACGCGGTCGCAACGAAGGAATGGCCGAAGTTCTGCGGCGGTGGCCGACGATCGAATTTGTGATGTTCCTCGACGGAGACTGCACGCTAAACGCCGGTTTCCCACCCGCTGCCGTTTCAGCCTTTGTACAACATCCGGATTGCGCGATCGTGACCGGCCAATTGTCGGAGCGCCATCCGGAGGCATCCGTTTACAACCGGCTTTGCTCGATAGAGTGGCGCTCACCGCCAGGCTTCATTACCGCCGGGCGCGGCTTGGGAGGCATCATGGCTGTGCGGGTTGCAGCATTTCGCGCTGTGGGCGGCTTCAATGAGGAGGCTATTGCCGGCGAGGAGGCCGACTTCGCCGATAGGCTGTCCCTCGTCGGCTGGTCGGTGCTGAAGATCGATTTTCCGATGGCAACTCACGATGCGCAAATGCTGCGATTCAGCCAGTGGTGGCGCCGAACTTTACGCGGCGGGCACGCGATGGCACACGGGTATATCGGCCAAACAGGAACGAACTACAGCGACGGAGGCCGCGGCGTCAGGAGCGCTTTATTCTGGGGATTTCTCTTGCCCCTGGTTGTAGTGCTGCTGCTCATTCCCACGCGCGGCGCCTCTCTGCTGCTCTTGATGGGCTACGTTTGGCTGGGGAGAAGGACCTATCGGCATTACAGGACGACCGGGCTCGACCCTTCCGATGCCTGGCTTACGACCCGATTCATCCTGTACGGCAAATTCCCTGAATTTCTCGGAATCCTACGGTACGCGAGCAACCGATTGCGCGGTCGATTCCACGTCATCGACTGGAGATAGCACGCCGCCGGACAGCACCGATCGCTTCAATGATGAGGCGCGCATTGCGCTCTGCAGCATGCAATCGATGCACACGTTCGCGACCAACGGTTCCCTTTGCGGAAAGTTCGACGGGCGAGGCCTTCAGCGCCGCCGACATCACATCCGCCAGCGCTTCTTCCGATCCGGCGGGAACAAGCCAGCCACACGCGCTGTCGACGAGCTCCGGTATACCCGCGATTTCGGTGGCAATCACAGGCCGTGCAGAGGCGAGCGCCTCCATGATCACGACCGGAAGGCCCTCGGCAAAGCTCGGCAGCACGAAGGCTCGCGCCCGCAGGAGGTGCTCGCGAATCTCGGCCGACGTGCAGATTCCTGCGAGCGTGATCCGGTCCTGAAGCCTACGAGCGGCAATTTCGGCTTCCAACTGCGGACGAAGCTCGCCATCGCCAACGATCGTCAGCTTAAACGCCTCGGCATTGGCCCGCAGTCGGTCGCACGCCGCAATAAGCAGCGGAAGACCTTTTTGTGCCGACAGCCTCGCCACGCAGAGTAGCTCGATTGAGTCTGGCGATACGGGCCCCAGATCCCATTCGAGAAAGCTTTCGTCAACGCCGCAGCGGATCACCTTGATCTTGCTCCAGTGAGACGGCGAACACCAGCGCATCAGTTGGCTTCGCCCGTAGCTGCTGATTCCAACCACGAAAACAGCTGCCTCAATTTTGCTGCGGAGGGACAGAGCGAGGGGCGCGTCAAACTCGTCCGGGCCATGGGCGGTGAAGCTGAACTCCGGACCGCCCCAGGCGTGGGTTATGAGCGCGACCGCGGCGGGGTTGGTTCCAAAGTGCGCGTGAACATGCTCGACGCGGAGTTGTTGAAGCCTGCGAGTCAGCCATGCCGCCTCGAGCCAATAGGCGAGGTGGCGGAATTTCTGGTGGAGACCCGCGCCGCTGAGCCGGAATGCAGCGGTGAGCGCACCGATGGTCCTGCGTGGTCGGGAGAAGCACAAGAGAAGAGCGGAAGAGGCCAGCCTCAGCGCTCCCTGCTCGAGCACGATCTCGGTGACCGCGGCCTCTCTGAGGTCTGCTTCGTCCTTCAGGTCCGAGCGAGGCGGCCGCAACGTGAAGCGGTAAACTTCGTGTCCCGCCGCTTCGACGCCTTCGATCTCGCGCCTGACGAAAGAATGGCTCACCGCCGGATAGAGATTGCAAAGATAGGCGAGGCGCACGCTCACTCCGCTACGGCTGATCCCTTCGCCGGCCATAGCAAAGGATCATCGATTGAAAGAGGAATTAAACCTCGGCTGGAACGGCGTCGATGGCGCGATTTAGATGTGACCGCCGGAAAGCGCCTTGGCGACCAGGTGCGGCTTGTTGCGCGCATGGAGTTTGTTGCGGAGATTCTCGACATGCCGCTCGACCGTTCGAGGAGCAATGCCCAGCTGCAGGGCGCACTGCTTCGAAGAAAGCCCTCGAGCGATGCATTGAAGCACCTCCCGCTCTCGTTCGGATAAGGTGACGAAATCTTCCTGTTGCCGCGGAAAATTCACCATTGATCCCCTTGTTGGGAAAACTCTTGCTCGTTCCCCTAATAGCCTTGGTTATCACGGCCTTACAGTGAGTCGAACGGGCCGTGCCAAATTCGGACGGTTTGTTTCGAAAGAACGACGAATTCTCGCATTTTGCTCCTGGTTTGCCGCCGTTCCAAACACGAGCCGAGGGGTACTCCAGCAAAGAGTTTTTCGCGAATTTGCGGCGATCTCCCTCAGGGTGATGGGTAATATTACTAAGTATAATTGCTAGGTGCGTTGCTCTAGGTACTCATGCTGGCCCGCAAAATAGTCCAACAGATTGAAAGTTATTAAGAATGCGTTTATCAAAAAATGGCTTCAGCGTCGTTTACGCAAGCAAGCGACCGAAAGTGGTGGGAACGCCGCCCACGCGCAGTTTGTGAGTGACGGGCGAACCCCCTTCAGGGGCAACGGAAGGGAAATGTTTATGCGACGCGCTTTGATGACAGCACTGGCGAGTGCAACTCTGGGCATGGCGACTCCCGCCTTCGCCGGGATTACTTTCACTCAATATAACGGACCGAATCTGACGACGGCGATCCACGCCAGCTCTGATCCGACGAACGTTGCGCCGAACGTCGGCAACACGGTTTATGGCAATACGAGCGTCCACGCCGGCCACGACACGTCGTTCCAGGGCTTCAGCTACTACAATACGACCACGGATACCGGTACGTCGACGAGCATCAGCATCACGGGCGGCTCGGGGTTTGCTCAGATCAACGACACGGACTTCGACAGCAAGGTCCCGTCGACGCAGAATCTGTTCGCCATCATCATGACTCCGCCGGCGTTCTCGGACTACGAGTTCAGCATCCAGCTTGCGTCTGACGGAATCGTCAACGTATTCGCGATGCTCACCAGTCAGCCGGGTGTCTGGCTGCCGATCAGCATGGGTATCTCGCAGAAGGCGAACGCGAACACGCAGTACCTTCTGAGCAGCAATCCGGACGTCAGCATCAGCTCGGTGCTGATCGCCTCGAACGCGCCGATCTTCGAGCTCAAGCAGAACTCCATCAATCTGTTCGGCGCGACTACGGCAGTGCCTGAGCCCGGCACCTGGGGCCTGATGCTCCTCGGCTTTGCCGGCGTCGGCGTGGCGCTCCGCCGCAAGCGCAAGCCTGCTCTAACGCAGATCGCCTGAGCTTCAGTTCAAGACCCGCGTAACGGAGCGGCCCGGCCAAAAGCCGGGCCGCTCTTTTGCCGTTGGCGCCTGGCCTCTAGAGGCACGGCACCGACCTTTTATCGCGTCACTGGCCATGAAGTTGCATCGAGCCGATCCCGTTTCGTCCCAGTATGGGTCAAATTACTCAGTGTTTTCCGTTGGGCTCCGCACCCGGAAGCGTTGCGATTGGTTAAAAAATGATTTATGTGATTCGACTCTCCACTTGTTTACCAGCATGGGTAAGCGGGAGCGGGAAGCGTCGCCTACCCTTCCACAAAATGGCGGCGAATTCCCTCAGGGGCAAAGGAAGGAATAGAGTAATGCGACGCTTACTAATCAGTTTGGCCACAGCGGCATCGATCGGGATTACGGCTACGGCCGCGCATGCGGGTCCGACGCTCAGCGGGGACACATACGCGATCGGCAGCTTTGACGGTCAGGACTGCCCGATCACTGGACCAGGCGGTTCAAACGGCTTCAGCGGCTGCTGGGCGACCCAAAGCGGAGTCACGACCTCGGCGAACGGCGATCCTACCGCATCGCGGTCGGTCGCGCAGATCGGTCTCAATGGCACGACGGATATTTCCACCAACTATCCGACGATCGACGGTAGCGAGTTTACGCTCACCCTTAACACCAACACCAACACCCTGTTTTTCACCTATCTGATGGGTGCGGGTGACCCGACGCTGCATTATCTCAGCATCAAACAGGGTGATGGTTACGAGTTGTTCTATGACGCTGCTGGGTTCACATAGGGAACGACCTACTCGTTCGCCTTGAACACTTATTTCCCCGACAATCCGGGGGTCTCGCACATCACGGTATATGACTCGACCGGCGCCGGTCCCGAGCCCGGCACCTGGGGTCTGATGCTCCTCGGCTTTGCCGGAGTCGGCGTTGCGATGCGGCGCAGCCGCAAGGCCAAGCCTGCGCTGATGCAGATCGCCTAACTCTCAGTTCAAAACCGCGTATCCAGGCGGTCCGGCTTTCGCCGGGCCGCCTTTTTCATGGGCGAAGATGAACGCAGCTTTGCCCGGGTGCGAAGCGCCCCCGAACGTCGAGCTCGTGACGATTGCCGTTTCCTAGCAGCCGGATGCCGAGACGCCGGATCGAAGATCGTTGGCGCTCAAAGCTGTAATCTGCTTGCTGCCGGACGCCGGACATTCGCTCGAAGCCTTGGGCTTGTGAGCCGCTGTCGCCGGCGGCTGTGCATCCGCAATCAGCGTTCCGTGTGACGAGTCGATCGCCAGAGGCGAGGCGGGCTCCGCGGCCTTCTCGACGTCCGTCATTTCAAATTTCGGATCGTCGCTGATTAAGGCGCTCGCAAACTGCTGGGTGGCGGCCCCGGGCGGAATGGCGTCCGCCGGCTTTGGGTGCGG
>JBQCCG010000161.1:0-2304 GCA_051962455.1 Sphingomicrobium sp. | reverse complement strand
GGTTGGGGCACAAGCCGGCGGTGCTCGGCAGCCTTGCCACGCTCCAGGGTTATGCCAGGGCGTGGTGGAGGGGAACGCCACGTTACGAGGACCGCGAATTCCGCCGTTACCTGCGGCGCTATCATCGCGCGATGCTGACGCGCGGCAAGGCGCGGGCGCTGGATTTGTTCAACCGCGAAGCGGACGAGGCCTGGGCGACGCGCCAGCCGAGGACCTGATCGACTCCCGTCGAAGTGCTTTCTCGATTGTGCTGGCGGCGGCGCGGCGGCTTGAAGCTGTTTATTTCCTGTTAATTCGGACCGAGCGAGCGGTGAACCGCTTATCCACAACTATCTAAGGAAAATCCGCCGTCGAACCGGGCTCAAAACTCACTTTACCGTAAATAAATATTAACTATCTCGCCCGATCCTCCGCAGCCGTGCAAGAGTGAGTTTCACTACCCGGGGTGGGCGGAAAATTGTCTTTTGATTCTAAGCTGCTGCGGCGTGCAGCCACATATTCTCAAAAGCGCCTCGCGCGGAGGGGCGCGGCGATCGTCGCATCGGCCGCGTGCGTCCTTGCGTCTCCAGCCTATGCACAAGTGATGGATATTTCCTCGGACGGCACCGTCGCCGTTCGCCAGGGATCAGGCGCGGCGAAGTGGGAAGTCATCAGCAGTCCCGCGTCCGACCAGATTGTCGCAGTGAACGGCCCCGCCGTCCCCGGAGTTGCGATCACCAGCGTCGATCCCGCGCCTGTCCCACAGCAATATGCCGCAGCTCTGAACTTCGCCGCCAACACGGCGAACATCAGCCCCGCGCTGCTGGCGGCGCTCGTCTGGCAGGAGAGCCGCTGGAAGCCGACGGCCGTGTCCCGCAAGGGTGCGATCGGGCTTACGCAGCTGATGCCGGGAACGGCTCGCGACCTTCGAGTCGATCCGACTGATCCCCTTGCCAACCTGATTGGCGGAGCGCGCTACCTCCGGCAGCTGCTCGACCAGTTCGACGGCGACGTCGAAAAGGCCCTCGCCGCCTACAATGCCGGTCCCGCCCGGGTGCGGAGCGCCGGCGGAGTGCCCGCCATCCCCGAAACCATGTCCTACGTAGCGTCGATCGTGCGTCGCATTTCAACCGTCTCCCTGGGAGGAAGCCAATGAAACTCACTCGCGGCCTTGCCGCTCTTGCATCTGTAGCGCTCAGCGCGCCCGCTTTCGCCGCAGGCGAGGTCAACCCCGCGGGCTCCGGGCCGATCGTCAGCGCCCTGCTGTGGCTCCAGGGCACGCTGCTCGGCAATGTCGCGACCGCGGTCGCGGTGATCGCCGTGGCGATGGTTGGATTCATGATGCTGACGGGGCGGATGAACTGGCGCTTCGGGGCGACCGTGATCATCGGCTGCTTCATCCTGTTCGGAGCGGGCGCGATCGTCAGCGGCATCCAGTCGGCCGCAGCTGCGGGCTGAGCGAATGGCGCTCCACCGATCGCCCGTCTTCCGAGCGCTCACTCGCCCGCAGATGTTCGCGGGCGTGACCTACAGCTATTTCGTGATCAACGCGGCGGTGACGACCGAGGCCTTCCTCATCACGCGCAGCTACCTCGCCCTCCCGGCGGCGGCTGCGGTGCATGTGATCGGCTATTTCGCCTGCCTCCGCGAACCCCGCATCTTCGACTTGTGGATCACCAAGGTCAGCCGTTGCTCCCGAACGCGCAATTGGAAGCGCTGGGGCTGCAACAGCTACGCGCCATGACAACGAGGATCTTTTAGAAAATGGCGAAATGGTTCGGACCCGCGGCATGGAACAAGCAGGAAGCCCGCGCAGGCGACCGGCTGCCCTATGCGTGTCACGTCGATGCCTCGACGCTGCGGCTTCGCGACGGGTCGCTGATGCGCTCGATGCGGCTCGCCGGCTTCCCGTTTGAGACCGAGGACGACGACGTCCTCAATCATCTGCTCGGAGTCCGCGACGTGGTATTGCGGAGCGCGCTCAATTCCAAGGCCGTCCTTTACCACCACCTGATCCGCCGCAAGGTGCAGGTCGATTTCGGCTCCGTCGCCCCCGACGCTTTCTCGGGAGAAATCGATCGCCGCTGGAGCGCCCGGATCAACGAGGGGCGCCTGTTCCTCAACGAGCAGTTCCTGACGATCGTCGTTCGGCCGCCGCGCGGCAAGGCAGGCCTTCCGGAGCGATTGAGCAAGCTCGGCTCCAAGCCCGGCAATTCGCTGACCAACGCCGAAGCGCTCGAGCTCGACTCCGCGACTGCCGCGCTGACCGCCGCCCTCCAGTCCTATGGAGTGCGCGTCCTCTCCACCTACGAAAACCAGACCGGC
>JBQCCG010000160.1:0-4605 GCA_051962455.1 Sphingomicrobium sp. | reverse complement strand
CGCTCGGCTCGCTGCTCCTGCTGCCGGTGCTAATCGAAGCTAAGCCGCTCGTCGAACGCATCGGCCTGCGCGCCTCGAGCGCAGTCGCGGGCGTTCTCACGCTACTCAGTTGGGTTGCCGTTCTCGCAGCGCCCGCTTATTCCGCCGACCGCCAGCAGCGTTTCGTCATCGAGCATGTGACCGATGCAGCCGATGGGAAGAACTGGTGGTCGGTCCTCAACGACGGGGCGCCGCTGCCCCGATCATTTGGCAAGGGCTGGCACCGCGGCAAATTGCCCTTCAGCGACACCAAACGATGGCTTTCGGCCGCGCCAGCCGATTCAAGCGCGCGAGCCCCTGCGGTGCAGCTGCTTTCGGATGTCCGCGCGGGTGAGGAGAGGACGCTGACCCTGCGCCTGGCGGCAAACGGCAACGAGAATGTGACCCTCATCGCCCCCGCCGACGCGAATATCCGTTCTGCCGGCGGCGATGGTTTCGACCGGCCGATCGATCCGAAGCTCGATGGCAGATATGCGATCGGCTGTTATGGACGCAGCTGCGATGGCGCGCTCCTTCAGTTGACGATGGACCAGCCGAAGCCGGTCGCATTCATTCTGATTGGTACGAAGGGCGATCTCCCTTCGAGCGCCGCGCCGCTGCTCGCCGCCAGGCCGAAGTTCGCGCGGCCGCAGTACAATCGCGACGAAAACATCGTCTTCGGCGTCGAGCGCCTGTGAACCGCTGACCGACTCGCGCGTACTATGGTATGCAACAGCATCTGGCGCCCGGCGCCAATCTCATTGCGCCGGACGGCACCAAGTCAGGAGGTGTCATGGCGACCAACACGATCGCGCGTAGCGACGCACCGCGTAAATCGACTGAAATCCCGGTCCGCAAGATCAGCGACGATGACCTGCGCTTCGCGCTCCGCCAGGGATTCGAGGATTTCAAGACATTCCGCGGCGATGTCCTCATCGCCGGACTGATCTACACATTGATCGGCATTGCGGCGGTAGTGATGACCACCAGCAAGCCGCTCATGCCCTTCTTCCTGCCGGTGGTCGCCGGTGTGGGGCTGCTGGGACCGATCGCCGCCGTCGGCTTCTACGAGCTCGCGGACCGGAAAGAGGAAGGCGAAACGGACCTCCACTGGTACAATTTCCTCGATGTTCGCAAGCGAGCGACGGCCGATGATATGGGCATGGTCGCCGGGCTCCTGCTCGCGATCTTCTTCCTCTGGCTGCTCGCGGCCGGAGCGCACTATGCGGTCATCATTGGTTGGGCGACGCCCGCGTCAATTCCGCAGTTCCTCGGGATGGTATTCGGGACCGTACAAGGATGGGCGCTGATCGTCGCGGGCGCTGTGGTTGGCGTGGTCTTTGGCTGGATTGTGCTCGCGCTCAGCGTCGCATCGCTGCCGATGCTGGTGGACTGCGACGTCACTGCGGCGGAAGCGGTCTCGGCTTCGTGGCGATCGGCGAACGCGAACCGGGCCGAGATGATCCGCTGGGGCGTGGTCGTCACCGTGCTCCTGGTCCTCGGCTCGATCCCGCTGTTCGTCGGCCTCGCCTTCGTTCTGCCCTGGCTCGGCTATGCGACCTGGCACCTCTACACGCGCCTCATCGACAGAAGCGCGATCCGGACACGCAGAGCGGATTAGATCATTTCGGTGCGACGACCCCGTGCTCGCGCAGAAAGTTGAGGATCGTGTGCCACCGGTGCGCGAGCAGTTTGGGCGTTCCGGAACGGTGGGTCTCGCCTGGATAGAGCATCATCTCGAACGGCCGGTCGTCGTGCTGAAGCTTGGCGATCAGCTCCGAGCTGTTCTCGAAGAAGACGTTGTCGTCGGACATGCCGTGGATGATCAGCAGCGGGTCGCTGATCCTGTCGGCATCGGCGATCGCATCGGACTTGGCGTACGCCGCCGCGTCGCGCTGCGGCGTGCCCAAATAACGCTCAATTTAGAAGGTGTGGTATAGTTACCACTTGGTCACCGGCGCGCCCGCTACCCCCGCAGCATACAGGCCCTGGTCGGCCTCGAGCATCTTGAGGGTCATGTAGCCGCCGTAGGACCAGCCGTAGATCGCGATCTTGGTCGGGTCGACGAACGGTAAGCTCTTCAGATATTCCGCCCCGGCCTTCTGGTCCTGCACCTCGACCGACCCCATTGCATGATAGATGGGCTTCTCGAAATCGACACCGCGGTTGGGACTGCCGCGGTTGTCCAGCTCGAAGATGATATAGCCCTGCTGGACGAGCGCCTCGTCGAGCGGCGACACCCAATTCTTCATGACCGTCTGGCTGGTGGGACCGCCGTAATGCTCGAAGAACACTGGGTAGCGCTTCCCCGGCTCGAGCGGCGGGGTGATCATCTTCCAGTAAAGCGTCGAGCCATCTACCGCCTTGATCGTCCCGAACGTCGGCAACCGATGGCTTGCGAGATAGGGCGCGTAAGGGTGGCTGGCGTCGAGCCGGTTCTCTTCGACCCAGGTCAGGCGATTGCCGTTCTGGTCGGCGAGATAGTCCTGCGGCGGCTGGCTCGGTGACGAGCGGCTGATCAGCAGCGTCTTGCCGTTCTTGTCCATCGTCGCGCTGTTGTCGAAAGCCAGATCGGTCAGCCGCTGCGGTTCACCCGGATTGAGATAATCGAGCGAATAGACCTGCGGCGCGAGCACATCGTCCTTGGTTGCGGTGAAGAAGAGCCGGTGCGAGTCCTGGTCGACTCCGGCGAGGTGCTCGACCACCCACGGGCCCCTGGTCAGCTGGTTCCATTTGCCGTCGGCGAAGCGATAGAGGTGGCCGTAGCCGTCGCGCTCGGACCACCAGATCAGGCTGCCGTCCTTCAGGAATTTGTAGTCGTCGGTGAGATTGATCCAGTGCTCCGGCGCCGCCTTCTCGCTGAACAGCAAGCGGCTGCGCCCGGTCGCCGGATTGACCGCCAGCATGTCGAGCTCCGTCTGGGCGCGGTTTCCCCGTTGCACGTACAAAGTCTTTCCGTCGGGCGCCCAGTCGACCCGGGTCAGATAGATGTCGCGATTGGGCCCAAGGTCGACCTTGACCTTGTGCGCGCCGTTCGGATCGATGACGTAGAGGGAAACGTCTACGTTATGCGTCCCCGCCGCCGGATAGCGCTGCTGGGTCGTCGTGGTCCCGGTCGCGCCGATCGCCGCCCTGGTAACGACATCGACGGGCGATTCATCGAAGCGTTCGACGGCGATCCGGTTGTCCTTGGGCGACCACCAGTAACCGGTGTAGCGAGCCATCTCCTCCTGGGCGACGAACTCGGCCTCGCCCCAGTGAACGAGCTTGCCTTCCGCAGGGGTCACCGGCTTGATCGTGCCGCCGACCGGCCCCACCCAAAGGCGATTGTCGCGCAGGAACGACAGATATTTGCCGGTTTCGCTCAACACCGGGTTGAGAGTCTCGCCCGAGCCGGCGCCTTTCACCTGTCGAACGCTGCCGTCGATGCCCGCGAGGTACAGCTTGTCGTCGAGCGGTACGAGCAGCGTCTTGTTATCCGCCGACCAATCGTAGGCGATGATGCCCTTCAGGTTGACGATGCCCTTGCGCTCGCGCTGCATCTTCTCGGCCTCGGACATCACCTCGCCGGTGCCGAGCTTCTCGGAATCGACCAGCATCGACCATTTGCCGGTCTGCCGGTCGAACGCCCAAAGGTCATAGCGCTGCAGGTCGTTCGGACGATTGCGAAGCAGCGCGAGATACCGCCCGTCCCGCGAAAGCTTCGGCAGGCGCGGGACCGGGCCGTTGAGCGACGGGCTGTCGAAGACCCGTTCGATGGTCAGGGAGTGCATCTCTCTGGCGGGAAGTTGCGATGGCTGCTGGCCAGCGGCCTGTGTGATTGACGGCAACAAGGCAAGCGCGCTCGCTGCGGCGAGCAAATTGAACAGCTTCATCGACGGCAGTCCCCGCGGATACGAAATGGGGCGCCCCGGCCGGGACGCCCCACTGTTAAAAACTGCATTCGCCGAAACGGCAAGCGTCTCCGCCGCCATTCACAGAAATGAGCGGAAGCTTTAACGAAGATCAGGCTTCCGGAGCGCTCTCCGCCCGAGCGGTCTCGGTCTCGGCGCCTTGCCCGCCGGGAACGTCGCGCTGGATGGTGCGGCGCTCGGCGATACGCGCGGCCTTACCGGTGCGTCCGCGCAGGTAGTAGAGCTTGGCGCGGCGGACGTCGCCACGGCGAACGACCTCAATCGAATCGATGATCGGCGAATAAAGCGGGAAGACGCGCTCGACGCCCTCGCCGAAGCTGATCTTGCGGACGGTGAAGCTGGAGCCGACGCCCTTGTTGGCGCGCGCGATGCAAACGCCCTCGAATGCCTGCACGCGGGTACGGTCGCCCTCGATCACCTTCACCCCCACGCGGAGCGTATCGCCAGGACGGAATTCGGGGACTTGCCGGTCTTTCGTGAGCGCCTCAATGGCTTCGCGCTCGAGGGTTTCGATCAGGTTCATCGGTCTTTGGCCTTCGTATCTCGTCGCCGCGCGCCAGAGGGCGGTGCCTGCGATGCGCCCCCGTGGCGCTCGATCAGGTCCGGCCGCCGTAGCCGTGTATCTTCGACCGCGCGTTCGTGTCGCCACGCCGCGATCTTCGCATGATCCCCC
>JBQCCG010000159.1:0-3208 GCA_051962455.1 Sphingomicrobium sp. | reverse complement strand
CTTCTCGCCGACGCCGTGGGCCTGCGATTCGTCGCGATCTCAGCGGTCTTCTCCGGCGTCGCGGATCTCAAGAAGATTTTCGCCGAGGCGCGGACTGCGGCGCGCGCCGGTCAGCAGACCTTGTTGTTCGTGGACGAGGTTCACCGCTTCAACCGCTCGCAGCAGGACGGATTCCTTCCATATGTGGAAGACGGCACGGTGACTCTGGTCGGCGCCACCACCGAAAACCCGAGCTTCGAAATAAATGCCGCATTGCTGTCCCGCTGCCAGGTGCTGATCCTGCGGCGGCTCGACCATGATGCGCTCGAGGAGTTGATCCGCCGCGCCGAGGCGCTGGAGGATCGGCCGCTTCCTGTCACCAAGGAGGCGCGCGAAGCGCTGATCGCCAGCGCCGACGGTGACGGCCGATTCCTGCTCAACCAGGCCGAAACCCTGTTCTCGGTCGACCTGACGGAACCGCTAGATTCCGCCGCTCTCTCGGAGCTCCTGCACCGCCGCGTGCCGGTCTACGACAAGGATCGCGAGGGTCATTACAACCTCATCTCCGCGCTGCATAAGTCGATCCGCGGCTCGGACCCGCAAGCGGCGCTTTACTACCTGGCGCGCATGCTCGTCGCCGGCGAAGAGCCGCTGTACGTGCTCCGCCGCCTGACGCGCGCCGCGGTCGAGGACATCGGTCTCGCCGATCCGAACGCGCTGCTGCAATGCCTCGCGGCGAAGGAGATGTATGATTTCCTCGGGAGCCCGGAAGGTGAGATCGGCATCGTCCAAGCCTGCCTCTATCTCGCCACCGCACCCAAATCGAACGCGACTTATTCGGCGCAGAAAAATGCGTGGCGTTCGGCGGCGGAAACCGGCTCCCTGATGCCGCCGATGCACATCCTCAATGCTCCGACGAAGCTGATGAAGTCGGTCGGCTACGGCAAGGGCTATGCCTATGATCATTCGACCGAGGAGGGATTTTCCGGCCAAGACTATTGGCCCCAAGGAATGGAGCCGCTGACCTTCTACGAACCGACCGATCGCGGCTTCGAGGCCAAGGTGAGGGAACGGCTGGACTATTGGAACGAGCGGCGCAAGGAACTGCAGCGAACGCAAGGGGAGTGAGCAGCGAAATGTACGACCAGAGCGCCTATTGGCAGGCCCAGCTGATGAACTGGGGCCCGAAGATCGTCATCGCAATCCTGATCCTGGTGGCGACGTGGATCGTCGCCCGCGTGGTCAAATGGGTGCTCCAGAAGGCGATCGACAGGACCCCGGCGCTCCGCAAGCATGTGACTGGTCCGCGTGAGGAAACGGTCGGCCATCAGATCGGCACCATTGCCAAGCTGATCATCTGGCTGGTCGGAATCATGGCCGCGCTCCAGTTCCTCGGCTTCCCCCAGATCCTCACTCCGATCAACGAGCTGGTGAACGAGATTTTCTCCTTCCTGCCGCACCTCATTGCGGCGGGGCTGATCTTCTTCGTCGGGCTGGTGGTGGCGCGCATCGTCCAGCGGCTGATCGAAACCGTCCTGATCGCTGCGAACGTCGACGGGCTGCTGGCCCGCGTCGGGATCGGCTCGACTGAGGGCACGGTGCGCAGCGATCCAGCCGCTGTGCCACCCGGGGCCGTTCCGGGAGCGACCCGCGCGAGCATCGCCCGAGCCGCAGGCATCCTCGTCTATGCGCTGATCATCATCCCCGTCGCAATCGCGGCGCTGCAGGCGCTCGAGATCAGCTCCATCGCCGGCCCCGCGACGGACATGCTCAACGACATCCTCGCCGCAATCCCGCGGATTTTGGGGGCGGCGCTGTGGTTCGGGATCGCCTTCATCATCGCCCGATTCCTCAAGACCATCATTGAAGCGATTCTGCCCCCGACCGGCTTCGACGACGCGATCCACTCCACCGGAGTGCTCCCCGCATCCGCCTTCCCGTCCCGGATCGTCGCCAATATCGCGATGGTCGCCGTCATCCTCGCCGGATCGATCGAGGCCGCGAAGCTATTGGGCGGCGACGAGATCGCGATCTTCCTCGCGCAGGTCACCGCCCTCGGCAGCAAGGTGATCTTCGGGACCTTGATCATCGTCGTCGGAATCTTTCTCGCGCGGATCATCGCCAACCTGGTCGGCAGCGGCACTGGCGAAGGCGGCTATGCGCAGACGATCGTCCGCTATGCGATCATCGCCTTGTTCACGGCGATCGGGTTGACCTTCATGGGGCTGGCCGACCAGATCGTGATCCTCGCGTTCGGGCTGATCCTCGGCTCGGCCGCGGTAGCGACCGCCCTCGCCTTCGGTCTCGGCGGACGCGATGCGGCCGCGCGAGTGCTCGAGCGCTGGGCCGACCGCGCCCCCGCGGCCCCACCCCGTCCTCCGCGACGCATCCGCCAGACGCCACCCGAGGACGAGCAACCGCCACTCGTCTGATGACGTTCGATGAAGCAGTCGTTTTCGCGCTCACCTTGCCGGACACCGAACTCGGCAAGAGCTACGGCAAGCCCGCGGTGAAAGTCGCCTCGAATGGGCGCGCGTTCCTCTTCCCGAGCCATGAAGCCGAGACGTCATTCGGCGTTGCGATGGATCTCGACACGATCGAGATGCTCAAGACGACTGAGCCGGAGACATATTGGCAGACACCGC
The DNA here is from genome assembly GCA_051962455.1 of Sphingomicrobium sp. Classification (GTDB taxonomy): domain Bacteria; phylum Pseudomonadota; class Alphaproteobacteria; order Sphingomonadales; family Sphingomonadaceae; genus Sphingomicrobium. The sequence continues at coordinate 584 of JBQCCG010000159.1, read as the reverse complement.
ATTATATCGGCTCGGAGGGCGTCCTGATCCGCTACGACGCCAAGGATGCGGAGCGCGTCCGGGATATCATCGAGCGCTCCCGCACCTTCGTCGCGGGGAAGGCGAAGGCGAAACCGCGAAAGCGCAAATGAGCAGATTCCTCCCCATCGCGAGATGGGGAGGGGAACCATTCACCGAAGAGTGAATGGTGGAGGGGTGATGACGCTGCGCCAATTACCCCTCCACCAGCTTCGCTGGTTCCCCTCCCCGCCGCTTCGCGGCAGGGAGGAATAATGACGCTCCGCTTCACCTCCTATGTTGCAATCGACTGGTCGGGGGCGAAGGGTGTTCGGCACAAGGGCATCGCCATCGCCGAGGCGCGCGGCGACGCGCCGCCCCGCCTGATCCGCCCCGGTCACATCTGGTCGCGCGAGGAGGTGCTTGCTTGGCTGCTCAAGCGCGCCGCGAGGGAGCCGACGCTCTTCGGATTCGATTTCAGCTTCGCCCCGCCGATCGTCGAGCGCGGCGAATATCTCCCGGGTGAGCCCGATATTCCAAGGACCGCGCGCGAATTCTGGGCCTATGTCGACAGCCGCTGCGACGAC
>JBQCCG010000158.1:0-3928 GCA_051962455.1 Sphingomicrobium sp. | reverse complement strand
GGATCGGAGCGAAGGTCTCGCGCATGACTGTCGAATCCTGCTCGCGAACTTCGATCGCAGCGGGGCGGACGTAAAATCCGCCGGGCACCGCCTCGACCCGCTCGATTCCGTCGCCGAGAACGTCGTGCATCGCCTTGAATGCCGCTTCGTCGATCAGCGGCCCGATCAAGGTGTCGGGCTCACGCGGATCGCCGACCTTTACCTGCCCGAAGAGTCGCTTCAGGCGCTCGATCAGCTCGTCGGCAATGCTCTCGTGAACGATCAGCCGCCGCAGCGTGGTGCAGCGTTGTCCTGCTGTTCCGGCCGCTGAGAAGAGGATCGCACGAGCGGCGAGTTCGAGATCGGCGGATGGCGCGACTATCATCGCATTGTTCCCGCCGAGCTCGAGCAGCACGCGCCCGAAGCGCTTTGCGACCCGCGGCCCGACGACTCGGCCCATCGCGGTCGAGCCGGTCGCCGATACGAGAGCAATCCGCGGATCGTCGACGAGTGCTTCGCCGACCCCCCGCTCGCCTTGGACAAGTTGTACGAGCCCATCGGGCGCGTCGCCGAACCGATCCAAAGCGCGCCTCATCAGCGCCATCACCGCCTCGGCGCAGAGCGGCGTCTTCTCGCTCGGTTTCCAGATGACCGGATCGCCGCAGACCAGCGCCAGCGCCGCGTTCCACGCCCACACGGCGACCGGGAAATTGAAAGCGCTGATCACCAGAACCGGCCCAAGCGGATGCCATTGCTCCATCATCCGATGGTTCGGCCGTTCGCTGGCGATGGTGAGACCGTAGAGCTGGCGAGAGAGGCCGACCGCGAAGTCGCAGATGTCGATCATCTCCTGAACTTCGCCGAGGCTCTCCTGGACGATCTTGCCCGCTTCGAGCGTCACCAGCCGCGCCAGCGGCTCCTTCGCCGCGCGGAGCTCCTCGCCGAGCAGCCGCACGAGCTCACCGCGTCGCGGAGCCGGGACGGTCCGCCAATGAAGAAATGCCCCCTGCGCCGCAGCGGCGGCGTCGCCGGCATCGCCAATCTGGACGCGCCCGATTTCGTTTCCGTCGATCGGCGAGCGGCTGACCAGTTCGCCCGAGCTTTCAACGCTGAAGTGCCGCAGCAGCCCGGCCGTTTCCTCCGCAGGCGTCATGCGAACAACTCCTTCGCCCTCGCCATCGCGGCAATTCCGGCGTCGATGGTCTCGTCTTTCTTGCCGAAGCAGAGGCGCACGAGATGGCGCGGCGGATCGCGCTCGGCGAACGCCGACAGCGGGATCACGGCCACTCCGGCGCGCTCGACCGCGGCATCGGCGAACGCGAGATCGTCCAGTCCGATGCCCGAGGCCTCGAGGTCGACGCACAGAAAATAGGTCGAGGCGGCGTCCAGCACGGAATAGCCGACGTCCCGCAGGCCGGAGGTCAGTCGATCGCGCGAGCGCTCGAACCGCGTCCTCATGGGGCCGAGCCAGGCGTCTCCTTCGCTTAGCCCGAACGCGACGGCCGCCTGGAGGTTGGGCGCGGTCGAGAACGTCAGGAACTGGTGCGCCCGCGCAACTATATTCGCGAGTTCCGGCGCGGCGACAATCCAGCCCACTTTCCACCCGGTGAGCGAGAAAATCTTGCCAGCCGAGCCGACCTTGATCGTCCGCGGGGCCATGCCCGGGAGTGTTTCAATCGGGGTGAAGCTGCGGCCATCGAGAAGCACGTGCTCCCAGACTTCGTCGCTGATCACAATCAGCTCATAAGTGGCCGCAAAGCCAGCGATGATCTCCAGCTCGCTGTTGGAGAAAAGACGTCCAGTGGGGTTCTGCGGGTTGTTGAACAGGATCGCGCGCGTCTTCGGCGTGATCGCAGCGCGTAGCGCATCCGGCTCTAGCCACCATGCGGGCGGCTCAAGCGCGACCTCGACCGGAATGCCCCCTGCCCTGCGGATCATCGGTGCATAGCTGTCGTATGCGGGACTGAATATGATGATCTCGTTGCCGGGCTGCACCGTGGCGAGGATCGCTGCACCGAGCGCCTCGGTGGCGCCGCTCGTGACGCAGACGTGTTCGGCGGTCAGCTCCTGTCCGAAATGGCGATTGTAGTGCGCCACAACGGCCTCGCGCAGCGCCGGCAGCCCGCGCGACGGAGCATATTGGTTGGAAGATTCCTTGAGCGCTCTCGCGGCCGCATCGAGAATTTCATCGGGCCAGCCGAAATCCGGAAATCCCTGACCGAGATTGACGGCGCCGAATTTCGCCGCCGCGAGCGACATTCGCTCGAATATGCTGGTGGGCATTTGCTCGTAGAGAGGGTTCATGGCCGATGCGCATAGCGCGAGCCACGGTTCACCGCGAGCGGGGGCAATCGGAGCTTAATTGCCAAGCGCACCTGCCAACAGAAGCATCGGCCGAGCGAAGGTATCCGCTCCCCGCCGGCGCCCGTATCCCGAAACGGGCCAGCGAAGTAGCTGCGCCTTACTGCTAGGGCTCGCAGCTTATGCTGTCGTCAGCTAGTCTTCGAATCTTGTGGAGGTCATGTCTCCTGGAGGCCTTTGTTGGAAGTTCGGACATTCGACATTGACGGACCGATCGAGCTGCGCCCGAAGAAAATAGGGGATGAGCGCGGCTATTTCGCGGAAACCTTGCGGATGAACGCGTTGCAAGAGCACGCCGGCCCAATCGACTTCGTTCAGGACAATCAATCGATGAGCGTGCGCGCGGGCACCGTCCGCGGAATTCATTTCCAGTCGCACCCTGCGGCACAGGGGAAGCTGGTACGCTGCCTTTCGGGCAAGCTGTTCGATGTGGCGGTCGATCTTCGAGCGGATTCGCCGACCTTCTGCCGGTGGATCTCGACCGTGCTCTCGCCCGACGAGATCAATCAGCTATGGGTCCCGGTCGGATTCGGACACGGCTTCTGCTCGCTGGAGCCGAACTCGGTCATCAGCTACCGTGTGACCAGCTATTATAGCCCCGAGCACGACAAGGGGGTTGCGTGGGACGATCCAGCCATCGGCATCGAATGGCCCGACATCGTCGAGCCCGAGACCCTCTCGCAGAAGGACCGAAGCCAGCCGTCAATCCCGCAACTGCCGCGATATTTCACGATGGAAGATAGCCGATGCGGGTGATCGTTACCGGGGGCGCGGGATTCATCGGCTCGGCTCTGGTCAGGCACCTCGTGCTGGAACGGGGCTACGATGTCCTCAACATCGATGCGCTCACCTATGCCGGCAATCTCGCATCGCTGCGGTCGGTGGACGGCAAGCCGAACTACCGCTTCCTCCATGCGAACATTTGCGACGCGGAGTCGATGCGGCGTGCTATCGCCGAGTTCAGGCCCGATCGGATCATGCATCTCGCGGCTGAAAGCCACGTCGACAGGTCGATCACTGGCGCCGCGGATTTCATCCAGACGAACGTGATCGGCACCTTCAACCTGCTCGAAGCCGCCCGCGATTACTGGTCCACCCTTGGGGCGGGCGAGAAGGAGAATTTCCGCCTCCTGCACGTGTCGACCGACGAGGTTTATGGGTCGCTGGGTGACGACGGGCATTTCATTGAAGACACGCCCTACGACCCGAGCTCGCCTTATTCCGCATCCAAGGCATCATCGGATCACCTCGCGAAATCGTGGCAGCGGACCTACGGCCTTCCGGTCGTCGTCTCCAACTGCTCGAACAATTACGGGCCGTACCACTTCCCCGAGAAGCTGATCCCGCTGACGATCCTGAACGCGCTCGCCGGCGAGCGGCTGCCGGTCTACGGCAAGGGCGAGAACATCCGCGACTGGCTCTACGTCGAGGACCACGCCCGGGCGCTCGACCTCATCGCCGAGCGCGGGCGCGCCGGCGAGACCTCCAATGTCGGCGGCCGCAATGAGCGCCGCAACAGCGATGTCGTGCGGCGAATTTGCGCGGTGCTCGACGAACTGTCGCCGGCGAACCGCCCGCGCGAGGAGCT
>JBQCCG010000157.1:0-2048 GCA_051962455.1 Sphingomicrobium sp. | reverse complement strand
TCACGCCCGCAGCAACGCATCAACCTCCATCATTGCTGCCGCAGGTGAAGTCAGCCGATGCCGAGCGCGTTCCTGAGCTGGTCCTTGCTCATCTTGGAGCGGCCGTGGATGTGACGGCGGCGGGCGCGCTCGTAGAGCTCGTGCTTTGTCTCGCCGCCGCCCTCATCGCGCTGGCGCGCGGTCTCGCCCTTGCGCTGGCGACGCTCGGTGTGGCGAAGCGCCGATTTCTGCTCCTTCGGGCTTTGCCGGTTGGAGGCGCCCGCTTCGCGAAGCCCGATGGCGATCGCCTGGTCGCGGCTGGTCACTTTCCTTCCGGCGCTGGTCGCAAGCTCCCCCTCTTTGAACTCGTGCATCACGCGTTCCATCACGTTGCGCTGGGCGGGCGATTCCTTGGCCATGATCAAGCTCCTGTCTTCATGGCGAAAAACGAATAGCGGAGGCGGCGGTTCAGATCGCCGGTTCGGACAAATCGGTCGGTTTCCGGAACAGACCGGCGGCGCGTTCGCTTGGCTCAGCGAAGGGCGCAGCCAATGGCCAAGAAGGACATCATCGTCATCGGCGGATCCGCCGGGAGCGGCAGCGCACTCCAGGAACTGATGGGCGGCATTCCCGCGGACTTCCCCGGGAGCCTGTTCATCGCAACGCACGTGCCGACCCACACCCCCGGCTATCTCGCCGATGTGCTGTCGCGAGTGTCGGCGATCCCCGTCGCTCCGGCGATCGACGGACAGCCGATCGAGCGCGGCCGCGCCTATGTCGCCGTCCCGGACCGGCATCTGCTGGTGGTCGACGGCACCGTCCGGCTTGGAGACGGCCCCCGCGAGAACCTGACCCGTCCGGCGATCGATCCATTGTTCAGGTCGGCGGCCTTGTCCTACGGCCCGCGCACCGTTGGAGTGCTGCTCAGTGGAATGCTCAATGACGGCGCGTCCGGGCTCTTCGCGATCAAGGCGTGCGGCGGCACCGCGGTGGTGCAAAATCCGCTCGATGCCCAATCCGACCAGATGCCGCTCGCGGCCCTCGAGACGGTGAATGCCGATGCGATTGCTCCGGCAGCGGAGCTTGGGACGCTGCTTACCGAAATGGTGAAGGAGGAGGCGGGGCACGGTTCGTCTTGTCCGGACAGCCTCGAGCTCGAGGTCAGTATCGCGGGCGGATCGCGGCTTGGCGCCGAGAACCTGCGCAAGATCGCTGACCCGAGCCCGCTTAGCTGTCCCGATTGCCATGGCGTGCTGTCCGAAGTGCGCGACCAACAGCCGCTCCGCTATCGCTGCCAGATCGGTCACGCGCAAACCGCGGAAGTGCTCGCGGCAAGGAATCGCGAGGTCAACGATGCCATGCGGATCGCGCTTCGAGTGATGGAGGAGCGCGTGACCCTGGTCACTCGAATGGCCGAGGACGCTCGGAGAACCGGCCGGTCCGCGGTTGCCGAATTGTATGAAGCGCGAGCCGAAGAATATGCCCTATACGCTACGGTGCTGCGCGAGGCTGCCATCGAGGCGATGCGCCTCGGCAGGTCGAGCGAGGAGGAGAATCCGGAAGACTAAGCAGTCGTCTTCGTCATCGGGTAGGGCTAAAGACCGAACGAGTATGCAGGAATCGGTCTGATGGCTGAAAGAAAGCCGCGTAAGCCAAAGGCGAAACCGGCGAGCAAGCCGCCCGTTGCGATTGTCGGAATTGGCGTGTGTTTGGCGTCGCTGCGATCGCTCGAAAAATTGTTCGCGACATTGGGCGAGAACCTCGGCAGCGGGTTCGTGGTCGCCGTCCGCCAGCATGACGGTCTGTCGGTGGATACGGTCGTCGATGCGATCTCGCACCAGACCAAACTGTCAGTGAAGCTGGCCACCGACGGCGAGACCATCGAGAGCGGCAGCGTCTATGTCGGCGGCGCGGATGAACTGATCACCCTCACCGACGGGACGATCAGCATTCGCCACACCGAGCAGCCGGTCGGCCAACGAGGAACGGTCGACACGATGCTGATATCGCTTGCCGAGCATGAGCAGGATCGAGCCATTGCAGTGATCCTGAGCAGCCTCGGCAGTGAG
>JBQCCG010000156.1:0-16434 GCA_051962455.1 Sphingomicrobium sp. | reverse complement strand
ATTCCACGCCCAATCCGGTGATGGACGAGGAGACCCGCCTGCGCCCGGCGTTCGTCGACAAGGTGCTCGACGCGGTCGATGCGGGCGACGACGAGACCGCGCGGCGTCTCGTCCAGCCGCTCCACCCCGCCGACGTCGCCGACCTGATCGAGCTTGCCGCGCGCGACGAGCGCGAAGGCTTGGTGAAGGCGCTCGCCGGAATCGTCAGCCCGGACGTGCTCGCCGAAATGAATGACTATGTCCGCGAGGATCTGCTCGACGAGCTCGAGCCCCAGCAGGTCGCCGATATCGCCGGACAGCTCGAGACGGACGATGCGGTTGCGCTGATCGAGGACCTCGACCGCGACGAGCAGCAGGCGGTGCTTCAGCGAATGGAGCCCGACGACCGCGCCGCGGTCGAAGAGGCGCTGAGCTACCCTGAGGAATCCGCCGGCCGGTTGATGCAGCGCGACCTCTGCGCTGTGCCCGAGCATTGGAAGGTGGGGCAGGTCATCGACTATCTGCGCTCCACCGCCGACTTGCCGACGGATTTCTGGGAAGTGTTCGTGGTCAGCCCCGACCACCATCCGGTCGGCACGTGCAAGCTCTCGACCATTCTCCGGACGCCGCGGACTACCCTGGTCGGCGATGTCATGGCGCGAGAGCAGACTCTCATCCCGGTCGACATGGACCAGGAAGACGTCGCGCTGCGCTTCCAGAAATATGCTCTCGTGTCGGCGGCCGTGGTGGACGAATCCGGACGGCTGGTCGGAATGATTACCGTCGACGACGTCGTCCACATTATCCAGGAGGAAGCCGGCGAGGACGTTCTGCTCCTCAGCCAGGCCGGCGACGCCGACATCAATGCTCCGATTGGCGAGACAATCCGCACCCGGATGTGGTGGCTCTTTATCAATCTGCTCACGGCGATTCTCGCTTCGGCAGTGGTCGCGGCATTTCAGGGCACGATCTCACGGCTCGTCGTCCTTGCAGTGCTGATGCCGATTGTCGCCGGAATGGGCGGCAATGCCGCTACGCAGACCATGGCCGTCACGGTCCGCGCGCTTGCGACCAATCAGCTCATGGCGTCGAACACGATGCGGATGATCATGCGCGAGCTCGGTATCGCCTGCGCCAACGGGATCGGGCTCGGGATCATCATGGCGATCGGCTGTCAGCTGATCTATCACGATCTGCCCCTCAGCCTCGTCCTGTTTGCCGCAATGGTAATCAATAATCTGAACGCCGGCCTCTCCGGTGTGCTCATTCCGCTCGGCCTGGAAAAGCTCAGGATCGACCCGGCGGTCACCTCGACGGTGTTCGTCACGACCATGACCGACGTCATCGGTTTCTTCTCTTTCCTGGGACTCGCCGCCCTCGTCGGCCTCCACGGCTAAGTCCTTGATTTCGCGCCGCGGTGGCGCGATTTCCAGCAAGTGCCGAAACTCCACCTGACGAAGGTTGCCTTCGCCTGCCGCGACCTCGAAGCGCTGCAGCAGCGGATCGCCAGCCGCGCTTTTGCTGGAGAGGTGCGCGTCGCCACTCGAATGCGGCCAAAGCGTTCGGACGAGCTCATCGGCGGCAATCTCTACTGGATCGTCAAGCACCGCATTGTCGCGGGCCTGGAGATCCTGCGCTTCGAGGATCGCGAGGACGGCCGGATCGACATCGTCTGCTCAGCCGACCTTCGGCCCGCCTCGCCGAGGCCGCGGCGCGCTCACCAGGGGTGGCGCTATCTCGAAGAAGCGGATGCGCCTTCCTCCGACGGGGACGCAACCGGCGTCGCGGCACTTCCACCCCGCCTTCACGGACAGCTCGCCGCGCTGGCTCTGGTTTAGTCGGCTGGCCGACGTTATCGAGCTTCCGTCACAACAGGGAGCACGACCATGAGCAGCACGTCAGCACTGATAGATTCGAAAGTCGCCGAACGCACCATGCTCAGTCATCCCTTTTATCGGGCCTGGACCGAGGGGCGGCTGCCGCTCGACACGCTTCGGGCTTATGCGCGGCAATATTTCCACCACGTCGAGGCCTTCCCGCGCGCGGTCAGCGCCGTCCACAGTGCCTGCCCGGACCGGGACGGGCGGCGCATGCTCGCGGAGAATTTGGCCGAGGAGGAAGGGGTCGAGGCGGGGAAGCAGGACCATGCCTCGCTGTGGCTGATGTTCGCATTCGGGCTCGGCGAGACCGAGGGCGCGGTACGTTCGCAGCGCCTGAATGAGGAAACCCAGGCTTTGATCGAGGCCTTCCGGAGACTCTCGCGCAAGTCTTACGCGTCAGGGCTCGGCGCGCTCTATGCCTATGAGAGCCAGTTTCCCGCGGTCTCCGCCGCCAAGATCGAAGGACTTGTCGACCGCTACGGGATCGAGGACGAGGATACGCTGCGGTTCTTCCGGGTTCACGAGACTGCCGACGTCGAGCACAGCGCTGTCTGCCGCGCGCTACTCGACCGGCTGCCCGAAGACGAGCGCGAAGAAGCCGTCGCCGCGGGCGGGGAACTCGCCGGCGCGTTGTGGAACTTCCTGTCAGGCGTGGAGGCCAACGCCTCCATTCACTGATTGGACTTGCAGCCGCTGACGCTGGTCGAGCCGGTCACCTTGAGGGTGCATGACGGACTGCCGGCAAGCCGGATCGTCGCCGGTCCCCAGGCGTCGATCCGGGCGCTGTTCGTTGCGTTGGCGTCTATCGTCGCCGAGCCGTCGGCGGTGATGTGCGCGTCGGGAGCGAGGAGGTTTGAGGCCTCGAGCGCCGAGAGGCCGCGAACGAGAGCGGTGAGTGAGCGCGTCCGGCCCTTGAGCTTCGCGCTTGCAGTGCCGGCGAGATTCACCTGCATCTGATCGGCCGCGACATCGTCGATCTCGGCCGCGCCTGATCCTTGAACCGAAAGCGCGAAGCTCAGCCCCTTCACATGATCGATCGCGAGACTCCCGGCGCCGGTCACGTCGGCGTTCGTCAGGTCGTGCGTGCCGACGCTGACTTCGACCGGGCCGGGGTCCTGACCTGGATATCCGCCCCACGCGCTCGAATCCGTGTGGACGACCAAAGTATCATCGCGCATTTCGATTGCCACGCGATCCAGGGCATTCGGTGAGCCGGTCGCCTTCGCGAACGGCGCGACTCCGGTCGTCAGCGTGACCTTGTACGGCCCTTCGACGCGGATTTTGGTGAAACTGGTGATTCCGAAGCCGCGGGTCGCCGCGCTGGCGGGCGCAGCGAGCGCTAGCATCGCGGTGGCGGGGATTAGGAAGGTGCGCATGCGCTCACCTTCCACAGTCATGGTTAACAGCGGTCTAAGGCCGCGCTCAGGAGCAGTGGGCGTCGCCCGAGCCCATTTTGCTCACGTTGCACTTCGCACCGCCGGAAATCTCGACGTCGCCGGAGCCCATGATGTTGATGTCCGCCGTGCCGCTGCCGTGCGCCTTGATGCTACCCGAGCCCTGGATCGACGCCTTGATTTGCTGCGTCTGGACGGAGCTGGCGTCGAGATCGCCTGAACCAGCGATTTCGTAGTCGCCACTCTGGGCCTTGCCCGTGCCGCCTTTCAGATCGCCCGAGCCGGTGACGGTCAATTTCGCTTGCTGCACATCCATCGTGCCGACGTCGAGCCCGCCCGAGCCGGTGACGGTGCCCGCGAATTGCTGACCGGCGACCCGGTCGACGTGGATATCGCCCGAGCCGGTGAGCGTCGCGCTGTTGAGCTGCGGGACGGTGACCGTGAAGTTCGCGTTCCCGTGCGTACTGAACCCGAAGTGGAACAGGCCGCCGTCATGCTCCGGCCTGATTACGAGCTTGTCGCCCTGGACCTCGACGGTCGTCCGGTCGAGCAGCTTCTCGCTACCCTGCGCCGAAACGGCGACATTGCCGCCGGTGCGAACGGTCACGTCGTACGGGCCGGCGACCTCGATCTGCTGGAAGTTGCCGACCTGGTAGGTGCGGGAGACGGTCGGGCCGCCGTCTTGGGCGCCGGCGTGACAGGCAGTCAGGGCTGTGGATGCGGCGATCGCTACCGCAGCGATGGTCTTGCGCATGATGATGATCTCCAGCTGCTTTGAACTGACGATAGGGCAAACAAGCGTGCCGGCAAGCACCTGCTCATGAGCAGCGAATCTCGCCGGAGCCGCTGCCGGTGACGGTGCACTTTGCTCCTCCGGTGACGCTCACGTCGCCTGATCCCGTCACGATGATCTCGGCCTTTCCGGTCACCCGCGCCGAAATGTCTCCGGACCCGCAGACGGAAATGCTCGCTTGCTTCGCGGCCATGCCCTCGGCGCTCACGTCGCCCGAACCGGAGGTCTCGATGGTCGCGGCCTTCACCTCCCCCTCGCCGATGTGAATGTCACCGGATCCGAACGTCGCCAATTTGATGCTCGTCGTTTCCAGCGCCTCGATCGCGAGGTCGCCCGAGCCGGTCAGAAGCGTTTCCATTTCCCCGCCCGAATAATCCTCGATCGAAGCGTCACCGGATCCATTGATCGTCAGCTTGAATGTCGAGCTCTCGAGTGCGTCGATCGACAGGTCGCCCGAGCCCATCATCGCCAGTTCGATATTCTCGGCGCGGACCTTGTCCATCCGCACATCGCCGGAACCGGACGCGGAAAGCTCAAACCTGCCGAGGTCGATCTCGTCGATCGCAAGGTCTCCCGAACCGCTGCTCGAACAGTCGAATTCGCCGTTTCGAAGCCGGTCGATCGAGACATCGCCCGAACCGCTGGTCCGCAGAGCGCGAAGATGCGGCGCAGTTATCGAGACGGTCACATCACCGTCACAGTCGCCATCGCAGCCGATGAACAGGCGGTCATCGCGAAGCTCGACGCTCAGATTCTCGAGCGCCCATTCGGGCCCATTGGCGCGGACGGAAGCAGTCCCGCCCACCTCGATTTCGACATCGAACGGTCCAGAGACATCGAGCCGCTCGAATTCGCCGATCTCGAATTCGCGCTCTGCCTCCGGTCCATCATCTTCATGGAGCCGGCCGTTGCGAGCCGAGGATGCGATTGCCGACAGGATTTCCATCGCGAGCGACCGGGACATCTCAACACTCCTCATTAGTGTACTAAGACACTAATACTCATCGGAGAGTGAGTCGGCAATGAAAAAGGGCGCCGGTGAGGGCGCCCTCCGACGACGAGAAAACCCTCACCCTCCTGCCGCTTCGCGGCATTCCTCCCTCTCCCGTTCGCGGGAGAAGGTTGGGGTGAGGGTCCTCTACTTCTTTACGCGTCTTCCTTGCTTTTGTGGTGGATCAGCGCGGCCCTGTTCAGGATCTCGAGAATCTTGGCGAGCGCCGACTTCTCGTCGGTCTGCTCCATCGCCGCGAGCTCGCGCGCCAGGCGCGACGAAGCCGCCTCGAAAATCTGCCGCTCCGAATAGCTCTGCTCCGGTGCATCGTCGGGGCGGAACAGGTCGCGAGTGACCTCCGCGATCGATGTCAGGTCGCCCGAGTTGATCTTCGCCTCATATTCCTGGGCGCGGCGCGACCACATGGTGCGCTTGACCTTCGGCTTGCCGGTGAGGGTCGCGAGCGCATCCTTCATCGTCTTGTCCGACGAGAGCTTGCGCATTCCGACCGAGTCCGCCTTGTTGACGGGGACCCGGAGCGTCATCTTTTCCTTCTCGAACCGGAGCACGTAGAGATCGAGGCGCGTTCCGGCGATTTCGGTGCTTTGAAGCTCGACGACGCGACCAACGCCATGCTTGGGGTACACGACATAATCGCCGACATCGAAGCTAAGCGCCTTTGTAGCCATTGCTAACCTTTCCATTTGCGGCAGAGAGGCCCGATGCATCTCACATCGTCCCCCAAAACGACCCGGCGGTCGCGGCCCTGCTGCCTGTTCCGTGGCTTCCCTTGAATTTAAGGCCGCTGCTGAATCGCATGCGGCCCCGTATGACAATTTTATATCACAACTGAGCTCAGATTGCGAGTCCCAGCTGGACCGGCTCGGCGAGCGCGGATTCACTTAAGTTATGCAGCCCCAGGCCGAGCAGCCTGATACCTTTCGATAAGGGGTGGAGTGCGGCAAGAAGCCCGACTCCGGTCGCCGTGAAGACCTCAAGATCAGCGACCGGTCCCGCGAGACTTTTCGACCGCGTGATCTGCGTGAAGTCGCCGAACTTGACCTTGAGCGTCACGGTCCGGCCGCAGACATCGGCACGCTTCACCCGATCCCACGCATAGCCGGCGATCCGCGTGAGCTCGTCGGCAAGCCGGTCCGGATCGCGCGGGTCTTCATCGAACGTCCGCTCCGCGCTGACTGATTTGTAAGGCCGGTCCGGTTTGACCTCTCGCTCGTCGATACCCCTTGCGATCCGCCAGTACCATTCGGCCGAGCTTCCGAAATGCGCCTGGAGCGCGGCCATGCTCCATTCGCGGAGGTCGGCGCCGGTGAGGATTCCGAGCCGCTCCATCTTCTTCGCGGTGTCCGGCCCGACTCCGTGGAATCGGGCGACCGGCAGTGAGGCGACGAACTCCGGACCTTTCTCCGGCGTGATCACGCAGAGACCGTCGGGCTTGCGATGGTCCGAGGCGAGCTTGGCGATGAACTTGCAATAGCTGACGCCGGCAGACGCGGTTAGCTTACACTCCTGCCGGATTCGCCGCCGGATGTCCTCGGCAATGGCGCGCGCGCTGCCGAGCCCATGCCGATCCTCGGTCACATCGAGATAGGCTTCATCGAGACTGAGCGGCTCGACCAGGTCGGTATAGTCGAGGAAAATCGCGCGGATTTGCTGCGACACCGCGCGGTACACGTCGAACCGCGATTTGACGAAGATGATCTCCGGACAGCGCCGCTTGGCGGTGACCGACGGCATGGCCGAGCGGACTCCATATTTGCGCGCTTCATAGCTGGCAGCCATCACGACTCCGCGATGCTGGCCGCCGACAGCTACCGGCTTGCCGCGCAGCTCGGGATCATCGCGTTGCTCCACCGACGCATAAAAGGCGTCCATGTCGACATGGATGATCTTCCTACCCCGTCTCCCGCCGTGCGGGAGAGGGTCGGGGTGAGGGTCTTTTTCGGCCACGGTCGAATGCCCTGTCCTACACGACAGCTCCCAGTCTAGCATCGGAAAGCATGGCCGCCATCATCAGCCGACGCTCCCATCTTTGCTCGGCGGCAAGGCTTAAAGTCACACAAAAAACGCCGCTCTCCGTGACTTTAATGACGTTAAGCGCATGTCCGCTCTGCTTCCCTTGTGCGCTCCAATCTGCTTAAGGCCCGCGCATCATGAACATCCACGAATATCAGGCCAAGGAACTGCTCGCCAAATATGGCGTGCCGGTTCCGGCGGGCTATCCCGCGATGAGCGTCGAGGAAGCGGTTGAGGCGGCGAAGAAGCTTCCCGGACCTCTATGGGTCGTGAAGGCGCAGATTCACGCCGGCGGCCGCGGCAAGGGCAAGTTCACGGAGCTGGGCGAGTCGGCCAAGGGCGGCGTCCGTCTCGCCCATTCGATCGATGAGGTTCGCGAGCATGCCGAGGAAATGCTCGGCAACACGCTTGTCACCGTCCAGACCGGCCCCCACGGAAAGCAGGTTCAGCGCCTCTACATCACCGACGGCGTCGACATCGAAAAGGAATTCTACCTGGCGCTGCTGGTCGACCGGGAAAGCGGCCGCATCGCGGTGGTCGCCTCGACCGAGGGCGGAGTCGAGATCGAGAAGGTCGCGCACGAGACGCCGGAGAAGATCACGACCATTACCATTGACCCGGCGACCCGCCTGATGCCCCATCATGGCCGCGAAGTGGCTGCCGCGCTCGGCCTCTCCGGCGATCTCGCCAAGCAATGCGGAAAGGTGCTGTCCAAGCTCTACGATGCGTTCCTCGGCACCGACGCCTCGCAGATCGAGATCAATCCGCTTGCGGTCACCGACAAGGGACAGCTGATGGTGCTCGACGCCAAGGTCGGGTTCGACAGCAATGCCGACTTCCGCCACCCCGACCTCCAGCAGCTCCGCGATCTCTCCGAAGAGGACCCGATGGAGATCGAGGCCTCCAAGTACGGCCTCAGCTACATCAAGCTCGACGGCTCGATCGGCTGCATGGTCAACGGCGCCGGGCTCGCCATGGCGACGATGGACATCATCAAGCTCGAAGGCGCCGAGCCCGCCAACTTCCTCGACGTCGGCGGCGGCGCCAACAAGGAGAAGGTCACCGCGGCGTTCAAGATCATTTTGAGCGACCCCGCGGTGAAGGGCATCCTGGTGAACATCTTCGGCGGGATTATGCGCTGCGACATCATTGCCGAAGGGATCGTCGCTGCGGCCCACGAGGTCGATCTGAAGGTACCGCTGGTCGTCCGCCTCGAGGGCACCAACGTTCAGCAGGGCAAGGACATCCTCGCCCAGAGCGGGCTTCCGATCATCCCGGCGAACGACCTCGGCGACGCCGCGAAGAAGATCGTCGCTGAAGTGAAGGCGCCGGTCGCGGCGTGAGCAAGGGCGCGCACGAAGGCAGTTGCCGGTGCGGCGCCGTTCGCTTCGAAGCGGCGGGGGCGCCGCTGATTACCATGGCGTGCCATTGCGGGGGCTGCCAGAAGATGACTGGCAGCGCTTATTCGCTGAGCAGCCTATATCCGGCTGAGCGCTTTTCTGTGACGGATGGGCAGACCATTCGCGGCGGGAAGAAGACCGGTCCGAACCACCAGTTCTGCCCCGAGTGCATGAGCTGGATCTACACGGTCCCGGAGGGAATGGACGCGTTCGTCAATGTGCGTGCGCCGATGTTCGATGATGCAGCCGAGCATCGGCCGTATGTCGAGATGTGCCGGAGCGAAGCACTGCCGGGCGCCGCCACCGGCGCCGTGCGCTCGTACGATCAGTTTCCGCAGGAGAGCGAGTTTTCCGAACTGCTCTCCGCCTATGCGGCCTGGGATGGGAGAGTGAAGCAATGAAGGTGCTGGTCGCCGTCAAACGGGTGATCGATTTCAACGTGAAGCCGCGGGTGAAGATGGACGGCTCCGGCGTCGATCTCGCCAACGTCAAGATGAGCATGAACCCATTCGACGAGATCGCGGTCGAGGAAGCGATCCGGCTCAAGGAGAAGGGCGCCGCGACCGAGATTGTGGCCGTCTCGATCGGCCCCGCCAAGGCACAGGAGACGCTGCGTACATCACTGGCGATGGGCGCGGATCGCGCGATTCTCGTCCAGACCGGCGAGGAGGTCGAGCCGCTCGCCGTCGCCAAGATTCTCGCCAAGATCGCGGCGGAAGAGCAGCCGCAACTGATCATCCTCGGCAAGCAGGCGATCGACGACGACAATAATGCGACCGGTCAGATGTTGGCCGCGCTGCTCAATTGGCCGCAGGGCACGTTTGCGTCCAAGGTCGAGGCCGCGCAGGACAACATCACCGTCACGCGCGAAGTCGACGGCGGCCTTGAGACGGAGCGGCTGAAATTGCCGGCGGTGGTCACCACCGACCTTCGCCTCAATGAGCCGCGTTATGCGTCGCTGCCCAATATTATGAAGGCCAAGTCGAAGCCGCTCGCGACCAAGTCGCCTGGCGATTACGGAGTCGACGTGGCGCGGCGGCTCGAAACGCTGAAGGTGGTCGAACCGGCGAAGCGCCAGGCCGGAATCAAGGTCGGAAGCGTCGACGAGCTGGTCGAGCGGCTGCACGGGTTGGGGATTGCGAAATGAGCGTGTTGGTTCTGGTCGAGCACGACGGGAAATCGGTCAAGGATGCAACACTCGCCGCGGTCACGGCTGCCTCGAAGCTGGGTGAAGTCCATGCGCTGGTAGCCGGCAACAACGTTGATGCCGTGGCGCAGGATGCGGCGAAGATCGCCGGCGTTGCGAAGGTCTATCTCGCCAGCTCGCCCGCGCTCGAGCATCAGCTCGCCGAGGCGGTGGCGCCGATCGCTGCCCGGCTGATGGAGAGTCACGACGCGTTCGTCGCGCCCGCCACGACCACCGGCAAGAATATTGCCCCGCGCGTCGCCGCTTTGCTCGACGTGATGCAGATCAGCGACATCCTCTCGGTCGAGGGGCCGGACACGTTCACGCGGCCGATCTACGCCGGCAACGCCATCGCGACGGTGAAGTCGAAGGATTCGAAGAAGGTGATCACCGTCCGCACTACGGCGTTCGAGAAGGCGGCGGCTCAAGACGGCTCAGCCCAGGTGGAGTCCGTAGAAGCCGGCGGCGATCCGGGTACCAGCAGTTTCGTCTCGCTCGATGCGTCCGAAAGCGAACGGCCGGAGCTTACCAGCGCCAAGGTCATCGTCTCGGGCGGCCGCGCGTTCGGCTCATCCGAGCAATTTCATGCGCTGCTCGACCCGCTGGCCGACAAGCTCGGCGCTGCGGTCGGCGCGAGCCGGGCCGCGGTCGACGCGGGCTACGCGCCCAACGACTACCAGGTCGGCCAGACCGGCAAGATCGTCGCCCCGGAGGTCTATATAGCGATCGGCATTTCCGGCGCGATCCAGCACCTTGCGGGAATGAAGGATTCGAAGACCATCATCGCGATTAACAAGGACGAGGAGGCGCCGATCTTCCAGGTCGCGGACATCGGCCTGGTCGGCGACCTGTTCAAGATCGTCCCGGAGCTGACGGAGAAGCTCTGAAGGGAAGGGCCCGCCGCGCCCAGGGAGGGCGATGGCGCGGCGGGCAAGTTGTGCCTCAGTGCTGGATCGAGGCGTCGACGCCCATCGACTGGCTCGACTGACCTGAGCCGCTGACGTTCGCGGACGCGCCATGGCGGCTGCCCGTCGCCGAGGCATTGCCCGATGCCGAACCGGTCGCCGCAGCCGCGCTGTTTCCAGCGAGGTTCGTCCCCGCCAGCGTACCCGAGGTGGCCTCGTTCATCGCGCCAGTTACGGTTCCGGCGAGACCGACATTGCCGCTCGCCGAGTGATTGCTGCGGTTGACCGAACCGCTGGCGGAACCGTTGGCGGTACCCGAGCCGACGGCACTTACGCTCTTGGCGATCGATCCCGCGCCGCTCAGCGCGCCACTCGCTGTGCCGGCCACATTCCCGACGCTGTTCAGCGTACCGCCGAGATTGCCGACGCCGTTCAGCGATCCGCCGAGCGTCCCGTTCACTGCGCCGCTGACAGCGCCGCCGACCGTACCGCCGACATTGCCGAGAAGCTGCGCCTGGGCAGGAGCCGCGCCGAGGGCGAGAGCCGAAGCAGCGGCCAGAAGAAACTTCGTCATGTCATTCTCCTTTGAACTTCTTGCGGGAGCTTCAATTGGCTCCTGCATTGAGAACGACAGCGGTTGGCGACTTCATCCCGCGGCGTGAAAATCAGCGGACGCCGACCAGACGCGGATCGATCCGGCATTCGCCGCAGACGATGCCGCGGCCGACGCGTCCCTTGCCGGGTCGCGCTTCGGCGGCAAGGCGCGCCGGCGAACCGACTGCGAGCAGGCGCGCCGCCGCAAGCGGAGCGGCGAAGCTGGTGCCTCGGACGCGCGTATAGCCATTGCCGGGGAGCGCCGCCGCCATGTCCGCGCCCGGTGCGGCGAAATCGAGGTGAGTCGCCCTGCCCGCCTCCGGTAATGCGCGGCCACTCGCATCGACAGCAGTCACAGCTACGACTCCGGGATAGGACGCCGGATATTGCGGGGGGGCAGCGGGCCCGTCGTTGCCGACCGCCGCGACCACTTCGATGCCGCGGGACTGGACGATCTCGATCGCTCGCTGGACCAGCTTGTTCGACGGCCCGACGAGGCTGATGTTGATGACTTGCGGATGATGTCCGGCGAGCCAGGCGAGGGCGCGGACGATCGCCGTCGCCGAACCGGCTGCTCGGTTGCCGCCATAAACGTCGGGGACGTGCAGCCGGTCTCCTGTCGCCGCGCCGTGAAAAGGGCCCTGGCTGCCGACCAGAAGCGACGCGACCGCGGTGCCGTGTCCAGTCGGTTGTGGAGCACCCGCAAACCCGTTCTGCTCGATGCTCTTGCCAGCGAGTGAGGGGTGCGATGCGACCCCGCCGTCGACCATCCCGATCACTCGCCCGCCGTCCGCTGCCCTGCTCGCGGCCAGCGCCACGCTCATCGGGGCGAGCGGCCCGCCCGCTGGCTCGAACAGATGATCGAAATCGGCCTGCAGCTCGGGCGCGATCTTCCGCAGCCGCTTGAGGCCGTCCTTCGCGCTCATGCCGCTCGGAACCGCCAGCGATACGACGCGCATTCCAAGATTCGCATCGCGATCATCCCGAGCGATTCGGAATCCCGCGGCGAGCGCCCGCTGCAACCCCGCCGAGTCTGGATCGAGAACGGCGACGATCCCGCGTCGGACGGGCAGGCCGTTGCCATCGCTCTCCACTGTCGCCCGGTTGGTCCGGATCAGCTCATCCAGCCGAAGCCGCCTCAGTTCGAGCAGGTTGGGCGCTCCGGAACTGGCGATCGCCTCCGGAATGTCGCCGACTGAATCGAGGGTCGGGCTGATCGCCTGCTGTGCTCCGGGCCGGCTCAGCAGGTCCTGCACAACGGGTCCCGCGACGGGCAGGTTGCTTGTTGGGAGATTGGCTACGGGCGGGAGACTTACTGGCGGAAGCGCCACTCCGCCGATCAGCTGCGCGCCGGCTGTCGCCGAAAGCGCCGTAGCTGCAACAACAGTGCAAATCAGCTGACGAACCAATCTGGACATCGAGCGACCTCTTTATCATGCCTCTTGTGGATGAAACGCTGAACGCACGTCGTTTCATCCTCATGGAGCGGAATGGACCAGACTTCGTCGTTCGAGGACCAGCTTGCAGCGCTGCTGCCGCGGCTGCGGCGGTTCGCGCACGCGCTCAGCCGGAATCCGGCCGACGCCGACGATCTGACGCAGGCGACGATCGAGCGCGCGCTCCGATCGCGCGATCAGTGGCAGCCGGGGACGCGGCTGGACAGTTGGTCGTACCGGATCATGCGCAACCTGTGGATCGACACGGCTCGGGCGCAGTCGCGCCGTTCGTCGCGCGAAGCGCCGGAGGAAGAAGGCCTGGCGGCTGGCGACGACCCGCGCGACGCGATGGACGCCGCCGTGGACCTGAAGCGAGTCATGGGCGCGATGGGCCGGCTGCCGGACGAGCAGCGCGAGATTGTCGCCCTGATCCTGATCGAAGGGTTCGGCTATCGCGAGGTATCGGAAATGCTCGGCCTGCCGATCGGCACGGTGTCGAGCCGATTGGTGCGCGGGCGGACCGCGCTGCTCGCCATGGTGGGTGAACAATGACCGACGATGAAAAATTTTTTGCGTGGCTTGATGGCGAGCTTGAGCCGACCGAGGCTGCAGAGATGGACGCGAAAGTCGCCGCCGACCCTGAGCTGTCGCGCTTGGCCGAGCAGCATCGAGCGCTCGGAGCGCAGCTGCGCGGCGCCTTCGATCCGATTGCTGCCGCTCCCGTTCCGGAACGGCTTCGAGCGGCGCTACGCCCTTCGGCAGCGGTGATCGACTTCGCAGCGGCGAAGCGGTCGCCTTCCCTGCCGTCGGTGCCGCAATGGGCGGCAATCGCGGCGACACTGGTAATCGGGGTCTTCCTCGGAACGATGGTCCCGCAGCGGGGATCGAGCCCCGTCGCGGTGCGGGGCGGGCAGCTCTACGCAGCGTCGGCGCTGAACCGCGCGCTCGATACCGAGCTCGCCAGCGCTCCCTCCGGACCCGTTCGCATCGGCCTCACGTACCGCGATCACTCAGGCGAAATCTGCCGCAGCTTCACCGGTGCTGCCGGCAACGGCCTCGCCTGCCGAAACGGCGATCGCTGGCAGCTCAAGGGCCTATTCGCCACGCCGCAGGGGCAAAGCAGCGATTATCGCATGGCAGCGGGAATGAACCCAAACCTTGCCGCGCTGGTGGACTCGACCATGGCCGGCGAACCGTTCGACGCGGCCGCGGAGAAGGCGGCGAAGGATCGCGGCTGGAAGTAACTGCAGGCGTGCTCTGGACTGGCGACCGGTGGCAACCTAGGCTGACGCTGCTCGGCGTTGGGGGGAAGTGTCATGCGTTTTCGAGCCATCGTCTGCGCGGCGCTCGCGCCATTGCTCATCGGCGCGTCGGAACCCGTGCGGCTCCAGCCGTCGAGTCCCTGGGTCCTGAATTATGCGGAAAACAGCTGCATTCTCGTCCGCTCATTCGGCGAAGGAAAAAAGAAGACCATCCTGCAGTTCGAGGCTGACGCGCCCGGCCGAATGGACATGCTCGTTATCGGCAGGCCACTCGACGAATGGCGTGAGGACATTTCGGCCTCATTCCTGCCGGTGCAGCAGAAGCCGTTCACCGGCCATTCCGCCAAAGGCGAAAAAACTGGCGACCCGGCGGTGCTTTGGTCCCAGGTCGAGATGCTGCCCGACGACATGCTTCAACAACTGCAGAAGAAGGAGGCTGAGGCGCACGCGAGGCGCTGGGTTCGCCCTCCGCCGATCGATCTCGCCGAGCGAGCGGCGCGACGCGCTGCGCGGCAGCGGTTTGCCTCCGCGGCAACCGAACTGGAGATCGAAGGCCATCCACAGCCGGTGATTCTCGAGACAGGCTCTCTCGGCGACCCCATCAAGGTGTTCGATCAATGTCTCCGCGATTCACTGCGCGATTGGGGTGTTGACCCGGCAGTTGAGGACAAGATCGTGCGGCCGGTCTGGGCGCCCGATCCCGCTCAGTGGTTCAGTTCCAATGATTATCCAATGGACATGGTCATGCGGGGCGAACAGTCGGAAGTCAGCGTTCGCCTGCTGGTCGACGCGACCGGGAGGGTCACGAAGTGCACAACCACCACTCACTTCAATGCGCCGGAGTTCAACAAGGTGGTCTGCGCGAGGTTCATGAGCCGGGCCCGGTTCGAACCGGCCGAACTTTCCGATGGAACGAAGGTGCCGAGCTACTACGCGACGCGCACGATTTTCAAAATGGCTCGGTAGACCCGCAGTAACATATTGCGGGCCGACTGCTTGTTCGCCGTTACTTCTTGCTCGCGTGCTCGGGCTTACCCTTGCGGCTGGTCGATGCCATTTTCTTGAGCTCTTTCTCGCTCATCGAAGAATACATGCTCTTGGATGCGCCCTTGAGCGAGCTCTTGGGCTTTTCATGTTCCTTCACGGCGAGCGCGATTCCGGCGGCGCGCTGCTGGGATTTGGACTTGGCAGGCATATCGGTATCTCCTTGAGAATCCGCGAGTAAACGCCTGACGGGCGCTCGCGGTTCGTGACCTCGGTCAATTCAGCCGTGAATGAACCTTTCGAGTTCGACAAAGGCCTCATCGTCGGGGAGCTGCCGCGGCGGGTGCTTGCAAAACGCGGATGCGGCTGGGTGGATCGGTCCACCAATGCCGCGGTCCTTCGCCAATCTTGCGCAGCGGATGAGGTCGATCGCGACGCCCGCGCTATTCGGCGAATCCTCGACCGACAGGCGCAGCTCGAGGTTCATCGGGACGCCACCGAACAACTGCCCTTCCATTCTCAGGAAGCAGACCTTGTTGTCGTTCTGCCACGGGACATAGTCGCTCGGCCCGACGTGGATGTCATCTCGGTCGAGGCGGTGCTCGGCGACGGACTGGACCGCCTCGGTCTTGCTGATCTTCTTCGATGCGAGCCGCGCCCGCTCGAGCAAGTTGAGGAAGTCGGTATTGCCGCCGGTGTTGAGCTGATAGGTCCGGTCGAGCTTCACGCCGCGCTTCCTGAACAGGTCGGTGAGGACCCGGTGAACGATGGTCGCGCCGAGCTGCGACTTGATGTCGTCGCCGATGATCGGAACTCCCGCTTCCCCAAACCGCTTCGCCCAATCATCGTCGCTGGCGATGAATACGGGAATGCAATTGACGAGCGCCACCCGCGCCTCGAGCGCGCATTCGGCGTAGAATTCCGCCGCCTTCTGAGAACCGACGGGCAGGTAATTGACCATCACGTCGGTGCGCGTTTCGCGAAGCACGTCAACCACATCGCTCTTGCTCGGCTCGCGCTGGCCGTCGGCGAGCATGAAAGTCCGTTCGGGCGCAAAGTTCGCCATATGCTCGGCGATCCCGTCGAGGAGCCTGCCCATGCGCACGCGTGTTCCGGTCGGTGGTACATGGTCGCAGAAGGTTTGGGTGCAATTCGGCGCGGCGAAGATCGCTTCGGCGACGTCGCGGCCGACCTTGCGCTGGTCGATGTCCCACGCGGCCACGACCTTCAGATCCTTCGGGCGATACCCGCCGAGATCCCAGTGCGAGAGGCCGATCTGCTCGTTGGCGCCGCCGTTCGAATAATGAGCGATTCCCTGGACGAGCGAACTCGCGCAATTGCCGACTCCGACGATGGCGACATTGACGTCGGTGCGCTTGGGATCGTGCAGGCTCATTCCGCTGCTACCCTGATGGACGATCGCGGGGCGTAGCGCTCGATCATTCGGCCGCAGAAGTCGGCGAACATCGCCGGATCGCGCGGCGGGCTCGTGTGGTGCGGCTGGATGCCGAGATGGTCAGGGGTGAAGCAGAAAGTCACGGTCGTCGAGAAATCCTCCAGCGCATCCATCTGGCGGTCGAACCAGTCTTCCCAGCC
>JBQCCG010000155.1:0-19325 GCA_051962455.1 Sphingomicrobium sp. | reverse complement strand
TGGTATGGCAGGTCGGGGTTCGCCGGCAGCGTGGCGCTTGCCCGGCCATAGGCCTTGTTGAGGACGATCTTCCCGTCGCGGACGATCGCGATTTCCGCCGAGGGCACTTGATCGGCGGCGAGCTCGCGCGTGACGATCTGGTCGATCTGGGCGGCCTCGGCGGGGGTGAGCGGCTGCGCTAGGACCGGGAAAGCGACGAGCGCGAAGAGCGCGGCGATGACCTTCAGCATTGCCGCACCCTAGCGGCGGCGAAACGGCTGTCCAGCTTGGCTGTTCAGCCCGCGACAAACCTGTATCGTCCCCGGCTCAACCTCGGGGGGAGTGCAAGTGACTTCGCGTTCGGTTGGTACGGCTCAGATCGTGACGGGCACCGCGGCCGCGGTCGCGCTGCTCTATTTCATGCACGCCATTCTCGTGCCGCTCGTCGTCGCATTCGTTCTGGCGGTGCTGGTCCGCGCTCTGGTCCGGTTCATCGAGGCGCACTGGCCGAGCGCACCGCACTGGACGGTTTCCGTGCTCGCCGCCCTCGTCGTGATCGGCATCGCCGCGGGCGGCATTTTCGTGATGACCCAGGGCATGGTGCAGATCGTCGCCGAGGCGCCCGCGCTTGCCGACCGGCTCGACCAGATCATCTTCAACGTCGGCCGATCGTTCCATCTGAAGCAGGACCTGCACCTCAGCACCGTCGTCGGCACGGTCAGCGTGCCCCAGCTCGCCGGCTCGATACTTTCCGGGCTTCAGGGCTTCGCCACGGGCTTTCTGCTGATGGTCGTCTATTTCGGCTTCATGCTGGCGGGGCAGCGGCGGATGAGCCGCAAGATCGATGTGGCCGCCGGTTCGTCCAAACGCGCGACGGCGATCAAGGAAGTGGTCGGGCGCGCCGCGGAGGACATCGAGACCTATGTCTGGGTTCAGACGATCACCGGCCTCATGCTGACCGCGTCGGCCGTGGTGGTTATGTTCGCAGTCGGCTTGAACAACGTCCTGTTCTGGACGGTGATCTTCTTCCTCCTGACCTTCATTCCCAACATCGGGGTCACGGTCGGCTCGATCGCGCCGAGCCTGTTCGCGCTCGTGCAGTTCCAGACGCTGTGGCAGGCGATCGCGATCTTCGCGGTGACTCAGTTAGCGGCGTTCGTCGTCGGCAATTTCATCTACCCGCGCCTGCAGGCGCAGACGCAGAACATCGACCCGATCGTGACGCTTTTGTCGCTGGCGGTGTGGAGCTGGCTGTGGGGACTGCCCGGAGCGTTCCTCGCCGTGCCGCTGACGCTGATGCTGATGATGCTGTTCGCGCAGTTCGAGAGCACACGATGGCTGTCGGCGCTGCTCTCCAATGACGGCAAGCCGGTGTTTCGAAAGCCCGGCGCCAATCCGCCGGTTGAAAAGGGAAAGAAGAGCTAGGCAGGCACGCCGTAGAGGTCGTGCTCGTCGGATTCCTCGATCCGGACCGGCACGAAATCGCCGGGCTGGAGCCCGCTCGCATCGCGCAGGTGCACTTCGCCGTCGATCTCGGGCGCGTCGGCTTTCGAGCGCCCGGTTGCCCCGCCGGTTTCCTCGTCGACGGCGTCGATCAGCACGTCGATGGTCGACGCGACCTTGCGCGCGAGCTTCTCGGCGGAGATTCGCGCCGACAGCGCCATCACGGCGTCGAAACGCTCCTGCTTCAGCTCCTCCGGCACCTGGTCGTCCATCGAGGTCGCCGGCGCGCCTTCAACGGCTTCGAACTTGAACGCGCCGACGCGATCGAGCTGCGCCTCCTCGAGCCATGCGAGGAGATAGGCGAAATCTTCCTCCGTCTCGCCGGGGAAGCCGACGACGAAGGACGAGCGGATCGCGAGCTCCGGCACCTGCGCTCGCCAGTTGCGGATGCGCTCGAGCACCTTCGCGTCATTCGCGGGGCGGCGCATCCGGCGGAGCACCGACGGGCTCGCGTGCTGGAACGGGATGTCGAGATAGGGGAGGACCAGCCCCCCGGCCATCAGCGGGATGACGTCGTTCACGTGTGGGTAGGGGTAAACGTAATGCAGCCGTATCCAGGCGCCCAGCTTGCCGAGCTCGCGCGTCAGATCGGTCATGTGGGCGCGGACTTCCTCGCCCTTCCAGGGGCGCGGCTGGTGCCGGAGGTCGACTCCATAGGCGCTCGTGTCCTGGCTGATGACCAGCAGCTCCCTGGTCCCCGCGGCGACCAATTTCTCGGCCTCGCGCAGGATCGCGTCGGGACGGCGGCTGACGAGGTCGCCGCGCAGGTGCGGGATGATGCAGAAGGCGCAGCGGTGGTTGCAGCCCTCCGAAATCTTCAGATAGCTGTAATGCCGCGGCGTCAGCTTGAGACCGGCTTCGGGGACGAGGTCGATAAACGGCGAAGGCACCGGCGGCGCGGCGTCGTGGACCGCCGCGACGACGTACTCGTACTGCTGCGGACCGGTGACGGCGAGGACGTCGGGGAAGCGGCTGCGGATGACATCGGCTTCCTTGCCCATGCAGCCGGTGACGACCACGCGCCCGTTCTCGGCGATGGCCTCGCCGATCGCTTCGAGGCTCTCCTCCTTGGCGGAATCGAGGAAGCCGCAGGTGTTGACCAGCACCACGTCGGCCCCGGCGTAATCGGGCGACATCTCGTATCCATCCGCGCGCAGCTTGGTCATGATCCGTTCGCTGTCGACCAGGGCCTTGGGACAGCCGAGCGAGACCAGCCCGACGCGCGGGGGCTTGGGTAAAGTTGTGACGTTCATCGGAAGGGCCGCGCCAATATAGTGATTTTCGGGCGAAATCGAGACCCTGTGAGCTAACCGAAGTGCGACCGCGAGATCACCGGCATTTCGCCCGGTGCGACGGTCATTACATCGCGCCACTCGGGATGCCGCTCATATTGGGCGCGGACATAGGGGCAGATCGGGATGATCCGAAAACCTTCGCTCCGCGCATCCGAGATCAACCGGGTGACCAAAGCCATTGCCGCGCCCGTGCCGCGCAGGATCTCGGGAGCGCCCGTATGATCGGCACTGACGAGATGCTCGCCACGACGCGTAAAGGTCAGCTCGGCCTCAGCATCGATTCCGGGAATTTGCGCGACATAACGGCCGTGCCGGTCGTCGATCATTTCCCTGGTGACGGTGATGTCTGCCATCTACGCGTGCTGCTCGACGCGCGAAAAGCGGCCCGAATTGAAGTCGTCGATTGCCTGACGGATTTCGTCTTCCGTGTTCATGACGAACGGTCCGTAGCCGACCACCGGCTCGTCGATGGGCTCGCCGCTCATGACCAGCAGGATCGAATCGCCCTCGGCCTGGACACGCACGCCTTCGCCGTCGCTCGACAGCCGCGCGATCTCGGCCTCGCCAATCGCTTTCCCGTCGATCGTCACCTGGCCGGCGAGGACGGCGATCATCGCGTTGTGGCCTTCGGGGAGTGGAAGCTCCGCCGCCGCTCCGGCGTCCAGCCGCATGTCCCACAGATTGACCGGAGTGAAGGTCGTCGCCGGACCCTTGATGCCGTCGAAATCGCCGGCGATCACCCGTGCCCGGCCATGCCCGTCTGCGAAGCCGGCCGAGGGAATCTGGTCGCTCGTGATCGCCTGATATTGGGGCTGCGACATCTTGTCCCTGGCGGGCAGATTGACCCACAGCTGGACCATCCGGAAGGGTCCGCCGGTTTTCGTGAATGCAGGGGAGTGGAACTCCTCATGAATGATCCCGCCCGCCGCGGTCATCCACTGAACGTCGCCTGGACCGATCGTTCCGCCGCCGCCGGTTGAATCTCTGTGACTGACCTCGCCGTCGTAGACGATCGTCACCGTCTCGAAGCCGCGATGGGGGTGCTGCCCCACGCCGCGCGGCTGGGCCGCGGGCTCGAACAGGTGCGGCCCCGCATAGTCGAACAACAGGAAGGGGCTGATTGCGCGGGTATCTCCGTTGTAGCCGAACAGCGACCGCACCGGGAAACCGTCGCCGACCCAATGGCCGCCCGACGAGCGAAGGATTTCGAGTAGCTTCTTCATGATCGATGCCCCTACGATGACAGCGGAGCCAGACGGCGGAGGTCCGCCGCTTGCCCTCGGCGATATGCGGGCTATTTGCGGCCGATCAAGAAGGGTCAGCCATGATACCGCCGGCCCGCCAAACGCGCCTTTTCGATCCTGTCAGGAGCTAGCATGCGTATCGCGATGATCGGCACTGGATATGTGGGCCTCGTTTCCGGCGCTTGTTTCGCCGACTTCGGCCATCGCGTCACCTGTGTCGACAAGGATTCCGCGAAAATCGATGGACTCAACGCCGGCAGGATGCCGATCTGGGAACCGGGCCTGGAGGCGCTGGTCAAGGCGAACGCCGAACGCGGACGGCTGACGTTCACCACCGATCTGACCTCCGCCGTCGCGGGCGCCGAAGCGGTGTTCATCGCCGTCGGTACGCCGGCACGCCGCGGCGACGGCCATGCCGACCTGACGTTCGTGTTCGATGCCGTGCGCGAGCTGGCCAAGGTGATTGAACCGGGCACCGTCGTCGTCACCAAGTCGACCGTGCCGGTCGGCACCGGCGATCGGATCGAGGAAATCCTGCGCGAAGAGGGCGTCAGTGACGTTTCCGTCGCGTCCAACCCGGAGTTTCTTCGCGAGGGCGCGGCCATCGCCGACTTCAAGCACCCGGACCGGATCGTGGTCGGCGCCGAAGACGATCGGGCGCAGGAGGCGCTGCGCGAAATCTACCGTCCTTTGTTCCTCAACCGGGCGCCGATCCTGATCACAGGCAGGCGCACCGCCGAGCTGACCAAATATGCGGCGAACGCCTTTCTCGCGGTCAAGATCAGCTTCATCAACGAGATCGCCGACCTGTGCGAGGCCGTCGACGCCGACGTCCAGGACGTCGCCCGCGGAATAGGCCTCGACAATCGCATCGGCCCCAAGTTCCTCCACGCCGGCCCCGGTTACGGCGGGAGCTGCTTTCCGAAGGACACGCTGGCGCTGCTCCAGACAGCTGACAAGTTCGGTGTCGATCAGCGGATCGTCCGGACGACCGTGGAGGTGAACGACGACCGCAAGGAAAAGATGGTCGAGCGGGTCGAGCGCGCCGTCGGCGATCTCCAAGGCAAGCGCGTTGCGGTGCTCGGCCTCGCGTTCAAGCCCAACACCGACGACATGCGGGAAGCGCCCTCCATTCCGCTGGTCAACGGCCTCGTCGAGCGCGGCGCCAGCGTCTCTGCGTTCGATCCCGTCGCTCGCGAGCAGGCGGAGAAGGTCTTCACCGGGATCGAGTTCGCCTCCGATGCCTACGCCGCGGCCGAGGGCGCGGATGCCCTGGTTATCGTCACCGAGTGGGACGAGTTCCGGGCGCTCGATCTCGAACGGATTGCCGGGTTGCTTCGCGGCAATGTGCTCGTCGATCTGCGCAACGTCTATGATGCGACCGAGGCGAGAGAGGCGGGCCTCACCTATTTCGGGGTCGGTCGGGGACGGGTCGACTTTTCCTAGCGCCGAATTAATTGATCCGGATCGGCGCAACCGTATCCGAAACGGATTGACCGGCTATAGGTACGCGTATGGAGCTCGGGGCACGTATCGTCGTCATTGGTCTCGGCTACGTGGGGCTCCCGCTCGCCGTGGCGCTCGCCCGCAAGTTCGACACGATCGGCTTCGACATCGATGAGGAGCGCGTTGCGGAGCTTCGCGGCGGCCGCGACCGCACCAATGAAGTCGATGAGGAAGCACTTCGCTCGACCAGCCTGAGGCTTACCGCGAAGGCAGAGGATTGCGCCGGCGCCGATCTTTACATCGTCACCGTACCTACACCTGTGGACCGGTCGAATCGGCCGGACCTGAGCGCCGTCATGGCTGCGACGCGGACGGTTGCTCGCCTGATCGATCCGGAGCGCCGCCCCACGGTAGTTTACGAGAGCACGGTCTATCCCGGGGTGACGGAAGACGTCTGCGGGCCGGAGATCGAGCGCACCGCCGGCCTGACACGCGGGCGCGACTTCCGCCTCGGCTACAGCCCCGAACGCATCAACCCCGGCGACCGCGAACACACGATCGATAGGATCACGAAGGTAATCGCCGGCGAGGACGACGAGGTCGTCGATCGGCTCGCGCAAGTCTATGGCGCGATCACTAGCGGCGGCGTGTTCCGTGCCGCCTCGATCAAGGCCGCCGAGGCAGCCAAGGCGATCGAGAACGCGCAGCGCGACATCAACATCGCCTTCATCAACGAGGTGACTCAGATCTTTTCGCGCATCGGCGTGTCGGTCTGGGATGTGCTCGCGGCTGCGCGGACGAAATGGAATTTCCTCGGCTTCGAACCGGGCCTGGTCGGCGGCCACTGCATCGGCGTCGATCCATTCTATCTCAGCCACCTCGCCCAGGAGGTCGGCCATGACCCGCAGGTGATCCTCGCCGGACGGTCGACCAATGACGGCATGGGCGCGTGGATTGCCGACGCGCTGCACGACCGGCGAAAGAGGGCAGGGACGGCGCTGGTCCTGGGGCTCACCTTCAAGGAGAATGTGCCCGATCTGAGGAACAGCCGCTGCTTCGATCTCGTGCGGCGGCTGCAGTGGCTCGGGCACCAGGTTGAGGTCGCCGATCCGGTCGCTCCCGCCGAGGAGATCGAGCGCGAACATGGTCTCAAAGTGACCGGGACCGGTTCGCGCAGTTACGACCTTGTGGTTGGGGCGGTGGCGCACGACCAGTATCGCGGTCTTACCGACGAACAGCTCACGGGACTGGTCGCGACCGGCGGCACGCTCGCGGATCTCAAAGGGATGTGGCGCGATCGTCCGCTCGAGGCGTCGCTCGACCGGTGGACCTTGTGAGGGCCTGAGGATGCGACACGATCAGGTCCGCGCTGCACCATCGATCTTGATCCGAAAGCGGTTCCAGTTCGCCGGCGCATTGCTGATTGGAACTGGTCTGCCCTGGATTCTGCGCGGGCCGATCTTGCCCGGCGAGATGTTCGAGGCCGCAAGCCTCAACGCCCTGGTCGGCAATGCGCTCGCCGTCATCATCGCTTTCTGGACGCGACTGTCGATCGAAACCTATCCGGGTATCCGGCGGAGCGCGGTGATCCTTCCTTCGGCTCTGACCGGCCACGGGATCGTCGTCGTCTGGTTCGTCCTGACGCGCTTCCCCTACGACCGCGTCGGGCTCGCCGCCGGTTTCCTGCTCCACGTGAGCTGGCTTTACCTGCTTTACGTTTACGCCGAGCGGAAGGTCAGGCGCCGGATCGCCGTCGTCCCCTTTGGGGCAACCGATCGCCTGCATGACATCGAGGGGGTCGACTGGCACGTTCTCAAGCGCCCGAACCTGCACGATGCGCGCGCGTTCAACGCCATCGTCGCTGATTTCGGCGCGGACTTGCCGGATGAATGGGAAGCTTTTCTCGCCGATGCGGCGCTCGCCGGACGGATCGTGTACCAGATCAAGCAGCTGTCGGAATCGCTCACCGGCCGGGTGGAGCTAGAGCAATTGTCGGAAAACAGCTTCGGGTCGCTGCTTCCGGCGCGCGGCTATTTCTATTTCAAGGGCGCCGCGGATTTCGTCTTCGCGCTATTGCTTCTTCCGGTGGTGCTTCCATTGCTGGCGGTGATCGGCGTGGCGATCCGTCTCGACAGTCCGGGCCCGGCATTCTTTCGACAGAGCCGCGTCGGCCATGCCGGGCGTTCGATCACCGTCTACAAGTTCCGCACCATGCATTGCGTCGAAACGGGCGACGAGCGCAGCGCCGCGATGACGAAGGACGGCGACGACCGGGTCACCAGGGTCGGACGGGTGCTGCGAACGCTTCGAATCGATGAGCTCCCGCAGATCTTCAACATTCTCAAATGGCAAATGAGCTGGATCGGGCCGCGCCCGGAGGCGCAGGTTCTCTCGGTCTGGTACACCAGCGAAATCCCGTTCTACCGGTACCGCCACGTGGTGAAGCCGGGGATTTCGGGTTGGGCGCAGGTCAATCAGGGCCATGTCGCCGAGGTCGATGAGGTGCACCGGAAGCTCCAGTACGACTTCTACTACATCAAATATTTCTCGCCCTGGCTCGACGTGCTGATCTTCTTCCGCACCATCAAGACGATGCTGACGGGATACGGCTCGCGCTAACTGCTGCGCTTGCGGTGCCACGGAAAGATGATTCGTCCGCCGCTCTTGCGCTCGATGGTCTTCTCGTAAGCGTGCGCCATCTCTTCATGCGCCCGGCGCGCTGCATCGCTGTCCGCGCTTCGAGCGAGGCTCCGCTCGATCTGCTGCCTTAGGAAAACGTAATTGAGGTCCATGACAGTCTCCGCATCCCAGCACGGAGCCGGATACGCCGCCGGAAGGTGAACGGCGGATGAGTGGACGGTAGTTCATTCGATGGCCGGTCCGGCCTCGTCGACGGACGGAACAGCGGGCGCCGTTTCGCGCATCGTCAGCAGCACCGGCGCAACGCAAATCGCGACGACGGCGATCATGATTCCCGGCGCGGTCGCCCATCCGGTTCGCTCGACCAGCCACTGCGCGCCGAACGGCGTCAATCCGCCGAAGATCGCCGTCGCCATGGTCGCGCCGAGCGCCAGGCCCGTGATCCGCCCTTCGCCCGGGAATTGCTCTGCCGTTGCGACCGCTCCGACTGCGCTTACCGCCCCCGCGAGCAAGGCGAGAATGACCGCGCCGGCCAGCGCCTCGCCGCGCGCGCTGCTCGCCATCAGCGAGAACATGGTGATCGGCAGCGCCGCACTTCCAAGGCAGAGGCCGACGAGCACCGGTTTCCGGCCGATCCGATCGGTCAATGTTCCGGTGAGCGGAGTCACGGCAATCACCGCGACCGCAGCAATCGTCGAGAGCCAGAGCGATTCCCTCTCGGACAGATTGCCGACGGAGGTCAGGAAGGCGGGCACGTAGGTGATCCCGACATAGTAAGTGATCGAGCCGAGCGCGGAGATGGCAAAGGAGCGGACAATGCCGTCGCGATGATTGGCGAGCGCGTGGCGCAGCGGCACGTCGGGGACCGTGCCTTCCGCTTGCTGGCGGCGGAACTCGGGGGATTCGTGCATGGTCGAGCGGGCGATCCACACGCTGGCCGCCAGGGCGGCTCCGACGAAGAAGGGGATGCGCCAGCCCCATCGGTCGAGATCGGTGCCGCTGATCGTGCTGACGGTGAGAGCGGAAAGGCCAACGGCGAGGAGAGCGCCGACCTCGCTCGCCGCCGAGGCCGACGAGGCGATCAAACCGCGCCGCTTCGGCGCAGCGCCTTCCAGCAGATAAGCGACGACCCCGGTATATTCGCCGCCGACGGAGAAGCCCATCACGCAGCGCAAGCCGAACAGCAGCCATCCGGCAGCGGGACCGATCGCGGCGCGGATTGGGAGCAATGCGGTCGCGAGCATCGCCGCGGTCATCATCGCGACCGACATCAGCATCATCTGTCGCCGGCCGCGGCGGTCGCCGATATGGCTGAAGAACAGCGCACCGAGCGGCCGCATCAGATAAGCGATTGCGAAGCCGCCGAGGGTCAGCAGCAGCGAGCCGGTCCCGCCGCCGTAGAACACTCTAGCCAGGACCGTCGCGAAATAGAGGTAGAGCGTGAAATCGTACCATTCGACGATGGTCGAGAATGCCGCAACCGCGAGCGAGCGCGGCGGCAGGACCGGCGTTTCGGAACGAGCGGCTGGAGTGTTCATTCGGCTAAACTGACAGACCTAGTCCAAGCTGTCGCGGTGAATGCAGTCGATCAGCGGCGAACGGTCGCGAGGCGGGCGATTGGCTGCCGCTCGATATAGCGGGAAGTAGCGAACCATGCCGTCCACACAGCGAATCCGCCAAGCAGATCGACGAAGTAATGCCCGCCCAACGGAAGCGTCGAGGCGATCATCAGGAAAAACCAAGCGGCTGCAGCCGCGAAGAGGAGCGGTTGCTTCCGACACATAGCGAGGACGATAAGGCCCATCACCGTATGGAAGGAAGGGAAGGTCACCACGCCGTTCAGCACGTGCAGATGGAACAGCGGCCTGGGGGAGTCATGAAATGTGTCGAATGTCTCGAACGCATAACGCGCCGCGCCGTTGGGTAGTCGCGCGATAAGCTCGTCGGAGAACCACACGCCGAGGCCTTTTGCCGGCAGACCGATCGAGATGAGGCACGCCGTCCACAAGCCGCCGATGTAGCAAAATGTGCTGCGCCACGCCTCCAGGCGCCGTCCTGAAACGGCGAGAGACATGATGCCGATTCCGACGAGCGTCATGGTCAAGTTGTACGCGCCGACCATGGCGGAAATGATGGGTCCCGAGCGGTCGCCGAGGAAGGCAGCAACTTGCGTGGTTTCGATGCCGAACGACCGGTCGACGGCAAATAGCACCTCGTCCATGATCGGCATCCCGATACTCAGGCCGACCGTCGCCATGGTTCCGCATGCAACCGAGCCGAGCCACAGCAACGCGAGGATGCCGAGCGGGTCGGCGATTCGCGGCTGTCGCCGCTTCAGCGAAAAGCTCGAAATGATGAGCAGGGCCGCGATGGCCCACGCAGCCGTCGCTGAACCTCGCGGATCGATCCTGACAGGCAAGGTGGCCATCATCAGAGCGTCGATGGTCAAAGCTATCGAAATAAGAGTGACGCACCATCGCCGGTAAGCTCGGGTGACCCGACTCTGATGCTCATGGCGGTCGGCCGCCGGGACGCTCGACCGACGATTATCGGCTTCGAGCGCGTCCGAGGCCGGAGGCAAATGCAATGAATTTGTGGACACAGGACGCTCGGCCACGAACGCGAAGCAACGAACAACGGGCCGAGCTCACCCGCAATGCACCTTGGCCACTTTGTTAACCTAGGGCAAGTCAGCGAACAGCCACTTCGGTTGGAAATCCGTCAATCGCGCGTCCTTGGCGCGATCTCATCCAGATGGAGTAGCATGTCGGCCGGATCGTCATAGACCCTGAGCGCGCCGGCGCGTTGGAGCTCGTCGCGCCCGTACCCTCCCGACAGCAGGCCGATGCCGAGCGCTCCGCAGCGCGCGGCGGCGATCATGTCCCAAATGCTGTCGCCGATCACGTAGGAACCCTGGGTGCTCTTGCCGAGCCGGCGCGCGGCCTCGACGAACAGGTCCGGGTCGGGCTTGGCGTATTTGACCTGGTCGCGAGTAACGACGACGGCGCTGCCGGGGTCGACACCGAGGCTCCGGAGGTTCGCGCTTGCGGTTTCCATCCGCCCGCTCGTGGCAATTGCCCAGGCGAGCTCCAGCTCACTCAGAGTCCGAAGCAGATCGATTGCGCCGGGCAGCGGCACGACCTCGTCGGAGAGCGCGAGGAAATGTTCGGCGTGGCGTCTGCGCAGCCGGTCGATGGTCCGGGCGTTGAGCTCGATTCCAAGCTCGCGGAGGAGCTGATGGGTGAACAGTCCGCCGCTCATCCCGATCTTGCGGTGGATCCGCCAGACCGAGAGCTCGATCCCTTCCTCCCGAAGCGCCAGGTGCCAGGCGCGGACATGATTGTAGACGCTGTCGACGAGCGTCCCGTCGAGGTCGAACAGGAATGCAGCGACGGGCGCCATGCACTCGCCAATCACTGAGCGATACGACGGTTCCCGCGCCCAGGTGTGCGTTTAGCCCGGTTGGCGGCGGCCGAGCCTAACGGAATCTCAACCATGTTCGCGCATGGGTGTGCGTGCGCTGGGGGTCTCACGTGGGAAGTCTGGGTCGAATTCTAAGGAGCGGGGCGAGTTCGCCGGCGGAAGAATCGCGCCCGGACTCATCTCGCGCCGAAGGCCTGCTCCACGAATTCGAGAATAGCGAAAAGGGCTGGTTCTGGGAGACCGACCGCGACGGGACGCTTACCTACATCAGCAACAGCGTCGCCCGGGCGCTGGGCCGTGAGCCCGAGGACGTCATCGGCCGCGCGTTCACAGACCTCATCTCAACCGAGACCGCCGACGGCAGCGCGACTTCGGAGCGGACTCTAGGTTTCTATCTCTCATCCCACGTCGCCTTTCAGGACCTCGTCGTCAGGGCCAAGACCAAGACCGAGATCTGGTGGTCGATCACCGGTCGCCCGATCCATGACGACATCGGCCGCTTCTACGGTTTCCGCGGCTTCGCCTCCGACCTGACAAAGATGCGTCAGTCGGAGGTCGAGCTCGACCGGCTCGCGCGCCAGGACGCGTTGACCGGCCTCGCCAACCGGCAGGCGCTGCGCCGGGCGCTCGACGATGCGCTGGTGAGTGCGGTCCGCCGCAAGCACCGCTGCTCGATGTTCCTGCTCGATCTCGATCGCTTCAAGGCGGTCAACGATACGCTCGGCCATCCGGCGGGCGACACCTTGCTGCGGCTGGTTGCCTTGCGGCTTCGCGACGTGATCGGCGAGGCGGGGCAGGTGGGGCGGCTCGGCGGCGACGAGTTCGAGGTCGTGCTTCCTTCGACTTCCGACAAGACGGAGCTGTCGAAGCTGGCCCAGGGCATCATCGACAGCCTTTCGCGGCCGTACACGATCAACGGCACCGCGGTCTCGATCGGCGCCTCGGTCGGAATCGTCACTTCCGATTACGACGACCGCACGTCCGACGACCTGATGCGCGATGCCGACCTCGCGCTTTACGCGGCCAAGGCGGCGGGGAAGGGCTGCTTCCGCTTTTTCGCTCCGGACATGCACGAAGCCGCGCGCCAGCGGCAGCTGATGGAATCGGACCTTCGGGTCGCGCTGGAGAAGGGCCAATTGTGGCTCGCCTATCAACCCTGCGTCGATGCCTCGACCGAAGCGGTGACCGGGTTCGAGGCGCTGATCCGCTGGAACCATCCCGAGCACGGGCCGGTCAGCCCCGCCGAGTTCATCCCGCTCGCCGAGGAAATCGGGCTGATCAACGAGATCGGCGAATGGGTGTTGAGGACCGCCTGCGCTGAAGCCGCGAAATGGCCCAAGCACATCAGCGTCGCGGTCAACCTGTCGCCGATTCAGTTCAAGTCGCACGCGCTGCCGACTCTCGTGCGCATGGTGCTGAGCGACACCGGCCTACCGGCCAAGCGGCTGGAGCTGGAGATCACCGAGGGCGTGTTTCTCAGCAACGACGACCACGTCCATGACATGATTGCCAGTTTGAAGGCCATCGACGTCAAGCTCGCCCTCGACGATTTCGGTACCGGCTATTCGAGCCTCAGCTATCTGCAGCGAGTCCCGTTCGACAAGATCAAGATCGACCGGTCGTTCGTCACTGGGGCGTCCGACCTCGAGGGGCGCAACGCGGCGCTGATCCGGGCGATGGTCGGCCTCGCCTCCGACCTCAAGATGCAGACCACCGCCGAGGGCGTCGAGACCCAGGACGAGCTCGCGCTGGTGAGGACTCTCGGCTGCTCGCTGATCCAGGGCTATATATTCGGCAAGCCGATGCCGGCCGAGGAAGCGCGCGAACTGGCATCCAAAGGCGCGGTCGAACTGCCCGAGTCCAAATATCCCCCGCGCGAGCCCCGCATGCGGATCATCCGCGCCGCCCTGCTGCATCATCAGGGGCAGGTGAAGGGCGCTCGCCTTCGCAACATCTCGAGCGGCGGAGCGCTGGTCGAATGCCGCGAGGAAGTGCCGGTCGGAGCGCAAATTCAGCTCGATTTCGCCGCCGGTGGGCTGATCGAGGCCGAGGTCCGCTGGACCAAGGGCACGCAGTTCGGCTGCCAGTTCAAGGAGAAGTTCAACCTGAAGCTTCTCCAGCCGACCAAGCCGGCGGCAAAGGGCCCGAAGGTGATGACTCCGACCTATTTGACAGCGGGCGATGTTGCGGAAGGCAAATGAGCCGCCCGCGCACTCGCTTGGTCAATTCCGCCTTCACTCATTCCCGCAAGACAATCTTCGTCATTCTCCTGCTCTTGCCCAATGGTGGGGTAGAGCGATGAACGACATGCATCTGGCGCTGGAGCGGTCAGGCGAGGCAGTCGCCCGGGTCACGGTTTCCCGCTCCGATGGTTCTGAAGTCGCGGTCCGCCTGAGGCTGCTCGGCTACGACGGCTGCGAGTTCGAATCCGACCGCAAGTTCGCCGTCGGCGAGCAGGTCAGCATCCATCTCTATCGAATGGGCTCGATCCGCGCGCTGATCGTGTCGCGGCACCGCAAAGTGATCGAAGCCAGGTTCGACAACCATTCCCCCGTTTAGATTGAGGCCGTCACGGGAGTGAATCCCGTGACGTCGATCGACACGCCTTCGGCGGTCGTCGGCCGGACCTCGCCATCTCTTCGACACAAGCTCGTCTTCGCTACGCAAAGCCGCGCTTGTGCTCGGTGGCTCGTTTGCACTTCATCAACGAATGTCGGGTAGCTGACGTGACTGGCGTGGCGGTGGCTGAAAAAGGGGGCGCCGCTGATGAAATTCTTCAAGACCGAACAACCCATGTCATGGGAGGACGAGACCGCTGCCGTGCGGCTGTCCGCGATCGCTGCCAGGACGAAGACGGGTCACTCGCCATCGGCAGACGAAGCATCGGCGGAACAGGCCGAAGCGGAGACTCAGCCGGAAGTCCGGGATTCGCTGCAATGAGCAAGTCTCCGTCCCTCGGCCGCCTGCGCGACATTTCCAAGCAGCGCTCGATCCGCCGGCCATTGCTGGTTCCCGTTCCGAAGGATGCGCCGGACGACCCCGCCGACTTCGTGCCCTGCCGGGTCGAGTGGCCGATCCCCGGCTGAGGATCGTCACGCTTTCAGGAACGGCGTCTCGCCGACCGGCACGACCGACCGCCCAAAGGTCGCGTTGGTGACGATCGCGAAGCTCGCGTACATCGCCAGCGCACCGCAAAGCACACCGAGCCAGCCGCCGGCATGCACCAGGCCGGTGTTGGCGTTGATCATCCCGAAGCCGAGCAGCGCGAAGGTCACCCACAACGTCAGGAAGATCAGGAACACGACCTTCGAAAGCCGGAAGGTGCTGATCCACAGGTAGAGCGTCAGCATGCCCCACAGCAGCACGCCGACTCCGATCGTCGGACCCGCCTGCGAAATGTCGATTAGATGGCTGTGCGCGAACAGCAGCAGGAATGCGTGCCACCACCAGAACGCGCCGTAGCTGAGGAATGCGGTCATCCCGAAGGTATTGCCGAGCTTGAACTCGAAGATGCCGGCGATAAGCTGCAGGAGTCCGCCGAACACCAGTGCAAGCGGGATGACGACCTCCCCGCCGGCGGCGGGCAGGGCTCCCGCGTTGACCAGGCTCAGCAGCACGGTGGTGAGCCCGAAGGCGACCAGCCCGATCGCGGCGGGATTGGCGGTTGGAACGAGGACGACTGTCTCATCTGCCATGATGAATGCTCCCCCCTGGAGACGCGCAAGAGGTTGCACCAATCGCACGACTTTTCCAGCAGCTTTGGGATTCGCGGGTCGCGTGATAGCCTGCACGTCCCGATGGTGCTCCTTTAGGGCGGTGCCGCGATGAAATGGGCGGTGGGTATTCTCGGTTTCCTGTGGCTGCTGTGCGGCGCCGCCGGCGCATTCATGAACGGCGAGCTCGACTCCTTTCACTGGAAGGAGATCGCCAAGGGGCCGTTCACCCTGGCCGCGGCGGTCAACGAGCATCCCGCAAGCTATCCGGGGCCGTAGGGGTTCGGCACTTAAACGCTCCGGCCGGACTCGCCAGGATGGCCCGCTCCGAGGGACTCGAACCCCCAACCTCCGGGTTCGAAGCCCGGCGCTCTATCCGGTTGAGCTAGGAGCGGTCCGACGCCTGTAGCGGGGCGAAAGGCTATTGTCTGCCTTCGGCCTATTTGCTGCCCTTGGCCGAACGCGGCCTTCGACTATTTGGGGGGATCAGAGGATCTACGTTTACCTAGGCTGCGGCAGGAACGGTCCGGCGGCGTCTCCACCGCATCGACGCGCCAATCGCGGCGAAGCCTACGAGCATTAGTGCCCAGGTGGCTGGTTCGGGAACGGCTTGAATAGTGAGAGCGAAAGATTCGGTATCAAGACTGGCGGTCGAATAGCCGTACAATGTGGTCGTCTGCAATGTGAGCGACGGGTCAAAGAGGAAGTAAAGCGAGTTCTTCTCGGCCACGACGCTGCAGGTCGAAAACGTGTACAAGCAGTAGTCGCTCGTGCCGGCGACAGGAGCCAAGGTCACGTCCGACGTTACGTATGCAGACTTTTTCAGCGTCAAGAAGAGCGAATCGAGAGTGTATGTGCTCCCATCATAGTCGAGGACCATCGTGCCAATGGGGAGGGTGATCCCATTATCAGTAAGGGAGAGGCTGTAATCGATGGGCACGGTGCCGGCGATGACCGGCGTGGCAAGCGAGAGAGCGGTAGCCGCGGCAAGCGCCGCCGCGATAATGTGAAGCCTCATGTCGTCCCCCAGTTTGGTGGAACCTGGCAAACTTGGACCGTAACTCCCTAGATGGCGGCGCGCAGAAGCCTCCGCCGGCGCCGCCACCCGATCGACGCGCCGATCGCGCCGAAGCCCACGAGCATCATGGCCCAAGTCGACGGTTCGGGGACCGCGGCCACCCCACAGGCAGAGGTGCATTCGAGTCTAACATTATCCAGGCCGATATAATTGCCGTTGGACGCGGTAACGCCGAGCAGTGAGATCAGCGTGCTCGTCCCGTTGGCCGTGAAATCGAGGGTCTCGGTCTGCCAGCCCGCCGTTGGCTCGACGGTTGACGTGAAGGTCTGATCACCACTGCCGGCAATGGCCTCTATCGCAGCAGCACTGTTGGCGCCGCTACCCAGATCAAAGCTCAAGACATATTGTGCGCCGAGGACTGTCGAGATGCTTTGCGCGACTCCTCCGTAAGGCGCGGCGTCGCCATAGCCCTGTAGGTCCAGGGAGTAGTCGCCGTTGCTCGCGGTTATGCCGAACGGATTGGTCGGGCCGATCCAGGCGACAGAATTGGTATTGGTGACAGTCCAGCCCGGAATAGCCGTGGAATTGAGTCCCAAGGCCATCGTGTCGTTACCGTCGGGCACGAAGGTGCCTTTGGTGTTTTCGAAGCTTCCGTTTGTCACGCTTTGCGCATTCACAGCGCCGCTAAACCCGAGAGCCAACAGCGCCAAGATCATCCGTTTCATGACCCCTCCTGAAGCGAGTAGCTAACTGTCTCGGGCCGAGTTGGGCGCATCAGGCGCCACGACCCTCTGGTCCGCTAGATTGAAGGTGCTGTCGCTGAAGGTGATCCCGTCCCGGTCACCGGAGATCAGGATGGCAAAACCGCCTCGCGATCCGACAACGAAGCTACGTGCACGCGGCATAAAAACGCCTCCGCACATTGCGTAAATCGGCGACGCGGATACGCGCAGTTAACAAAAAGTAAAGTGAATTAGACGGCGTGGGTAATTTCACATCTGTGTCAGCTGGATGTTTCACCCGTGTGCGAGCTTTCCACCCATTGCGGACATGAGCCCTTCTGTTAGGCTCCCATCACTGCTGGGGGGCCAGCCCAATGCATTTCCACCTGCCAAAGCCGCTTCACGGCTGGCGCGAGTTCGCCGGCGAGGTCGGGATCATCGTCATCGGCGTGCTGATTGCGCTGGCGTTCGGGCAAGTTGCCCAGTCTCTCCACGACCGCTCCAGCGCGGAGGAAGCCCGCGAAGCCGTCAGGGCCGAGGTGCGGGAGAACCTGTGGTGGCTGGAATTTCGCGGGAATTACGAGCCGTGCATCGACAGGATGCTGAACCAGCTTGATGATGTCCTGGCGCAGGTCCGAAATGGTCAGCCGACGCCGTTATTGAAGAACGTCTACCTGCCCGTACATGCAAAGATCACTTCACTTCGGTGGGACGCCAATGCGCAGGCCGGGCGGGCAAGCCTCTTTTCTGAGAACGAGCAGCGGAATCTTGGGAACATGTATTTTACGACCGAAGAATTCCGGACCTCGCAAGCAGAGGAAGAAGTCATTTGGGCGAAGCTCGGATTCCTTAACGGACTGCAGCGCTTCACGCCTGTGGACGTCCACGATTTCAGTCTCCTTCTGGCCCAGGCGCATTATTGGGATTTCAGGGCCAAGCGGAGCATCGAACGTGGACGTCAATGGGCTGGCAAACTGCACCTCACTGCCGCCAACCCCAATTCTGTCGAGAACTACAACCTTTCCGGAAAAACCGTCTGTCCTGCGCTTACCGGCGGCACCTCGTAACGTCGAAAAAGTCCAAGCCGCCGCAGGGGAGAACATCGGCCAACGACAGAGTTCTCAAGCCCGCGTCTATCGCGATTGAGCTAAGGGCGGTCCGATGTCTGCTTTCGACCGGTTGCGGACCGTATCGAGCAGGCTAGACTGCAACCCGCTGGCCGGTGGCTCTTCGCCAGAACTCAAGGGTGGGTCTCAAGAGGAGCGCTCAATGCTCAAGCGATATTTTTTAGCCCTACTCGTGCTCGGCGTGGCGTGCGCCTCCGGGCAAGTCGACGCAGCCTCGCCGATCGACGCGAAAATTCGGTCGGAGGTGGCCGAGATTATTGCCGGCATCAATGCCAAGGATATCGACAGAGCAACCAAGTACGACGCGCCGGACCTAGTCTCCATGGAAAGCGGGCGCGGTCCCTCGACGGGCGCCAAGGCCGACCGTGGCGGCCTCCTAATGGCCTTCAAATATGCGCCGAGCTGGCACCTCACCATGATCGACGAGACCGTGGACGTCGCGGAGGCCGGCGACACGGCGGTCTACCGGGGAACCTATGAAGAAGACAGCATGCGCGACGGGGTCCCGTTTACCCACACGGGCAACTATGTTGCCGGGTTCAGGCACGATCCGGACGGGATATGGCGCGTCCACTGGTCGGTCATTGCCTGGCAGACGCCTTCGCATAAGAAGTAGCGATGGGCGCACCCTAGATCCTCGGGACTAAGCCGCTGCGGCGGGCACCTCATATTCCGCCGCGGCCGCCGACAACGTATCGACGAACTCGCGGATGTGCGCTTCCTCGATCACCAGCGGCGGGAGCACGCGCATCACATTGTCGCCGGCGGCGACGGTCAGCAGCCCCTTGGTCCGAAGGTAATTCACGAACGCGCGGCTGTCGGTCTTCATCCGAATGCCGAGCATCAGCCCCACGCCGCGGACGCTCTCGAACAGATGGTCGTGATTCGGGATCATCTGCTCGAGCGCCGAGCGCAGCCGCTCGCCCTTCAGCCGCACCGCGTTGAGGAACTCCTCATTCGCGACCACGTCGAACACCGCCTGTCCGGCAGCCATCGCCAGCGGATTGCCGCCATAGGTCGATCCGTGCGTTCCGAAGACCATCCCCGCCGCCGCCTTCTCGGTCGCGAGGCAGGCGCCCCTCGGGAAGCCGCCGCCGATCCCCTTGGCCGAGGCCATGATGTCCGGGACCACATTGTAATGCTGATAGGCGTATAGGTGGCCGGTGCGCG
This sequence comes from Sphingomicrobium sp., assembly GCA_051962455.1. Classification (GTDB taxonomy): domain Bacteria; phylum Pseudomonadota; class Alphaproteobacteria; order Sphingomonadales; family Sphingomonadaceae; genus Sphingomicrobium. Next base: position 45 of record JBQCCG010000155.1, on the reverse strand, counting down.
CAACGCCGCACTGCACCTCGTCGAACACCAGCATCAGATCGTGCT
>JBQCCG010000154.1:0-6012 GCA_051962455.1 Sphingomicrobium sp. | reverse complement strand
AGTAAAGCGGCGAGGGGCGAAGCGAAGGTCGCCGCCATGCCGCCCGCGGCGCCGGCGACGAGCAGGGTCTTACGCTCGGCGCTCGTCAGATGAAAGAACTGCGCGATCATCGAGCCGAACGCTCCGCCGGTCATGATGATCGGCCCTTCCGCGCCGAACGGCCCGCCGCTGCCGATAGAGACCGCCGACGAGATCGGCTTCAGGATCGCGACCTTGGGAGAGAGCTTGCTATCGCCGAACAGGATCGTCTCAATCGCCTCGGGGATTCCATGGCCGCGGATCTTGTCCGACCCGAAGCGCGCCATCAGGCCGACGATCAGGCCGCCGATGACCGGGATCAGCAGCACCAGCAGCCACGCGCGGCTTGAAAAGGGCGTATGGACGAAGCTGAAATTGGCGTACCAGAAGAGGTTGGTGGCGAGATAGATGAGCTTCAGCAGCGCCCAGGCGCTGAACGCTCCGCCGGTTCCGGCGACGATCGCCATCGCCGAGAGAATGAGCATCCGGTAATCGGTGCTGTAATCGCCGAGGCGGCGCTGAGTTCGGGTCGAGGTCGTAGGCATGGCGGAGCGCTTCAGTCGATTGTGCAGTGCAACGCAAACTTGACCCCGGACAATTGATACACGTCAAGTCGGCGGCGGGCTTGGATTCGAAACTCGTCCGAGACCGCGTTGGTCCTGCACTCGTTGCGGACACCCATTGTAAAGACTTTGGCCGTAGACCCGCCATCGATGGGAGACGACGATGAAGCCGTACATCATCGGTGCGATTTGCGTCTGGTTCGTTTGCGGCATCGTCGGCGCGGCGATGCTTGGGCAGCAACGAGTCGATGTTCCGACGATCGTCGGCGGACCGATTTCACTGTGGAACGGCCTCAATAAGCCGGTGAACTAAGATCCGGCGGCGAATCTTTCGGCCGCGCCGAGATGCCGCCGAACCACTTCCGCAAGCTTCCTGCTGTCCTCAATGACGGCTTCGACTGCCGCTTGGCCGTCCGCATCCAGAGCCGACGCTTGGTGACTGATCGCCGCAGCGAGCGCTTCCAAGGCGGCGACCTGCCTCGGCAACATCTCGGAAATGCGCATCTCGGTATCCGGTTCTCGCGACCAGGCAATCGCCTGGGCGACATTGTCGGTAATCATCTCGATCGCGTCGAGCTCGTCCCTCGCCGGGCCGCTGACGCTGCGGTGATAAATGGCGAAAGTGCCCATCACGTCGCCGTCGTCGGCATGCCGGATCGGAGTCGACCAGCAGGATCGAAGTCCGTGGGGAAGTGCGAGATCGCGGTACGCCGCCCAAAGCGGATCCGTCGCGATATCCGTGACATAGACCGGCTGGCCCAAATAGGCCGCGGTCCCGCACGAGCCCGCACATGGCCCGATCTCCGCCCCGTCGATCGCTTGGCGGTACGTTGCCGGAAGACTGGGCGCCGCGCCATGCGCCAGGTGCTTTCCGTCCTTGCTGAGCAGAAGCACCGAAGTGAGTATCTCGCTGTCGGACATCTGCTCGACGGTGAGAAGGTGCCGATCGAGAATGTCCTCGAGGCTGTCACCCCGCCTCAGCTCGGACACAACATCATGTTGGCGAAGCTCCAGCGCGTGGCGCAGTCCGGCGGCAAAGGACATTCGGCTCTCCCGGGAAGCGGGATTTCGCTCGGCTGCAGGTTTTGGCCCGCCAATCGAACTTGGGCTGCCGTTTACCGCAATATCCGCTCTCGAAGAAGAGCCGAACGGCAGCAAGCCGTTCCCGGTACTTTTCGGGGCGTGGCCCTCGAGGGTCAACCTCCGACCATTGCCAATAAGTCACATCGAAAAGTTGCTTATCGGTATTTACACCAATTCCGCGGAGGTTGGTGACTGCACTTGGGTCACTGTGCGGGAGGGGTAGTAGCCATGACTGTTCGTGTTTCGACGATCGCGATCATCGCGGCGGCCGGCTTGCTCGTCAGCTCCTGCGGTGGGGGTGGAGGCAGTTCGTTCACGCCGACGCCCTCTCCGACACCGACACCCACACCAACGCCGACGCCGACCTTGCAGGCGCTCACGAATCAGCCGCCGGTCCCGGTCTATCTCGCTCTCCTGATGACCAATGGATCGGTGCTCGTGCAGGCCGACCCCAATCCGAGCGCGGGGATCAGCGCGGCCGATTTCTACATGCTGACACCCGATTCAAACGGCGACTATTCGAAGGGGACCTGGCGGAAGGTCGCCTCACCGCCCGCAGGCTATTCGCCCTGGGCGACGAACGAGGTCGTGCTGTCTGATGGGCGCGTGCTGTTCATCGGCGGCGAATACAATCACGACGAATATCAGATCCCGTTCGCTCCTTCGGCGCTAACCAACATGTCGGCGATCTACGATCCTTCGGCCGACACTTGGACGATGATCCCGGCGCCGACCGGTCTCGACTATATCGGCGATGTGGCGACCACCGCCTTGCCCGATGGACGCGTCATAATCGGGGACAAGTTGTTCAAGCGGATGGGGGTGTTCGATCCGGCGTCCAGCCAATGGAGCGCCCTGAATTTCACCGGCTATCCATCGAACGATTTCGCCGAGATGGGCTTCACGTTGCTTCCCAGCGGCTCGGTGCTGACTGCCGATGTTCGCAATAGTCCGAGCACCTACCATTTCGTGCCGTCGAGCGGCTCCTGGATCACCGATGGGACGACGCCAGCTTCGCTTGCGGAGTTGACGGTCAATCCGATCACCTACGGTCCCGCGCCGCAGCAAACCGTCGGCGGAGTCACTTATGGCCCCGGACCGGCCGGCACCTACAATGCCCCAGGTGAGATCGGCCCCTCGATTCTTCGGCCGGACGGAAGCGTCTTCTGGACGGGCGCCGCTCCCAGCGGACAGACCGGGCACACTGCCATTTACCACCCTGGCGCAAGCGCCTCGGTAGCCGGAAGCTGGACCGCGGGTCCCGACTTTCCGGCTGGCGAGAATGCCGGCGACTCCGTTGCGGCGCTGCTCGTCAGCGGCAACGTCCTGGTCGCTGGCGACAGCGACGCACTTTACGAATTCGACGGGATAAAGCTCACGCGCACCGTCGCACCGCCAGCCACTCCATACGGCGTCTTCCTGCTGCCCCTGCCGAGCGGCCAGGTCCTGGTCCTGACGCCCGGCCAATCCTCGCTCGTGAAGCTCTACACTCCGGCCGGCACTCCGCAGGCCAGCTGGGCGCCGACCATCATCAGCGCTCCGACCAACCTCACTCGAGGGCAAACCTATTCGCTGACCGGAACGCAGCTGAACGGTTTCAGCCAAGCCTGCGACTATGGCGACGAATTCGGTTGCGCGACCAATTATCCGCTGGTGCGCATCACCAATGTCGCGACCGGGCATGTCACCTATGCTCGCACCCACGGTCATACGCTGGGGGTCGCGACCGGAAGCGCTTCAGTGACGACGATGTTCGACGTGCCCGCTACGGCTGAGACCGGCCCGTCGACTCTGGTCGTAGTCGCCAACGGCATTGCTTCACGGCAGTTGAGCGTGACCGTCGGTTGATCGCTCACGAGCAGCTTGCTCTGGGCGCCGGACTTCATAGATGCAGTAGGGAATCTCCCCCGAGCCGGTCATCCGCATCTCGGTCTTATCGGAGACGACCGCGCCGATTTTCTCGCATGCGCGCCGCGACCGGATGTTTTCCGCTGCGACCGCGAACTGGACCGTGTCGACGAAGCGAAAGGCGTGCTCAACCATCAGGCGCTTGACCTCGCCGTTTACTGCACCGCCCCAACAGGAGCGGACGAGGAAGGTGTAGCCGATCTCGACCCGGCGTCCGTCAGGATCGTGGTCGTGGTAGCGGCTGCAGCCGACGATCCGGCCAGATGCCTTGTCGACAATGGTGAGCGCGCCGCGCGATTCGAGCGCGGTGTCGAAGAACCTGCGGAAGACGGGCTCGGTATAGCGGTCCCTCGCCGGATGGCCGGCCCAGATTAGCGGGTCGGACGCGGCGGCGAACATCTCGTCCCAATCCTCGAGCCGGGTTGGGCGAAGGAGGACGAGCTCGCCCTCGAGTGTCGGCTGCCAGTCAGGGATGGACATCGTCCGAACTCCTAGATTTCGGAGGCGCAGTGACGCAAGCTATGCCGCGAACGGGAAGAGGAGCACCGAGCCATCCAGGGAATCGAGGATTTTGCGGGCGATGCTAGCAGCCTGACCGCGGCCGAGCTGCTGAGCCTCGGCCGTCCCGTCGTGATCCGCGGTCTCGCGGCGGACTGGCCGATGGTCAAGGCGGCTGACAAGGCCGCCTATCTCAAGCGGCTCGACAGCGGCGCCAAGACCGAGATGAGCATCGCCGCGCCGGAGCATGAAGGGCGGCTGTTCTACACCGACGCAATGGCCGGGCTGAACTTCACCAAGCAGCCGGCGACCGTCAGCGCGGTGCTCGACCGGATCGAGGCCGCAGCCGGTGCGTCCAAGCCGGAGACCGTCGCCGCACAGGCGGTGTCGGTGGCCGACGCGCTGCCTGGCTTCACTCAGGAGAACCGGCTCAGCTTGCTCGACGCCGCGATCCAGCCGCGCATCTGGATCGGCAATCGAGTCGTGACCGCAACCCACCATGACATGTTCAGCAACCTCGCGGTGGTGGTCGCCGGGCGGCGGCGATTCACGCTCTTTCCGCCAGAACAGATCGCCAACCTCTACGTCGGCCCGTTCGAGTTCACCCCCGCCGGAACCCCGGCGAGCCTGGTCGACCCCGAAGCGCCCGACCTCGATCGCTTCCCCCGCGCCGCCGAGGCGATGAGCCAAGCGCAGAGCGCGGAGCTCGAACCCGGAGACGCGATCTACATTCCCCACATGTGGTGGCACCATGTCCGCTCGTTCGATCCCCTAAGCATCCTCGTGAACTATTGGTGGGACGAAGCGCCCGCGGCCCAGCCGGGCCTCGCCCCAATCAACGCACTGATCCACGCGATCCTGTCGTTCGAAGGTCTTCCGCAAGAGCAGCGCGGCGCCTGGCAGGCGATGTTCGACCACTTCGTGTTCCACGCCGACGGCGACCCGAACGCGCACATCCCCGAGGAGCGACGCGGCATCCGGGGCAAGCTCAGCCCCGAATCGAAGGAACGGCTGCGCAAGACCCTCGGACAGATGATGGTGCGGTGAGGCCCACCGGCTACCGGTTCTTAGTGCCGAAATGCGCGCTCCTTGACCGAGCTAGCGTTTATTTGCCGGGCGGCGGCGCTGCCACGGGCTGCTGCGACTTCGGTGCGATGCTCTGCACCAGCTGCTGCTTGTCCTGGACATTCTTGATACACGCATTCAGCAGGGTTGCAGCGTTCGCCTGGGTGATCGTCTTCGCCTGCGCGTCGAGCAGGGACTTGAGCTGCGGTCCCGTCTCGCCGTCGCGGATTCGGCCAAGATAGAAATAGATCGACGCCTCGGCGGCCTTTTGGGCGTCAGCCTCCTTGGCCTGGGACGCAAAGGCATTGCTGAGGATGAAGCATTGCGCGTCGGTGGCACTTTGCGCGGTGGCGGCCCCGCTGCCCGTGAGCAGGGCTGCGGCAACAAGAATGGGCGTCGCATTCATTTCAGTATCTCCTGGTGAGTGCTCTAATTGGGTTGCGGCTCTTAGCGGCGGCAAAGCCCCGCCGCCACGTAATATCGACGAGCGTGCACGCGCGAGGGAGCAGCAGCAGTGGGAAGTCGTCGAAAGTTCACAAAGTTCACACTCCTACGCGTGCGCGCGCGCGAGGCGACTGGTTGAAACCGGGGCTCCTTCCACTTCCTCCACTTTGTAGGGTTTGGTCCTGAGGCCAACGCGAACCTTCGCATTGTCGTCCGCGCTTTGGGAAGCTTCGTGAGCATGCGGACCGGTGCATTGGGAGGTTAGGGCACAAGAGGGCTGCTGTAGGACAGCGTTTTCTTCCGAGATTGAATTCAACGCCGCGTTGCTATATCTGTATAGCAGGAGGCGACGATGCTCGCGATACGGTTGGACAAGGACGTGGAGAAAAGGCTGGAACGGCTCGCCGAGAAGACCGGCCGCACCAAAACCTTC
>JBQCCG010000153.1:0-2901 GCA_051962455.1 Sphingomicrobium sp. | reverse complement strand
GATCAGCACGCCGCCCACGAGCGGCTGGTGCTCGAACGGATGCGCGCGACGCGAGAAAGCGGTTCGGTTGCGCGTCAGGCGCTCCTCATTCCCGAAGTCGTCGACCTCGACGAGCCCGATTGCGACCGGCTCGAAGCCGCCGCCGCCGAGCTCGCCGACATGGGTTTGGAGATCGAGCGCTTCGGTGCGTCAGCGATGCTCGTCCGGTCGGTTCCGGCGGCGCTCGGCAAGACCGATTCGGCCAAGCTGCTCGCCGACCTCGCCGGCGAAATCGCCGAACTCGGCGGACCGCTCAGCCTCCGCGACAAGCTCGACCTTGTCGCGGCGACGATCGCCTGCCACGGCTCGGTCCGCGCCGGTCGGATCCTCTCGGTCGCCGAGATGAACGCGCTGCTCCGCGAAATGGAGGTCACGCCCCGTTCCGGCCAGTGCAATCACGGCCGCCCGACCTGGGTGAAGCTCGGCCACGGCGAGATCGAAAAGCTGTTCGGCCGGAAGTGACTTAAGCGTTTGGCAACTGCCGAAACCTAGCTTGCATCGCGATCTGGACGAGAGTTCTGACCATGCGATTCCTCATTGGCCTGGCGATCTCTTTGGCAGTCGCAGGCACTGCTTCCACCCCCAATGCGCGGACCATCTGCTCCACCGCCATGTATGATCGAGCAGATACCTCGCTCGAGAAGGCCGCGGACAGCTGGCCTGAGCTTTTTCAGCACTACAGAGCATTTCGTTCTTGCGATGATGGAGCGCTAGCAGAGGGCTATTCTGAGGCTGTCGTGAAGCTCTTCGCCAATGCTTGGGCACAGTTCCCCAAATTTGTCGCACTGGCAGAGCGCGATGCCGCTTTCCGGCGCTGGGCGATCGGTCACATAGATGCATCCACGTCGAGCGACGATCTGAAGAATGTGGTGCGACAGGCGGAGCGGTGTGCTGGCGACTTCAAAACTGGCGACCTCTGCAGACGAGTGAAGCGAGCAGCCATGGGTGCGCTCAAGGACTCAACCTCAATTCGCAAGTAGCTTGTCCGAAACCATTCGGCTGCTAATCTTCGCCGTGGGAATGGGGTCTCCCTTTTAACCGCCGACCGGCTGATGGCTCCTACGGGCGCAGTTATGCAGCAGTAGGAGGTCTATGCTTTATCTGATTGTTTTCATTGGCGCGGGGATCGGCGGGGCGCTGCGCCACGGAGTCAATGTCGGCGCCACGAAGCTGTTCGGACTTGGTTTTCCGTACGGCACGTTCATCGTCAACGTCGTCGGATCCTTCATCATGGGCCTGTTCGCCGGCTATTTTGCCTATCGAGCCGGTATTCCCCAGCATGTTCGGCTGTTCCTGACGACCGGCATTCTCGGCGGGTTTACGACCTTCTCGTCTTTTTCGCTCGATGCCGCGCTGCTGATCGAGCGCAATTCGTTCGGACTTGCCGCGGGCTATTTGATCGGAAGCGTGGCTGCCGGGCTTTCCGCATTGTTCTTCGGGTTGGCCCTGTTTAGGGGCGGCGGGCACCTGCCCTAAGATCAAAGCAAATGAACATCGACCTCATCCCTGTCGGCGACGACCCGCCGAGCAACGTCAACGTCGTGATCGAAGTCCCGGTCGGCGGCGAACCGGTGAAGTACGAGTTCGACAAGAAGTCCGGGGCATTGTTCGTCGACCGGATTCTCCACACCCCGATGCGATATCCGGCGAACTACGGCTTCATCCCGCACACGCTTTCGCCCGACGGCGACCCGCTGGATGCGCTGGTGATCGCCCGCTCACCGTTCGTGCCCGGCTGCGTGGTCCGCGCAAGGCCGATCGGAGTCCTTCATCTGGAGGACGAGCACGGCGGGGACGAGAAGCTCATCTGCGTTCCGGTGGATTCGACATTCCCTTATTATTCCGATGTCGGCGAGCGGCAGGACCTCCCCTCCATAGTCCTCCAGCAGATTGAGCATTTCTTCACGCATTACAAAGACCTGGAGAAGGAGAAGTGGGTGCGCGTCGGCAAATGGGGCGACGCCGCGGATGCGCATCAAATCCTTCTCGAAGCGATCGAGCGCGCAAAGGACGAGAAGAGGGCCGCAGCGACCGCCTGACGCGCGACTTTGCGCCAGGATTCTGATAGGCATCCTTAAGCAGGAGGCTCGCCATGCCGGCCCACGACAGAATATATTTCGCCACGCGCGCCGCCGAGGAGCAGGAGCGTGCAATTGCGGCTTCCGATCCGACCGTCGCCGAGACGCATCGAAAGCTGCAACGCATCTATCTCGAGCGTGCAAGTGTCGGAAATAGAGAGCCAGGTCTCGAAGTACCGCCGAGCGTATCCTGAGTTTCTTCACAGGGAAAAGCCGTTCAGACAGTGGTTTTGTTGCCACGGTCGATTGAGAATCGTCCCTTTAGAGGGGGGTTTTGGGGGCTCCGTTGCTGGCGATTGGCGCAAAATTGTCACATAGGACGTGGGCTTTCCGGTCGTAACGACCCAAAAGGAGGATGTCTGGTGAGAAAGCTTTTTATTCTTGGTGCACTGTGCACCACGACGCTGATGGCGTCGCCGGCCTTTGCGGAAGCCCCGACGGGGTTCCGCGTTGAGGGCCTGGTCGGGTTCGACAAGCTCATCAAGAAAGACAATGTTTACACGGATACGGACATTGCCACCGGAGCTTCGGTCGTTTCGGCTGAACCCGTCGGCACCTACGATTTCGGCCGGCTGTTCGATACGTCGCTCGTCTATGGCGGACGTGTCGGGTACGACTTCGGCTTTGGCAGCGGATTCTCGCTTGGTGTCGACGCAGAGGTGACCAACACCAACGCTCACGACGCGAAAACGCTTCAACTGCTGACGGGATATACGCTCAGCACTCCGACCGAGGCCAATCCGGACGCCACGACGTTCGTCAACTATCGTCGTCGCCTCGATTT
>JBQCCG010000152.1:0-5610 GCA_051962455.1 Sphingomicrobium sp. | reverse complement strand
CGCAGGTGAGATAGCTTCTGCTTGATATTCGCAGGTGTCTTTCCCTCCGCAAGCAGCTTCGCTTTGAACGTCAGGAAGTCGTCCTCAGTCAGTTCCCGCACGGGCTTACGTCCAATGCGATCATAGAACCAGCTAGCCGTGGAGCGATGCGTATCGATGCCCTTCTGACCGGGTTTCCGCTCCGCTGCCCATCCATCCACCACATCCGTGTCGAGCCACAGGGTAGTGCCGGAGCGCGTAGGGGAGGCGGAGGCAGGAGGCACTGTGGCTGTCTCCGCTAGCTTCCGCTCCACCTCCTGCTTCTCGAAACGAGCAACGCGAAGCTGGTCCGACAGCAGATCATGGTCAAACTGGTGGCCCTCAAGGATGTACCGGAAAGCCCGCAGCTCGCGCGGCATCTCCCGGGTAGAACCGCGCAACCTGTCTTTGAGGAAGTCGATGTACTCGCCCAACTCCTCGCGGCGGGCCTCCTTCTCCGCCATGTCCTGACGGTCCAGTGCTTCCCATTCCAACTCCTCTTCGGAGATAGCCACAGCGCCTGCTGGAGGTGCCACAGGAGGCCGAGAGGGCGCTAGGCTGGCCCAAGCCTCGTCGATCAATCCATCGGTTCTTATGGCGTGCTTGGACCGCAGCCGCTTGGCTTCGTCTTTGTCCTTGGTGCCGAGCGAAAAGGTGAACTCGCGCGCGCCCAGTATCGAGCGCAGCTCGGGTGGGATGGCACGACGGAAGTAGTAGGTTGAGTTACGCTTGGTGAGGTACAGGCACATAGCTGCTACATCCCTTACAAATGTAACACCCGCTTGGGCAAAAGTGCCTGTTTTCCGAGATTTCCTAGGCCCTGCTAAGGCTTAGGGAAGGATGGTGGAGCCGAGGTCTCTATCTGTGACGTCCCAGGGTGATCCGGGACGTCCATAAGTCTTTGCTTTCATTCAGTATTGGTCAAGCGGTCCGTCCCGGATCGACCCTCCAAATCCCACTGAAGCGGAATGCTCGCGTGGGACAAAATGAGGGACGAGGAGGTTGGATCGTGCTCACCGCAATCGAAGTGAAACATGCAAAGCCCGGCCGCCATGCCGACGGCGGCGGTCTCTATCTCGTGGTTCGCCCGTCCGGTTCGCGTGCCTGGGTTCTGAGGGCACAGGTCGACGGTAGGCGCCGGGACTTTGGTCTTGGCTCTGCGTCGGCGGTTTCCCTGGCCAAGGCGCGGGCGGACGCGGCGGAGCTTCGCGCCAAGTTCAAGCGCGGGGAGAAGATCCGGCCTTCAATGGCTGCCGCGGAGCCGGCTGCTCCGACCTTCTCGGATGCGGCCCGAGCCTGCCATGAGGCAATCAAGAGCGGCTGGCGCAACCGCCGACATTCGGACTCGTGGCTCGCGTCGCTCGAAAACCACATCTTCCCTCACATCGGGACCGTGGCGGTCGACGAGGTCGCCAGCGCGATGGTGCGCGATGCGCTGGCACCGATCTGGCTCGTCATACCGGAGACTGCGCGGCGTATCCTGCAGCGGGTGCGAACGGTGCTCGAATATTCGCACATCATGGGCTGGTGCCCGCACGAAGCCTCCCTCCGCTCCGTTCCAAGAGGCCTTCCTCGGCAGCCGGTCGAGGACAATCATTATGTCGCGATGCCCTATGCCGAAGTTCCTGCGCTCATGCGGCGCCTCGCTGCCCTCCCGGAAACCGCCGGTCGCGACGCTCTGATATTCACGATCTTGAATGCGGTTCGTTCGGGCGAAACGCGTCTCGCGACCTGGCCCGAGTTCGATCTGGACGCAGCAATCTGGTCCATTCCGGCAGAGCGCATGAAAATGCGCCAGCCACATGTCGTGCCGCTCACAGCGGAAGCTGTGGCCGTCCTTCGGCGCCGCTGGCCGCTTCGGTATGCCGACGAGGGTCTGGTCTTTTCCACTCACGGAGTGAAACCGCTCAGCGACATGACCATGACGAAGGTCCTGAGAGACCTCGGCCTGGCGAAAACTACCGTCCACGGATTCCGTAGCAGCTTCACGGACTGGGCAGCCGAGAGGACGAAATTCCCCAAAGAAGTGGTCGACAAAGCGCTCGCTCACAAGCTCGTCGATCGAGTGGAGGCGGCATACCGAAGAACCGACTTTTTCGAGCGTCGCCGGCGGCTGATGGATTCCTGGTGCCGGTACTTGTGTCAGAGCACCGTGACGCCCTAGCAGACTGAGGTGCTGGGCTTCGCAGTGGCCGCTCATCCGATTGCGCAGTCCAAATTGTGACAAAAAGTTCACGGGAAAACTGCCGATACAGCAGTTGTGAATCGCTGCGGTTGTGCAATCATCCCACTGCCGAATCGCCAAGCTTTCGCGAACAGCGAAAGAGGGGGTGCTCGCGATGTCGGTGAAACTTCGATATGCGGTACTGGTACTTCTCGGGCTCAGCGCGACCGTTGCGCTCGCCACCGAGACCATCACCTACACCTATGATGCGCGTGGAAGGCTGATCAAGGTCGTCCATTCGGGCACGGTCAACAACAATGTCGTCAGCAACTACAGCTACGACAAGGCCGACAACCGAACGAACGTGAACACGACCGGCGCTCCGTGATCGGGGCAATCGCGCCAGTTGATTGGCGGCTCGCAATGGAGCGACGACGGGTCGTGATGCGCATTTGGAGGTTTGCGGCCACTGTTTTGCTGCGAGGCAGAGCCGTCCATCTCTCAAATCTCTTCGCGGTTACGGCGGCCTTTTTGCTCATTGCGGCGCCGGCGGTCGCTCAGACAGTAATGAATCCTCCGGTTCACGCGGAAATTGACCGAAACGGGGTCGACTTAGCCAAATTGTATTTCAGCCCTTCCCCCACTTCTCCGGATGTCTCCATAGGACCGCCTGACGCGGGAGGACTGACTTATCGGCGGACATCGTTTGGTCGATACGACCCAGAGTATTGGGGAATGCCGGCACCCACCAGCTTGCTTGGGGGCTGGCCTTCAAACATCGACGGGTTTCTGAGGTTCGTTAACCCTGACAGGCATGTTGGGGTCGCGTCATATACAGTAAGCCTTGGGAGCATTTCGGACTTCTTCCAAGTATCGATGGCCTACGGCAGTTTGAGTGGATCAGGCGCAACGCTAATAATGGCTAACTATAACTTCATATACACTACTAGAGATGGAACCGTATACACATTTAAGAACCTATCATACCCGATTATTTCTACCGGAACGTACATTTATTGGTTGACATCGATTGCTTCCCCGACGGGTGAACTGGACACCTTTACGTACAATGTTGCTTCGTGCGGAGGCGTCGGTAATGTTAGACTCCAATCGGAAACGAACAACCGAGGTTATCAAATCCATCTTCAGTACGCGTCGGATACGCTGAACTCAGACTGCAGCAACCTGGGGTCTTGGCTAAGTCGCAGCGTCATTACCGGAATCAACAATTCGGTTGATTATTGTGATCCAGCAGCTTTTGTATGCTCTGGGCTTACTCAACCATGGCCTTCAGCAACCTTTGGTTCTCCGACCTCGCTCTCGCAAGGATCGTCTCAAACTCTCACCGATAGTCTTGGACGAGTCACAACATTCACTTATGAAAACATAAATAATGATGTTGAGATTCTAAGTATCCGCTCGGCAGCAGGACATACAGTGTCGGCAAATTATAACACTTCGACCAGCCCGTCTACTGTAGCGATTGTGAACGATGGCGCCGGGACATGGTCTTACAGCAAATCTTCCAGCTCAGGTATTACTACAACAAGCGTGACGGATCCTAATGGTCAAGTTAGTAGTGCGACGCTGCAGGAGTACGCCGGGATAAACGACAAGATGACTTCCTATAAAGATCCCCTGGGCCGCACGACAAGTTACACATTCGACAGTTTCGGACGGCTCTTAACCATGACACGGCCAAACGGCGATGAGACCAAATTCGCCTATGACTCTGAGACGCAAAGCGCGACCCGAGGCAACCTCGTCAGCGTCACTCGGGTACCGGTCGCAGGGTCCGGGCTCTCGAATACCATAACAAGCTACAGCTATGACTCCGTCTGCAACTATCCAGCGAAGTGCAACGAGCCCAATTCGATCTCCGATAACAACGGTAACACCACTAATTACACCTATGACAATACGTACGGAGTGGTGCTCAAGATCGATCCGCCAGCTGCGGCGGCCGGCGGCATCAATCCTGAAATAAGATACAGCTATACGGCCCTTTATGCCTATTACAAGAACAGCTCTGGCCAGATAGTTCGGAGTTCCTTGCCGGTCTATCTAAAAACTGGAATCTCGACGTGCCAGACTCTGGCGAATTCTAGCTGCGTGGGGACTCAGGACGAAGTGAAGACTACGTTGGTCTACGGGAGTTCCGGTGTAGCCAACAACCTTTTGCAAACGTCGAAATCGATTGGCGCTGGTGACGGCACTTTAACGGCAACAACGGGCAGCACGTACGACATATATGGCAATATTGCTTCAACGACTGAACCACTGGGACAGACTACCGTTTACCTGTACGACGCTGACCGGGAACGTACGGGAATAATCGATCCAAACCCAGGGGCCTCTGAGGGGCTGCCTTACCCGGCAACGCGGACACAATATACACCTGACGGGTTGATTCAGGAGGTTGACCGTGGCGTAGACACGAGCCAAGCGGATACCAACTGGTCGACCTTCACTTCTCAACAACAGGCGGTCACCACCTACGACAGTTTGGATCGGCCAATAGAGAAGACAGTTTCGGCCGGCGGTACGACATACAGTGTCACTCAGTATAGTTATGATCCAGTTAGCAGGCTGACCTGCACGGCAGTGCGGATGAATCCTTCTGCCTTTCAGACGCTTCCAACTTCTGCGTGCGCACTGGGTACGCAGGGCAGCGACGGCCCCGACCGCATAACTGAAAATGTGTACGACGCCGCCGGCCAGATTGTGCAAGTCCGAACGGCGGTTGGGACGAACAATGAAGAAGCGTTAGCTACGTACGTATATGGTCCCAATGGGGAAGAGAACGACGTAATCGATGCGGACGGAAATCACGCGCAATTTGTCTATGACGGTTTCGACCGCCGAGCAAAATGGATTTTCCCATCAAGCACTGCACCTTCGTCATATAATGATTCATCGCAGGCCACCGCACTCGCCACGGCCGGGGCCGCTGACACAAACAACTATGAGGCCTACACTTACGACGCAAACGACAATCGCACATCTCTGCGGAAACGCGACGGCCAAATAATCAGTTACGGCTATGACGCATTGAATCGCGTGAGCTCGAAGGCGGTCCCTGGGGGGCACAACGTCACCTATGGCTATGATCTGCTCGGTCGACAAACCAACGCACTATTTACGGATACAGGCGAAGGCATTAGGAACAATTTCGACGCGCTTGGTCGCATGGTATCGAGTACCACAACCATGGGTGGTGCGAGCCGCACGATATCGTACCAATTTGACGTCGACAATAACCGTACGACAATCACGCATCCGGACGGGCAGGCCTTCAAGTACACCTACGATATGCTCGATCGAATGACTGCGTTGTACCAGGGTTCCAGTACGCCACTTGACACTTTCGTGTTCAATTCCGACCAGACAATCGCTAGCCGTATCGAGGGAGCGGTCGCGTCACCAAC
>JBQCCG010000151.1:0-3447 GCA_051962455.1 Sphingomicrobium sp. | reverse complement strand
AGCGGCTCGCGCGAGCGCGGACGACGAGCACCGGACTGCCGCTCGTCTTCCTCAATCGGGTTGGTGGCCAGGACGAGCTTTCCTTAGACGGCTCGTCCTTCGTCATGCACCCAGACGGCGAAATGGTCGTCCAGATGCCCGATTGGGTCGAGGACCTGCAGATTACCGACTGGGTGCGCACGAGCGACGGCTGGCGCTGCGAGACTCGGCTCCGGCACGAACTCGATCAATTCCCCGAGGACGTCTACCAGGCGATGACGGTCGCGCTTCGTGATTATGTCGGACGCAACGGCTTTCCCGGCGTGATCCTTGGCTTGTCGGGCGGAATCGACAGCGCCCTCTCGGCGGCGATTGCAGTCGATGCGCTCGGGCCGGACAAGGTCCGGTGCGTAATGCTCCCCTCCAAATATACCAGCCAGGAAAGCCTCGAAGACGCTCGCGAATGCGCTCGACTGCTCGGCTGCCGCCATGATGTCATCTCGATCGCACCCGGCGTCGAGGCGCTCGGCCGGATGCTACCGGACATGAGCGGGCTTGCAGCCGAAAATGTCCAGGCTCGCCTCAGGATGGTCGCGCTGATGGCGCTGTCCAACACCGGCGGAGAGATGCTGCTCACCACCGGCAACAAGAGCGAAATGAGCGTCGGCTACGCGACCCTCTACGGCGACATGGCCGGCGGCTATTCGGTGCTGAAGGACGCTTACAAGACGACCGTCTTTGCGCTCTCACGCTGGCGCAACGCCAACAAGCCGGAGCGCGCACGTGGACCGGACGGGCCGGTGATGCCCGAGCGGGTAATCACCAAGCCGCCGACCGCAGAGCTTCGCCCCGGCCAGAAGGACGAGGACAGCCTCCCGCCTTATTCGGTGCTCGACCGAATCCTCGAAGGCCTGGTCGACAAGGAGATGTCGGTGAAGGAGGTCGCGAATGCGACCGGCGAAGACGTCGCGCTGGTGGCGAACATCGAAACGATGCTGCTCAAGGCCGAGTACAAGCGCAGGCAGGCGCCGCCCGGGGTGAAGATCGGCACGCGCAACTTCGGCCGCGACCGGCGCTACCCGATCAGCAATTTCTTCCACACCGGCCCAACGGCGAAGCTGCCGCGATGATGGACAGTACGGTCAATTATGGCTAGAATTTTGGCCAGAATAGGTGCCTCATGACTCGCCACATCTCTATCGCCGAATTTAAGGATCACCTGTCCGAGTTGATCGCCGCGGTGCAGGCCGGGGATGAAATTGTGATTACCCGCCACGGAAAGGCGGCTGCGAAGGTTGTGCCCATGGTCGACGACGATGCTCTGCGTCGGCAGCGTGAGGCCGCGACCGAGCGAATTCGGGCGCATGTAGCCCGTATGCGTGCTGAAGGGCGCACTGCGACGATCGACGAACTGATCGCGTGGAAGAATGAGGGTCGGCGGTGAGGGCAGTCATCGATGCATCGGTCATGGGGCCGTTGCTTGTACCTGATGAGAGCGAAGATCGTTCGGCTGAGCTGCAGGCGTTACTTGCATCTGGCGAAGCGATTGTTCCCCAGCATTGGCCTCTCGAGATCGCCAATCTGTGCCGAACTGCAGTCAAGCGTGGACGGATCGAAGCCGAAGTTGCCTCTGCCCGGCTCGAGGATATCCGGCGGATGGCCGTGCCCATCGATAACAACACAGTGACGAAACTGTGGATTGAAACCATGGCGATCGCGCTAAGGCTCGATCTGACACCTTATGATGCCGCGTACATAGAGCTCGCGGCGAGACTCACGCTTCCGCTGTTCAGCTATGATCGGAAGCTCTCGGCTGCTGCCCTTAGCGCGGGATTGCAATTGCTGTGACCGTCGTCACCCGCTTCGCGCCCTCGCCGACCGGCCGTCTCCATGTCGGCAACATCCGCACGGCGCTGCACAACTTCCTCTTCGCTCGAAAGAATGGCGGCACATTCATCCTTCGGATCGACGACACCGATAGCGAAAGGTCCTCCTCCGAATTCGATCAGGCGATCCGCGACGACCTCCATTGGCTGGGGCTGACCCCGGATCGGATGGATCGCCAGTCCGAGCGCTTCGGTCTCTATGAGCGAGAGTTCGAACGCCTGAAGGCGGCAGGCCGGGTCTATGCCTGTTACGAAACTCCGGAAGAGCTTGAGCTTCGCCGCAAGGTGCTGCTGGGTCGTGGTCTGCCGCCCGTTTATGAGCGCAAGCCGGAGGGCGCGCCGGCTCCGGAGGGCCGTGCGCCTCACTGGCGGTTCAAGCTCCACCATGATTCGCCCATCGTCTGGAACGACCTGATCCGCGGACCGCAGCGGTTCGACCCGAAGCTCCTGTCGGATCCCGTCGTTCGGCGGGAAGACGGCAGCTGGCTGTACCTGCTCCCGAGCGTGATCGACGACGTCGACCTCGGCGTTACGCATGTCGTCCGCGGCGAGGACCACGTCTCCAACAGCGCCGCGCAGATCCAGATGTTCGAGGCGCTTGGAGCCAAGCCGCCGCAATTCGCGCATGAGGCGCTGCTGGTCGCCGCGGAGGGCAAGCTGTCGAAGCGGTTGGGCTCCTACGGCGCCGAGCATCTGCGCGCTGAAGGCGTCGAGCCCATCGCCCTGATCGACGTGCTGGCACGGATCGGAACGTCGCAGCCGGTCGAGCCGATCGCGTCGCTCGGGGAACTCGCTGAGACTTTCGACTTTGCGACGTTCGGCCGGGCGCCTGCGCATTTCGACCCGCATGAGGTCGAGCTGGTCAATGCCCGCCTGCTGCACGGCCTCGATTATGCCGCCGTTGCAAATCGCCTTCCGCCGGGCGCCACGGAACAGGATTGGCTGCTGCTGCGCTCGAACCTCGAGCGGCTCGACGACTTCGAAGACTGGTTTGAGGTTCTTCACGGCGACATCGATCCGCCCGAGCTCGCCCATGACGAGCGCCTGATGGTGAAGGACGCTGCGAGCATAGCCGAAAATCTCGACTGGGCCGGCGAGCCGTGGCGAGTACTCACCAGCGAGTTGAAAAGGGCCACCGGCAAGAAGGGCCGCGAACTCTTCCATCCACTCCGCATCGCGCTCACCGGCCGTGAGAGCGGCCCCGAGATGGCGGGGATTGTTCTTGCCATGGGTCAGGAGCGAACGGTCGAGCGTCTCGAAGCCGCGGCGAAACGCTAGGACTGGTGAAGCAATCGGCACGCGCTTATCTTTCTGGAATGTCTTTCTTCCCCCATCCGTCGAGCCCGCGCGCGGCCCTTCGCGACCTGTTCGCCTTTATCCGCCAGCGTGAACGCGAGCACGTCATCGGCGCCGCGCTCGCGATCCTCGTTACCCTGATCATCGTCATCGAGTTCCTGGTCGATTCGAAGGTCAATACCGCCCCTCCGCCCGAGGTGGTCGAGGTCCAGCTCTATCCCGCCAACCGGACCGACGCCGACATCGTTCGCGACCAGAAGAAGGACATGGCCGAGAGGGAAGCGGC
>JBQCCG010000150.1:0-13686 GCA_051962455.1 Sphingomicrobium sp. | reverse complement strand
TTCGGCCACATCGTCGTCGATCTCGGCCGCGCCGAGGGCGTCATCCGCCGAGATCAGCAGATCCCGCGCGAGATGGTCCGCGTCGGCGACCGAATCCGCTCTCTGATCATGTCGGTTCGCCGCGAGGCGCGGGGGCCGCAGATTTTCCTTTCGCGTGCTCACCCGGACTTCATGAAGAAGCTGTTCGCGCAGGAAGTGCCCGAGATTTACGACGGCATCATCGAGATCAAGGCCGCCGCGCGCGATCCCGGAAGCCGCGCCAAGATCGGCGTAATCAGCCATGACAGCTCGATTGACCCGGTCGGCGCTTGCGTCGGCATGAAGGGCAGCCGTGTCCAGGCCGTCGTCCAGGAGCTCCAGGGCGAAAAGATTGACATCATCCCCTGGTCCCAGGATCTCGCCACTTTCGTGGTCAATGCGCTTCAGCCGGCGACGGTCAGCCGCGTCGTCATTGACGAGGAGGAGAGCCGCATTGAGGTCGTGGTTCCGGACGACCAGCTGAGTTTGGCGATCGGGCGCCGCGGGCAGAACGTGCGACTCGCTAGCCAGCTCACGATCAGTCAGATCGACATCCTGACCGAGGCGGATGCGAGCGAGAAGCGCCAGCGCGAGTTCGTAGAGCGCTCGTCTCTCTTCCAAACGGAATTGGACGTCGACGAGACGCTGTCGCAGCTGCTCGTCGCCGAAGGCTTCTCCAGCCTCGAGGAAGTCGCCTACGTACCGGTCGAGGAAATCGCCTCGATCGAAGGTCTCGACGAGGATATCGCGACCGAGCTCCAGAGCCGCGCGACCGAGGCGCTGGAGCGCCGCGAAGCCGCAGCTCGCGAGGAGCGGCGCAAGCTCGGGGTCGAGGACGCGCTCGCCGAAATGCCGCATCTGACAGAGCAGATGCTGGTCACGCTCGGCAAAGCGAACATCCGCACGCTCGACGACCTCGCCGATCTCGCGACCGACGAGCTGGTGCAGAAGAAGCGGCCCGAGCAGCGTCGCCAGCGCGAGCCCAGCAATCGGCCCGAGGACAAGGGCGGAATCCTCGCCGAGTATGGCCTGACGGATGAGCAGGGCAACGAGATCATCATGGCCGCCCGCGCGCATTGGTTCGAGGACGAAGAACCAGCCCAGACCGAGGAGGCCGCCAATGCGGAATCCCCGGAATGAGACCGTTGAACGCCTAAACTTCTCCCCTCCCTTCAAGGGAGGGGATCAAGGGGTGGGTAGCTTGCGAATGAGCTCAATGCTCGTGAGTAAGCTTCTTCCGCCGCATCTAGCGGCTCCAGAAGCACCCACCCCCGGCCCCTCCCTGACAGGGAGGGGAGGATGACTGCGCACACGCCGGAGCGCACCTGCATCCTGACCCGCCGCAAAGGCACCAGGGACGAGCTGATCCGCCTTGCGCTTGGTCCCGACGGCGCGGTTGCTCCCGACGTCCGCGCCCGCGCCCCCGGTCGAGGCGCGTGGATCGGCGTGACTCGCGCAGAGCTCGATAAGGCAAACGTGAAAGGCAAACTCAAGTCGGCACTCCAGCGCGCGTTCAAAACGAACGAGGTGAAAGTCCCTGTCGATCTGGGCGAGCGTACCGCGCAGGCGCTGAGGCAGGCGGCGCTCGACCGCCTCGGAATGGAGGCGCGCGCCGGCAACCTCATCAATGGCGCCGACAAGGTCGAAGCCGCTGCTCGCTCCGGCAAGGTCAATCTCCTCCTCCACGCCGCCGACGCTGGCGACGACGGCCGCAGAAGGCTCGATCAGTCCTGGCGTGCAGGAGGAGGTGGTTCCGAGGGGGTGATATTCCCTGAGCCGCGCACTATCTTGTCCATGGCACTCGGGCGCGAGAATGTGGTACATGTCGCGCTGACCGATCCCGCCGCCGCTTCGCGTGTCCGGCACGCGCTTGCCAGGTGGCGGGCTTTTACTGGCCCCGATCGAGGTCTTGGAGGCGGCGAACCCGCCTTGAGGACCGGTTCGGCTGAAGAAATTGAGTAAGGAGCAGAATGGCAGACCAGACCGAAAAGCCGAAGCTTGGAACCCGGCCGCCGCTGGGCCTCAAGCGCACGGTCGAGACCGGCAAGGTCAAGCAGAGCTTCAGCCACGGCCGCTCGAACACGGTCGTCGTCGAGGTCAAGAAGCGGCGCATTCTCGGCCGCCCGGGCGAAGCTCCGCCGGCCCCCGAGGCTCCGAAGCCCGTCGCCGAAGCGCCGAAACTTGCGCCGAAGCCGGCTCCCGCGCCGGCGCCACGCAAGCCCTCGCCCCAGGACGACATCGCCGCCCGAAAGGAGATGCAGGCGCGTTTGCTCCGCGAGGCCGAGGAAGCGCGTCTCGCCGCGCTCGAGGAAGCCCGTCGCCGGGACGAGCGCAAGCGTACCGAGCAGAGCGAGGACGAGCGTCGCCGCGCCGAAGAGAATCGTAAGGCTGAAGAGAGTGCCGCCGAGCAGGCGCGTCTCAAGGCCGAGGAAGAGGTCCGGCAGGCAGCAGAGATTCCCGCGGAACCGGAGCCCGTCGCCGCGGCGGCGGTCGAGGAAGAGGAAGAAGATAATCGCGCCGCCCGCCGCCCGGGCGGTCATGCTCCGACGGCCAAGCGTCCAGAACCCGCACGCCCGAGCCGCGGCCGGGACGAGCACCGCCAGCGCGGTAAGCTCACCGTCACCCGCGCCCTCTCCGACGAGGATGACAGCCGCGCCCGGTCGCTTGCCGCGCTCCGCCGCGCCCGCGAGAAGGAAAAGCGCCACCACATGGAGGCAGGCCCATCGGCCAAGCAGGTCCGCGACGTGGTCGTTCCCGAGGCGATCACCGTCCAGGAGCTGGCCAACCGCATGGCGGAGCGCGGCGCCGATCTAGTGAAGGCCCTATTCAAGATGGGCATGCCTGTGACGCTTACCCAGACGATCGACCAGGACACCGCCGAGCTGCTGGTCACGGAGTTCGGCCACCGCATCAAGCGCGTCAGCGAAGCCGATGTCGACATCGATACCTCGGCCGACGTCGATGCGCCCGAAACTCTCAAGACTCGGCCGCCCGTCGTGACCATCATGGGGCATGTCGATCACGGCAAGACGTCGCTTCTGGACGCCATTCGCGGCGCGGACGTCGTTGCTCATGAGGCGGGCGGGATCACGCAGCATATCGGCGCCTACCAGGTCAGTCTGCCCGACAAGTCGAAGATCACATTCCTCGACACTCCGGGCCACGAGGCATTCTCGGAAATGCGCGCCCGCGGAGCGAACGTCACCGACATCGTCGTCCTGGTGGTCGCGGCCGACGACGGCCTTCGCCCGCAAACGGTCGAAGCGATCAATCACACCAAGGCCGCTGGCGTGCCGATGATCGTTGCGATCAACAAGATCGACAAGCCCGAGGCCAAGCCGCAGAAGGTCCGCGAGGAGCTGCTGCAGCACGAAGTGATCGTCGAGGACATGGGCGGCGACGTCCAGGATGTCGAAGTCTCCGCGACCAAGAAGACCAATCTCGACAAGCTGCTCGAAGCGATCCAGCTCCAGGCCGAAATCCTCGAGCTCAAGGCCAATCCCGAGCGTGCCGCCGAAGGCACGGTGATCGAAGCCAAGCTCGACAAAGGTCGCGGTCCGCTCGCGACCGTGCTCGTCGAGCGCGGCACGCTCCGCGTGGGCGACGTGTTCGTCGCGGGCGCATCGAGCGGCAAGGTCCGCGCGATGATCGACGATCATGGCCGCCAGGTGAAGGAGGCCGGACCGTCAGTGCCGGTCGAAGTGCTCGGCCTCTCAGCAGTTCCATCGGCTGGCGATCCGTTCACGGTCGTCGAAAACGAGGCGCGCGCCCGCGAGGTCGCTGCCTATCGCCAGGGCGTGCTCGACAAGAAACGGACCACCTCGGCGCCGGTCAGCCTAGAGAATATGTTCGCGACCCACGCCTCGACGACCAAGGAGCTGCCGCTCGTCATCAAGGCCGATGTGCAGGGCTCGGTCGAAGCGATCGTCCATGCGCTGAACCGTCTTTCGACCGACGAGATCAAGGTGCGGGTGCTTCACTCCGGAGTCGGCGCAATCACCGAGAGCGACGTGACACTCGCATCCGCGAGCGGAGCGCCGATTATCGGCTTCAACGTTCGCCCGAACGCCAAGGCGCGCGAGGTCGCCGAGCGGAACAAGGTCGAGCTTCGCTATTATGACGTCATCTACCACCTCACCGACTGGGTGAAGGGAGCGATGGCGGGCGAGCTCGGTCCGGAGATCATCGAGACGGTCGTGGGCCGCGCCGAAGTCCGCGAGGTCTTCCCCGCGGGCAAGAAAGACAAGGCGGCGGGCCTGCTGGTTACCGAAGGCGTGATCCGCAAGGGCCTCAACGCCCGACTCACCCGCGAGGACGTCATCGTCTCGAAGACGACGATCAGCTCGCTCCGGCGGTTCAAGGACGATGTCGCCGAAGTGCGCGCCGGACTCGAGTGCGGCGTGATGCTGGCCGACACCAACGACATCAAGCCGGGCGACATGCTCGAGGTGTTCGAGGTCGAGGAGCGCGCTCGGACGCTGTGACATACTCCCTCTCCCCTGCAGGCGAGAGGGCTGGGGAGAGGGGCGAGGCCCGTAATCTCCCCCTCTCCCTCCGCCGCTTCGCGGCTCCTCCCTCTCCCCTGAAGGGGCGAGGGTAGATGCGCCGCAATGAAACCCCGGAAGGCCGCTCGGTCCGCCTGCTTCGCGTCGGCGAGCAGGTCCGGCATGTCCTGAGCGAACTCCTTCAGCGGGGGGACGTGCATGACGACGTGCTTCAGAGCCACCTGGTCAGCATCACTGAAGTCCGCATGTCGCCCGATCTCCGCCACGCGACCGTGTTCGTTAAACCGCTGCTCGGAGAGGACGAGGAAGCCGTGCTGAAGGCGCTCCGCCAGAATACCGCATTCCTGCAGCGCGAGGTCGCTCACCGCGTGCGGATGAAATATGCGGCGAAGCTGAAATTCATCCCCGACGAGAGCTTCGACGAAGGCACCCACATCGACCGTTTGCTGCGATCGGAGAAGATCGCGCAGGACCTGGATGACCGCTGAGCTCAGGCCTCAGGCTCAGGTGCGCGCCAGCCTGAGCTAGCGGGCTGAGTTTCGGCCGGTTTGACCGGTTTCCTCCCCGATTTTTCGAGCTCTTCCCGCTTCCACTCTTCGAGAATTTCCCGTTCCTCTTCGGTCAGCTGATTGCCTCTGAAGCCGGGTCTCCGGAAGTCCAGCTTCCGCGTGTCTTTGACGATCAGGTCGGCACCGCTCCGATTGTTCGGAAGCGCCGCATTGGGCTTTATCGGCACATCGAAATTGATTCCGCCCTGTGGAGATTGACTCCACGCCATCCAGCCTTTGGTGACCAGTCCGCTGCACCGGAAAGTCACCGGCGCGTCTTGCGCAGGCATGTCGTCGCCGAGCACCAGCGCGCCGTGGGCGGACAGGTTCATCACCCGCACCGGAATGCGAATGCCTTCGCATTCGATCGAAGCTTTCATCAGCACGCTGGAACGCGCCGACCGCCGCTCATCCGCTCGTTGCTTCGCCAACCTTGTGCTCCCGACCTGGTCGGTTCGATGGAACCATGACCAAGTGCAGAGCGGTGTTTAGGCCACAAAAGTTGATTAATTGCCCAATTACTAAAGTTAGTTGGCTCCGAAATGGCTCAGCATCTCGCCGCACGGGTTTGGGAATGACTAGCCGAGTTCGATTGCAAACATGGGATCCGGCCCGATCCCGCGGCTACGCCAGTAGGCGGTCATTCCCATGCCCTCGCATAGCGAGATGAACCGCGGGTCGGCGCGCATCGCCGCGGCAGCCGGAGTGAACAGGGGCATGGTTCGCCGCCATTGCAGGTCGGTCACCGCAGTCGACATCTTGCCGGCCCAAATCGTGCCGATCAGTGGGCCCCGGCGCAACAAAGTCCCCTCCGCGACGGCATAAGCATCATCGATGCGGCCAAGAGCCGAGAGGACCATCATGGCCGATCCTGCGAAGTAGGGCGTCGTCGGCGCGAGCTCGACGTTCGCGCGTACTGCTGCTTCGACATGCTGCGGCGATGGCCTTTGGAGCGCTTCGAGTGAGGTGCGCCAATATTGCAGGGCTTTCCCGCCAAAGCTCGCCGGACGCGAATTGTCATCATTGACCAGGTCGAGCGCAGCCTGCGCCCGCCCGGTGAATGCAAAAATCAACAGGCGCGCGTTCCAGACGGCGGGATGGTGAGGCCAGTTCTGCAATGCGCGATCGACTGTCAGATCTGCTTCCGAAACTCTCCCGAACACCCACAGCTTGAGCGCCCTCCGGAAAAGCGGAACTGGGGAAAGTGGATCGAGCGCGATCACGCGCTCGTTCATCACCCAAGATTCATCGACGCGCCCCACCGCCTGCAGCACCATCAGCAGATAGGAGAGGGTAGGCAGATGGTCGGGAGCGTCGGCCAGGATCTCGCGGAGCGCATCCTCCGTCGCGCCCCAATGTCCGAACTCAGGTCGGATCGTGGCGAGCGCCAGTCGAGCATTCGGTTCGCATGGATCAATGGCCAGTGCTCGGTGGGCCGCTGCTTCCAATTCCATGACTCGGTCCGAAATATCGCCTGGATCCGCCTCTTCGACCGAATTTCTCAAGGCCAGCGCAAGCCAGCCCCAGGCAGCGGCATTGGAGGCATCCAGCCGGACGGCCTCGCGTAATGCGGCGGCTGCCTCTTCATCCCCGCGCGGAATCGCCGCCCTGATGAGCTGGCGACCACGCTCGACCAGTTCGGTGATGCGCGCCTCGAGTGGCCGATCGAGCCTGTCTGGCGCGTCTCCCGTCATTCGATAGCCGGTGCGGGGAATAACCTCGATGGCAAAGGAACCGGGGGCAGTCTTGGAGGCGATCTTGCGCACCTGCGTAATCGCGCGGTTGAGACTATCGTCGCCGACAAATACGCCGCCCCACACGCTTGCAAACAATTCGTCTCGCGTCACCACCTGGCCGGCGCTCTCGAGCAGCAGCAGGAAGACCTTCATGACGACCGGCTCGAGCGACACACGCCCGGCCGGCCCCTCGACCTGCCGGCGGCCGGGGCTGATGTGCAGCGGACCCGCGTCGAAGTCCGCTCGGCCAGCCAAATCCGTGAGCTTCAGCACCGCGCCCCCTGCAGTCCGATGCACCACCCGAAGATGATCAGAAGATCATCAGGAGTCCATCATCGCACATCAGGAGCGGCAATTCTATCGCGGGGCCTTAGGAATAGCGGGAGCAAGGCCCATGAACGCGCGTCTTCTTGCGAAATATCTTTTTGCTGGTGCAGCCGTTCTCACACTAAGCGCTTGCGGTGGAGGCGGCGGCCTGCAGACTGGCTTCGACCCGTCGGCCGCCCCTGCTCCGACACCAACGCCCACGCCAACGCCCACGCCCACGCCGGCTCCGCAATCGTGCACCGGCGCCGAATGCCTCAAAGCCGTCGACATCTTTCCAGGTGTGACGAGCACAACCGATTTTGCGACGTTGGGGCTTGAGGCGAGCAAGTCCGGCGTTTCCGCTGCGTCGCTGGCGCAAACGGGGTTTTCCGTTCAGTACAATGCCGAAGCAGGAGTATATATTTTTAACCTGCCGTCCAGCGCTCCTGCCGGATTTTACCAGAACATCGGGAATTCGCCGAACAACCGCTTCTGGAACGGCGAAATCGCGGACGCACCGACCAACACCGCAATAGAGGCGTCAGTTTATAAGCCGACCCCGACCAACCCAGAGATTCAGCTCACCTACACCACTTTCGCAATGTACGGCGATCTGAATAATCCGGCGGAGCCTTTCGGCTTCCTAGCGTTTGGAAAAGCTACCCCCCAAAGCGGCATCCCAGTGACGGGAAGCGCCACCTATTCAGCGCAACTCAAAGGATCAACGCTCGATGAGCCGACTGATATTGGGGGCAGCGCGACACTGAACTTCGATTTCGGTGCAGGCAAACTCACCGGACACTTCGATCCGGGTATCAACGATGGCCTCGGGGGATACATCCCGCTTGGCCGCTATGATTTCGTGAATACCGTATATGCCTTCGGCGACACCACGTTTTCTGGATCACTGTCGAACGCGAATCAGCCGACGCTCGGCTCATTCGAGGGTCTCTTCACGGGGCCTCAAGCGCAGGAACTGATGGGCCGCTGGACAGCGCCGTACACCAACCCCTTCACGCACGCGAATTCCGAAATGTTCGGCGTGCTGGTCGGGAAGCATTGATGACGGTCGATGGTGCGCTCGCTCCTCTCAGCAATTGCCGCCGCGATTCTGAGCGCGGCTGTAGCCCCCGCAATTGCCGAGGAGGTGCTGACACCTAGCGCAAGCCTGACCGCGGGCCAGATGCTGCGGCTCTCCGACGATCTGACGCGCTCGGGGCAGTCGGCGAAGGCGGAGTTCGTTCTCGAGGCACTCACCCGCGATCCGGACAGCGACATCCGCAACGAGGCCCGTTTTCGCGAGTCGAAACTTCTTGCTGCTCGGGGGAGACTGAGCGCCGCGGCGGTCATTCTCCGCCAAATTCTCGACGAGAAGCCGAACGCCGTTCCCGTCCGTCTCGAGCTCGCCGGTATTCTCGATCGGCTGGGCGACAAGGACGGGGCATGGCGCCAGCTTCGGGCCGCGCAGGCCACCGGCCTTCCGCCCGCGGTCGCCCGCCTCGTTGATCGTTATTCAGAAGCGTTGCGCTCGCAACGATCGTTTGGCGCCAGCTTCGAAATCGCCCTTGCTCCGGACAGCAATATCAATCGCGCGACGCGGTCGGACACGCTGGGCACTGTCTTCGGCAATTTCGATATCGGGCAGGACGGGAAGGCGAAATCCGGAACCGGGCTCTCGCTCCAGGCGCAGATGTTTCGCCGCTTTCCGCTCAATACCCATTCGAGCCTGCTCATCCGCGGCACGGGCGCCGCCGATCTCTACCGCGACTCGCGGTTCAATGACATTGCCGCCGATGTCGCGACCGGACCTGAGCTCGACCTCGGCCACGACCGTCTGCAACTGGAGCTCGGGTTCACTCAGCGCTGGTTCGGACAGAAGCCGTTCCTCCGCTCCGTGCGGACGGCGGCGACCTATTCGCATCCCCTCGGACGGCGCACGCTGCTTCGCCTGAATGGCAACGCTGCGCTGCTCGACAACCAGATGAACGACCTTGAGGACGGCAAAAGTTACTCTGGCCAGCTCGATATCGAGCGAGCGCTCGGCCCGACCGGAGGAATTGCAGCGAACTTCGGTCTGGATCGTGAGGCGCTGAAGGATCCCGGATATGCGACGACAGGGTGGCGCGCGGCGCTGACGGGTTGGCGCGATATCGGCCGTCTGACGCTGACGGCTGGCGCCGAGCTTGGCCGGCTTCACGCGGATCAGCGGCTGACGTTGTTCCCGGAGAAGCGCGAGGATCGCTACTCGCGGCTTTCATTGGGCGCGACTTTTCG
Source organism: Sphingomicrobium sp. (assembly GCA_051962455.1). Lineage (GTDB taxonomy): Bacteria > Pseudomonadota > Alphaproteobacteria > Sphingomonadales > Sphingomonadaceae > Sphingomicrobium. The sequence goes on along the minus strand of JBQCCG010000150.1, from coordinate 4,299 downwards.
TCAGCTCCAGTACGGCGGCTTCGCACCCGTCGCTCGGCTGTCGATCGAACGCAACCGCAGCACGATCGCATTCTATGATTATCGGCGAGTGCGGCTGGAGGCCGGAGTCGACCGCGCGTTCTGAGCCGTTGCCCTGCACATGACTGGACCGGCGTCTTTGCGGGCGTAAAGAGCAGCCGATGGCCAAGCTCTATTTCTATTATGCGGCGATGAATGCGGGCAAATCGACCACGCTGCTGCAGGCCGATTTCAACTATCGCGAGCGCGGCATGGAGACGATGCTGTGGACCGCGAAGCTGGATGAACGTTCGGGGTCGGGCACGATCGGGTCACGGATCGCACTTTCCGCGCCCGCGAGCCCTTACGACGAAAGCGTCGACCTGTTTCAGGCGATCAGCGACGAACTGAAGAAGCGCAAGCTCGACTGCATCCTCGTCGACGAGGCGCAGTTCCTGTCACAGCGGCACGTGCTGCAACTGTGCGAGGTCGCCGACAAGCTCGGCATTCCGGTGCTCTGCTATGGTTTGAGAACCGATTTCCAGGGCAAGCTTTTCCCCGGCTCGGCGGCGCTGCTCGCGCTGGCGGATTCGCTGATCGAGTTGAAGGCCGTGTGTGAGTGCGGGCGGAAGGCCACGATGAACCTTCGCGTCGATGCGGAAGGTCATGCGGTCGCCAGTGGCGAACAGACAGAAATCGGCGGCAACGACCGCTATATCGCACTTTGCCGCAAGCACTTTTTCGAGCGTCTGAACGAGAGCCGCGCCCGTCAGCTGAGCCTCGGCCTCGCCCGCCGCTAGAGCGATGCTCCACGGCTGGATCATTCTCGACAAGCCGGTGGGCCTCGGCTCGACGACAGCGGTCAGTGCCGTGAAGCGCATTCTGCGCGAAGCGGGCGAGCCGAAGACGAAGGTCGGGCACGGCGGCACCCTCGACCCGCTCGCGAGTGGCGTGCTTCCGATCGCGCTCGGCGAAGCGACCAAGCTCTGTGGGCGGATGCTCGATGCGACGAAAGCCTACGATTTCACGATCCGCTTCGGCGAGGAGACTGACACGCTGGATGCAGAGGGGAGCATTGTCCAAACCAGCGACGTTCGTCCGACCCTTGAGCAGATCGAAGCCGTTCTTCAACGTTTCACTGGAGACATTGAACAGGTTCCGCCAGCTTATTCAGCGCTGAAGATCGGCGGCAAAGCGGCTTACACTCGCGCCAGAGCGGGCGAGGAAGTCGACCTGAAATCACGACGGGTGACGGTGCACTCCCTTCATATCCTCCCTGCGAGCGAAGCTCGTGGGGAGGGGGACCGCGCAGCGAAGCGGAGCGGTGGAGGGGCCCCTCCGTCAGCGCTTCGCGCTGCCACCTCCCCATCGCTTCGCGACAGGGAGGAATTGGTTGAAGTCACTCTCTCCACCACCGTCTCCAAAGGTACCTATATCCGCTCCCTCGCCCGTGACATTGCCCGTGCGCTTGGAACGGTCGGCCATGTTTCCTATCTAAGGCGTACGCGCGCTGGGCCGTTCGGCCTGGAATCAGCCATTTCGCTGGACTTTCTGGAAGAAGCCGCTAAGGCGCGCCGACTGACGGAGACGGTACTGCCGCTGACCGCGGCGCTGGACGACATCCCGGCCCTCCCCGTCACTCCCGACCAGGCCCGTCTGCTCCGCTATGGGCAGATGCTGTTCGGGGTCCCCGCAAAGCCGGGGCTGAGCCTCGCGACGTCGGAGGGAACTCCGGTCGCCCTGGTCAAAGCCACGGTCGACGGCATCAAGGTCGTCAGGGGCTTCAACCTGTAGAAAAGAATGGAGTGAGCACGATGTCGATTACCACGGAGCGCAAGCAGGCGCTCATCAAGGAACATGCGCGTGGCAAGGGCGACACCGGGTCGCCGGAAGTCCAGGTCGCGATTCTGACCGAGCGCATCAACAACCTGACCCAGCATTTCAAAAGCCACGCCAAGGACAATCATTCGCGGCGCGGCCTGCTGATGCTGGTCAACCAGCGCCGTTCGCTGCTCGATTATCTTCGCCGCAGCGACGAGACGCGCTACACTGACCTGATTTCGAAGCTCGGGCTTCGCAAGTGACGAAAGAGCGCCGGACAGCCGCTCTTTTGGCATCCCGGACTAGATCCGGGATCCAGTACTGGGCTCCTGCCTTCGCAGGAGCACAACAATAATGATCAGTCCCGCAATTCGGCGGGGCGTTCGAGGGGCTTAAAGGAACGCCCCGACCGCTGACGGACCGGACAGTCCGTCAATCAGATGACCCCCGGCCGCAATAGGGCGCCGGGCGAAGGGACAATCAATGTTCAATACCAAAACAGTGGAAATCCAGTGGGGCGGAAAGACCCTCAAGCTCGAAACGGGCCGCGTTGCCCGCCAAGCCGACGGCGCGGTGCTCGCGACCCTCGGCGAAACCGTGGTGCTGTGCGCAGTCACCGCCGCCAAGTCGGTCAAGCAGGGGCAGGATTTCTTCCCGCTGACCGTTCACTATCAGGAGAAATTCTCCGCAGCCGGCCGGATTCCTGGCGGCTTCTTCAAGCGCGAGCGCGGAGCGACCGAGAAGGAAACGCTGACCAGCCGCCTGATCGACCGGCCGATCCGGCCGCTGTTCCCGGAGGGCTTCTACAACGAGATCCTCGTGATCGCGCAGGTGCTGTCCTACGACGGCGAGAACGAGCCCGACATCCTGGCGATGATCGCGGCGAGCGCCGCCCTCACACTCTCCGGCGTCCCATTCATGGGGCCGATCGGGGCCGCCCGCGTCGGCTTCAAGGATGGTGAGTATCAGCTCAACCCGAACCAGGCCGCGGTTGCGGAAGGTGCGCTCGACCTCGTGGTCGCCGGCACCCGCGAAGCGGTGATGATGGTCGAATCCGAAGCCAAGGAGCTCTCCGAGGAGGAGATGCTCGGCGCGGTCATGTTCGCCCATAAATCGATGCAGCCGGTGATCGAAGCGATCATCAAGCTCGCCGAGCAGGCCGCGAAGGAGCCGTGGGAGCTCGCTCCGAGCGCCGACAAGGCGGCGATTAAGAAGCAGCTCAAGGACCTCATCGGCAAGGACATCGAGGCCGCCTACAAGCTGACCAACAAGCAGGAGCGGCAGACCGCCCTCGGCGAGGCGCGCGCGAAGGCGGCCGAGGCGTTCGCCGAAGCCGACCCGCAGGAACAGCTGGTCGCCGCCAAGCTCGTCAAGAGCCTCGAGGCCGACGTCGTTCGCGGCGCGATCCTCAAGGAAGGCCGCCGGATCGACGGCCGCGACACGAAGACCGTTCGCCCGATCGAGATCGCGGTCGGCTTCCTTCCGCGGACCCACGGTTCGGCTTTGTTCACCCGCGGCGAGACCCAGGCAATCGTCACCACCACGCTCGGCACCAAGGAAGCCGAGCAGATGATCGATGGACTGGAGGGCCTCTCCTACCAGCGCTTCATGCTGCACTATAACTTCCCGCCCTACTCGGTCGGAGAAGTCGGTCGCTTCGGCGCTCCGGGACGGCGTGAGGTCGGACACGGCAAGCTCGCGTGGCGCGCGATTCACCCGATGCTGCCGAGCATGGAGGAATTCCCCTATACGATCCGGGTCCTGTCAGACATCACCGAGTCCAACGGCTCTTCGTCAATGGCCACCGTGTGCGGCGGAAGCCTCGCACTGATGGATGCCGGCGTTCCCTTGAAGCGTCCGGTCGCGGGTATCGCCATGGGCCTGATCCTCGAGGGCAAGGACTATGCGGTGATCAGCGACATCCTCGGTGACGAGGACCACCTCGGCGACATGGACTTCAAGGTCGCGGGCACGTCCGACGGCGTCACCTCGCTGCAGATGGACATCAAGGTCGCCGGGATCACCGAGGAGATCATGAAAACCGCCCTCGCCCAGGCGAAGGACGGCCGCGCGCACATCCTCGGCGAGATGGCCAAGGCGCTCGGCGAAAGCCGCCAGGAGCTGTCGGCCCACGCGCCGCGCATCGAGACGATGCAGATCCCGAAGGACAAGATCCGCGAAGTCATCGGCACCGGCGGCAAGGTGATCCGCGAGATCGTCGCGACCACCGGCGCCAAGGTCGACATCGACGACGAGGGCATGATCAAGATCGCCTCGTCGGACCTGTCGCAGATCGAGGCGGCTCGGAACTGGATCCGCGGCATTGTCGCGGAGCCCGAGGTCGGCACCATCTACACCGGCAAGGTGGCGAGCATCGTCGATTTCGGCGCGTTCGTGACCTTCATGCCCGGCAAGGATGGGCTGGTGCACGTCTCCGAGATCAAGAACGAGCGGGTCGAGAACGTCCGCGACGTCCTGAGC
>JBQCCG010000149.1:0-2340 GCA_051962455.1 Sphingomicrobium sp. | reverse complement strand
AGGCGCTACACAGCCGCGCTTTCGCCACGGCATATTGCTCGGCCAGCAGGTCGATGTAGCTGGCGGCGGTGCGCGTCCGGTCGATTACGCCAATGCCCTGGCCCGATCCCCAGATGTCGCGCCACGCCTTGGCCCTGCTCGACCCGTCAGAGCCGAACTTCATCGTATCGAGGCTGCCGGCCGCGAGATTGTCCGGATCGAGGCCGGCGTTGGCGATCGACGAACGCAGATAATTGCCGTGCACGCCGGTGAAGAGGTCGGAATAAACGATGTCGGCCGCGCCGCTGTCGAGGATCGCCTGCTTGTAGGCGTCGGGCGAGTTGGCTTCCTCCGTCGCAATGAACGGCGAGCCGACATAGGCGAGGTCTGCGCCCGCTGCCTGCGCTGCCAGTACGGAACTGCCGCTTGCGATGGCTCCCGAAAGGATCAGCGGTCCGTCGAACCACATGCGGATTTCCTGGATCAGCGCGAACGGCGACCACCGCCCCGCATGCCCACCGGCGCCCGCCGCCACGGCGATGATCCCGTCCGCCCCTTTCTCGATAGCCTTGCGGGCGAAGCGGTCGTCGATCACGTCGTGGAGCGTGATTCCGCCCCATGAGTGCACGGCTTCGTTGAGCTCGACTCGCGCGCCGAGCGAGGTGATGACGATCGGCACCTTCCATTTGGCGCAGACTTCCACGTCGCGCTCGAACCGGTCGTTCGAACGATGCACGATCTGGTTCACTGCGAAAGGCGCGGCCGGCCTGTCGGAGTGATCGCGGTCCCAGGCGGCGAGCGCTTCGGTGATCTCGTGGAGCCACTCGTCCAGCCGCTCGGCCGGCCGCGCGTTGAGCGCCGGGAAGCTCCCGACGATTCCTGAAGTGCATTGGGCGATGACCAGCTTCGGGTTCGAAATAATGAACAGCGGCGCGCCAATGACTGGAATGCGCAATCCATTGAGGATCGGCGGAAGGCTCAAAGGCCGTGATACTCCCGGTACCAAGCGACGAAGCGCGGCACCCCTTCGTCGATGCTCGTCCTGGGCTCGAAACCGTGGTCGCGCTCGATCGCGCTGATGTCGGCGAAGGTTTCCCGAACGTCGCCGATCTGCATCGGCTTGGGATCGAGCAACGCCTTCTTGCCGGTTTCCTGCTCGAGCAGCTCGACGACCCGCATCAGGTCCTCGCTGCGGCTGTTGCCGATATTGTAGAGCGCATGCGGGCTGGTGCTCCCGCCGGCCTTGACTTCGCCGTCGTCGACCGGCGGTCCCTCTAGGCAGGCGACGACGCCCCGCACGATGTCGTCGATATAGGTGAAGTCGCGGCGCATCTCGCCGCCGTTGAACAGCGGCAATGGCTCCCCCGCGTACATCGCCTTGGTGAAGATCCACATCGCCATGTCAGGGCGGCCCCACGGGCCATAGACGGTAAAGAAGCGCAGACCCGTGAGCGGAAGCCGATAGAGGTTGGCATAGCTTTCGCTGAGAAGCTCATCGGCTTTCTTGGTCGCAGCATAGAGCGACAGCGGATGATCGACCCGGTCCTCCACGCGGAACGGCAGGCTCTTGTTGCCGCCGTACACTGAAGACGAGGAGGCATAGACCATGTGCCGGACTCCGCGGTGCCGCGCGAGCTCCAGCATGTTGCAATGGCCGACGAGGTTCGAGTGAATGTACGCCTCGGGATGCTCGAGACTGTAGCGAACGCCCGCCTGGGCGCCGAGATGAACGATGGAGTCGATCTCCACGCCGTCCGTGAAACTCTTCAGCGCGCCCGGGTCGGCAAAGTCGACACGTTCAAAGCGGAAGCGATTGCCGAACTGCTGCTGGAGCGGCTGCAGCCGCGCCTGCTTCAGCGCCGGATCGTAATAATCGTTGAGATTGTCGATGCCGACCACTTCGTCGCCGCGCTCGAGCAAAGCTCGTGACGTCGCCGCGCCGATGAATCCGGCAGCCCCCGTGACCAAAACAGCCATGGCCGCTCCTTAGGGGGTGCAGCGGCGTGCTGAAAAGCCCTAGACGAGTGGCATGGGGCGTAGCTGGACCTTCGCCATCGATCGCGGCGGCACGTTCACCGATGTGGTTGCGCAATCCTCCGACGGGAAGCTCAGGATCGAAAAGCTGCTCTCGGAGAGTCCAGGTCAATATGAGGATGCGCCGCTGGAAGCGATCCGCCGGGTGCTTACAAAGGAGGGCGGCAGTGTCGCCCGCGTGCGGATGGGCACGACCGTCGCAACCAACGCTTTGCTCGAACGCAAGGGCGAACGGGTGGCGCTCGCCGTCAGCCGCGGCTTCGGCGATGCCTTGAGGATCGGATACCAGGCGCGACCCGACATTTTCGCGCGCCACATCATTCTTCC
>JBQCCG010000148.1:0-18283 GCA_051962455.1 Sphingomicrobium sp. | reverse complement strand
AAATCTGGCGCTGGCTGGAGACCGACTTCAAGCTCAAGAGCCACAACGAGCAGCGCTACGGCACGCAGGCGACGGCGGGCTTGACGCTCCAGGACATGCCCCTGACCTACCAGGAGCTCGAGCCTTATTACGATATGTTCGACAAGATCTGCGGCACCTCAGGTCAGGCGGGGAACCTCAAAGGCGCGAAGCAGGCCGGCGGCAATCCGTTCGAAGGGCCGCGCAGCACGCCCTATCCGACGCCTCCGCTGCCGATGACCTTCGGCCCCAAGCTGTTCGAGCAGGCCGCGGCGAGCATGGGGCTGCACCCCTTTCCGCATCCGGCCGGCAATCTGTCGCAGCCCTACACCAACCCACTCGGGGTCCAGCTCGGCAAGTGCACCTTCTGCGGCTTCTGCGAAAAGTTCGGCTGCGGCAATTATTCCAAGGCGTCGCCGCAGACCACGCTCATTCCCTACATCCTGATCAAACCCAATTTCGAGCTGCGCACCGAGGCCGAGGTGCTGAAGGTCGAGCGAACGCCCGACGGCAAGCATGCGACCGGGGTCACTTACATCGATTCATCGGGCGCCGAATTTTTCCAGCCGGCCGACTTAGTCGCGCTGACCGCCTATCAACTGCACAACGTCCACCTGATGCTCGTCTCGGGGATCGGCCAGCCGTACGATCCGGCGACCGGCAATGGCCTGGTCGGCAAGAACTACTGCTACCAGACGATGAGCTCGGTCGACCTGTTCTTCGAGGACAAGCTGCTCAATCCGTTCATCGGCGCGGGCGCGCTCGCCTCGGTGATCGACGATTACAACGGCGACAATTTCGATCACTCGGGTCTAGGCTTCATCGGCGGCGCCTACATCGCCGGCATGATCACCGGCGCGCGGCCAATCGAGATGGTGAAGGTGCCCGACGGCGTTCCGAAATGGGGCCTCGATTGGAAGCGCGCCGCCGCGAAATATTTCCTGCGAGCGATGGGCCTGTCCGTCCACGGATCGAGCTACCCGCAGGCCGGCAATTATCTAAGCCTCGATCCGACCTACAAGGATCAGTTCGGGCGGCCGATGCTCCGGATGACGTTCGACTTCCCGCCGAACGACCTCAAGATGGCGAAATATTGCACCGACCGCGCCACGGAGATCGCAAAGAAAATGGGGGCGAGCCACGTGACACCGAAGGCGCGCAAGGGCCCCTATGACATCACCCACTACCAGACGACGCACAATGTCGGGGGGACGATGATGGGCAACAGCCCGGCGGACAGCGTGGTCAACAAATATTCGCAGAGCTGGGACGTCCCCAACCTGTTCGTCACCGGAGCCGGGCTCTACCCCCAGAACCCCGGCTACAACCCGACGGGCACGCTCGCCGCGCTCTGCTTCATGACCGCCGACGCGATCAAGTCCCGCTACGTCAAGGCGCTCGGCGCGCCCCTGGTCCAGGCATGACCCTCGCGTGGCCGCGCAGCGTTGGCGGCCGCATCGTCTGGATCATCATTATCATCATCCTGCTGCTGATCCTGCTCGCCGTCGGGACTTGGCTGTGGTTCAGGGCCACCGAGCCCAACGTCAGCGATCCCCCGCCGGGCGTGCTTTCGATCCTCGCCGCGCCAATTCCGAACGGCCCCAACGCCGATCTCATCCGCCGCGGCCGCTATCTGACGATCGCCGGCGACTGCGCCTCCTGCCACACCGCCAGGGGCGGCCGTCCGTTCCAGGGAGGACTCGGCCTGCAAACGCCGTTCGGAATCATTTACTCCGCCAATCTCACCAGCGACCGCGAATATGGCATCGGCACCTGGACCAACGACCAGTTCTATCGCGCCCTTCACGACGGGGTCGCCCCCGGTGGGAAGCACCTCTATCCGGCGCTGCCCTACCCCCACTTCACGGTCGTCACCCGCGCCGATACCGACGCGATCCTCGCTTATCTGAAAACCGTCCCACCCGTGCATTATGTGCAGCCGAGCAATCGGCTGCCCTTCCCGATCGACATCCGCGCGAGCCTGATCGGCTGGGACGCGCTCAGCTTCAGGCCGCGCCCGTTCCACGGCAATCCGGCCATGTCCCCGCAATGGAATCGCGGCGCCTATCTGGTCGAGGGGCTTGAGCATTGTGGCGCCTGCCACACGCCCAAGAACGCGCTCGGTGCCGAGCGTAACGACCAGGCGTTCCGCGGTACCGCGATCGAAAACTGGGTGGCGCCCGACCTCACCGGCAACCCGCGCACCGGCCTCGGCCGCTGGAGCCTTGGCGACATTGTCCAGTACCTCCGCACCGGGCGCAATGCTCATGCCAACGCATCCGGCCTCATGGGCGAGGTGGTTGCTTATTCGACCTCGCTCCTGTCCGATTCCGACCTGACGGCGATTGCGACTTACCTGAAGTCGCTTCGCCCGAGCCCGGATTTGTCGAGTGCCGCGCCTGATGCGGCGGCGATGCGCGCTGGGTCGGCGGTCTTCTTCGATGGCTGCACCGCCTGCCATCTTGCCGGCGGCAAGGGCCAGCCCGGAATGTTCCCGCCCCTCCAGGGCAGCTCCGTTGCGCAGCAGGACGATCCCACCGGCGTGATCCGGCTGATCCTCGCCGGCACGCGCACCGCTCCAACTCGCTCGCGGCCGAGTTTCCAGTCGATGCCGAGCTTCGCCTGGAAGCTCAGCAATCAGGAGGTCGCCGACGTCGCTACCTATGTCCGGAACTCGTGGGGCAACCGCGCGCCGCCCGTTGACGCGCACCAGGTGGCGAGCGTCCGGTCGAAGCTGAAGCTCACCAAACCACTCACCCGCGATCGCCAGTAGCGGGAGGCCCGACCCAAGGTCCGGCTCATTGACGGCACCGCGAATCATTGTGTAAACACAATACATCACCAGTGATTCGCGATGGATTTGTGGCAAATCTCTATAACCGCATTGCCGTCTTCAGGGCCGAGCGCGGCGTCTCCCGCCGCGAGCTGGCGGAGGCGGTGGGCGTGAACAACCAGACGATCGGATACCTCGAGCGCGGCGACTATAAGCCCAGCCTCGAGCTGGCGATGAAGATCGCCGCTTATTTCGGCGTGACGATCGAGCTGCTGTTCTCCTTTCAGCGCTTCGAATCCGTCGCCGACACCTTGCGCCGCGCCGCCGCGGCCGGAGACCAAGTGCAATGACCATACTCGGGAAAATGGATCGCCTCGTTTACGCGACGCGGATCGACCGCATCTTGTTCAGGCAAATTCGGCCGCGCACCTTGCGTTGGACGCCGTTGTTCGTATTCGCGGCCCTCATCGCCGGCTATGCGCTGATGGCGAAGAGCGCAGGGAGACCGGACCGGGCTCTGTTCGCCGGGTGGCTGCTGTTTTACGGCGCGTACATGGCGGCGGCCTTTTTGCGGATGTTCGGTCCGCGTTTCGTGCCCTCGGCGTCCCATCCGTTGGACGAGCGCGAAATCGCGGTGAAGATGCGTGCCTATGCCCTATCCGGTATCTTGCTTACCGGAATCGTGATGCTCGGCTGCTTTTATTTGGCCGCCGCCGGCGTGATCGGGTTCTGGCAGCCGCATTTTCCGAACGATTGGATCGCGCTCGGCTTCGGGGCTCAGGCGACGGCGATGCTTCTGCCGACATGGATCGCCAGCTGGATGGAGCCGCGGTTCGCCGCTGACCATGACGATTGATCCGAGGCCGCTGATGACCAATCAAACAACCATCCCCGGCGGCGTTGTCCACGATCTTCCCGCCGATCTGATGAACGCGCTGGAGCGTGATCCGGACGCACTGGCGACCTGGGAGGACATTACGCCGCTCGCGCGCAACGAATGGATCTGCTGGATCGAATCGGCGAAGAAGCTGGAGACCCGGCTCAAGCGCATCAATTGGGGTTGCTCAAACCTCAGCGAGGGCAAGCGCCGTCCCTGCTGCTGGCCGGGATGTCCTCATCGCTGAAGCCGGCTCTGTCGGCTCAGAACGTCTTCGTCACCCCAGCGAAGAAGCCGCGGCGCTCACCCCATTGCGGCGCGCCGACTCCGACCCCGGTTCCGCTGCGCAGCTGATACTTCCGGTCGAACAGGTTCAGCACGTCGGCGCGGATGCTGACGCCTTTCAGCGCTCCGGGACCGCTGAAATTCTGCGAGATACCCGCGTTGAACACGAAGTAGCCGGGAAGCGCCGCGCCGTTCGGAACCACGCCGTTCGGGTCGTCGGTCCTGAGGCCGGAGCCGTAGACGAAATCGGCGGTCGGAACGAGCGTGCCGAGACCGTTCCGGATCGTGTAGCTGACGCCGCCCGACCCCGTCCATTTCTGCGAATGGTCGGTGTAGATGTAATGGTCGCGGATGTAGGCGAGCTCGACGGGATCGAAGAAATACTGGCTCGAGACGATGTCCTTGCCCTTCTCGGCGCCGCGGGCGAGGTTCGCATAAAGGTCGATCGGCCCGTGCGTGTAATTGCCGCTTAGCTCGACGCCCCAGGCGTAGCCCTTCGCATAATTGAACGGCGACAGGATCAGAGCCGAGCCGAACTGCCCCTCGTCGAGCAGGTTGCGCTTGAGCTTGTAATAGGCGTCGAGCCCGATCTTGAACCCGCCGTTGAACCGCTCCTCGACCCCCGCGTCGAAATAATGCTCGCGCTCCGACTTCACCGGATCGGACAGTTCGATCGCCGGCTGCTTGGTGGTGCCGTTGTAGAGCGCGAGTGTCGATGGGGCGATCAGCTCCTGCGGCGGCGGGGTGAAGTTGCGCGCATAGCCGAGGTGCAGCGTGGTGAGCGGCGCCGGGTTCCACACCAGGTTCGCGCGCGGGCTGAGCTGGCTTTCCCGCACATAGGCGCGAACCACGTCGTAGCGCGCGCCATAGTTGAGCGTCAGCTTGGGCGTAATCTTCCACTCGTCCTGGACGTACGCGCCGTACAGCTGGCCGGTCTTGGCGTGGCGGTCGACGATCGTAAGCGGCACATCGCTGGTCTGGTCACCGTTCGCATCCACCGGCAGCACGTTCGAGGTGACGTTCGATGTCGTGTGTTCGTTCTGGAAGAACAGGCCGAAGCGGACCGTGTGGCTGCTTCCAAGCTGTTTGCTGCCGTCGGCCTGGACCCCCGCGGCAAGGCTGGAGAGCCGCGCCCGGTCGGAGAAGCCGTTGAAGATGATGTCTCCGAAATTCGGATCGGGCGTGAAGAGCGTCTGCGAATAGCGGACGAACGGAGCAACCTGCAGGTTCACGGTGTCGCCCGCATATTGATAGGCCGCGACTCCGTAGTGCGTGATCTCGCGCTGGTTCTGGTCGAGCCTGGCGGCGTCGTAGCTCGACCGGCCGTTGACCGTGAAATCACCGCCGACGCCGGTGACGTCGGGGATCTCGAAATGACCGATGAAGCTGCCTCCGAACAAGGCGATCCGGCTCTGGTCCGAAAGAATGTCCGAGAAATAGGCGAACGGCCGCCATTGCGTCGTTCGGTCATGGATTGCATTGCGGGTCGGCAGCGGGTTCTCGATCCCGAGATCGTTCCGGAGATAGCTGCCCGAGACGAAGTAGCTGAAATCGCCGCTCGATCCCTTGAGCATCGCGCTCGGCTCGAGCCAGCCGAAGCTTCCGCCATAGACTCCGAACTCGCCCCCGTTGTTGAGCAGGCCCGACTGGGTCTTGAAGTTGATCACGCCCGCGGTCCGGTAGCCATATTGCGCGGGCAGAGTCCCGGTGATCAGCTGGATCGAGCTCGCGATCTTGGGATCGAAGGTCGTCCCGAATCCGCTGATGCTCTCGGGCACGATCACGCCGTCGAGCCGGTACTGCAGGTTCGCATGTTCGTTGCGAACGTGGATCACTCCATAGCTGTCCTGCGTCACGCCGGGAGCCTGGAGCAGCGACTTGTTGAGCGTGATGTTGGTCCCGCCCGGCTGCTTCTGCAGCGCCTCGCGGTCGAATGTGTACTGGCTCGCGCCGAGCGAGGGGGTGATCGCGTCGCGCGCGATGTCGAGCCGCCGCCCGGTGATGACGATGTTATTCGGAACCGCGTGCGCCGGTTCCGCCGAAGACTGCTCGACCGGCTGTTGGGCGGAAGCCGGCGGCTGATCGGCAGTCACGGCAGCGGCGGCGGAAACGATCGCGATCGGGATCATCGGGCGGTGCTCTCCGGGAGATTGAGAGCGCGCCTATACGGATGATGTTACAACATTACAAATTACGTTCGCGGCATTCGTCGTCTCGGATCGGCCGCTCGTCGATCATCTGCGGGAAGTGCTGGAACCGGAGGAGCCTTCGTCCGAAGCGAAAGGGTTGATGAGCTACGCCGCCCGCCATCCGTGGACTGCGTGCTTCTTCATCGGCGTGCCGCACCGCGAACAGTAACTGCACCACCTCCGCTCCTCGGGGTGGATGTAGGCGCGCCTGCGCGACCGGCGATGACCGAAAACGAAGCACAACAGGCGAGCGCAAAATCTGAGCATTGCCCGCGTATAAACCTCAGTTTCGATTATCTGACGAGCATTCGGCCCGGCGGGCTGGCGCCGGGCCGAATGTTCAAGTCAGGGCTCTTAGAAAGATCGCTCGTTGTGCTTCAGCCGATAAATTGCCGCGCTGTCGCGGTTGGCCATCTCCTGAAGGCGATGCCGCTGCCACCGCGACAAGTGGCCGCCGTTGCGCCAGCGCATTTCGGCTTGCGTTCGATGAAGCCTCGCTTCGAGGAATTGAAGCCGCCGCGCCTCGCGCGGGGTGAGCTGCCCGGTCGCCTCGCCCTGACGGATGCGCTGCTCCTGACGGTGCTCGCGCTGATTGACGGTCTGGGCCAGAACGGGCGCTGTCGCGGTCACCGTCGCAATCGCCGCTGCGGCCACAATGAACATTCTCATCACGCTACTCCCTACAACAATCGTGAAACCGCGAGCTCTTTCGAAGCTCGCCGCTTCGCATGGAGCCATTCAACGGGAGTATCGGATTGGGGTTGCAAGATTACGCGATCTTCACCCAGCGGCCAGATTAGGAACTGCCTTGCCGCTACAGAGTCTCCCGACTGCGCCAGTTGGTCTGCTATGGATAGAGCGTGAACGAGCGGACCAATCGTGACGACTAAAGCGATGTTCCCGCTGCTGATGCTGTTGACGGGCAGTTGTTCAGCCAGTGCGCAGGGCTTCGATCCGCGCGACCCGCATTCGCCCTTGCATCTCAAGCGGACGATCACGCTTGCCGATGTGCATGGCCGCATTGACCATATGGCCCTCGATCCCCGCACGAACCACCTCTTCGTCGCCGAGCTCGGCAACGGCTCCGTTGACGACGTGGACCTTGCATCGGGGACGGTCGCCCACCGGATCTCCGGCCTGCACGAACCGCAGGGTGTGGCCTGGCTCCCCGCGCGACAGGAAATCGCGGTGGCGTGCGGAGACGGCTCCGTGCACTTCTACCGTCGCTCCGACCGGCGGGAGGTCGCCCGCGTCGAACTCGGCGATGACGCCGACAATGTTCGGGTCGACGCTCGCAACGGCAACCTGGTCGTCGGCTTCGGATCGGGCGGCCTGGCCGTGATCGACCCGTCCACCGATCGCGTGATCCGCAAGATGATCCTGCCAGCCCACCCGGAAGCATTCGAACTCCTCGGCGGCAGGGTGTTCGTAAACGTGCCAGATGCACACAAACTCGTGATCGGCGATCTCGATCAGGCGCGGATCACCGGCACGCTCAGCGATGGCGCCAAATTTGGCAACTTCCCGATGGCGGCAAACTCATCGAGCGGCGCATTGCCATCGCCTTTCGGCTGCCCGGCACTCTAGAAGTGATCGACGCACGTTCGAATGCCGCGATTTTCTCCGCACCGATCTGCGGCAATGCCGACGATCTTTATTTCCGCTCGGGTCAGATCGTCGTCGTTTGCGGCAGCGGCACGGTCGAGCTGATCCGCGAAGGCGACGAGCACGATAGTGTCCGCGTCGTCACCGCCAAAGGCGCCAGGACGGGGCTCCTCGACCCGAGTGGCAAGCGGCTGCTTGTTGCCGTCCCTTCCCGCGGCGATCCGGCGGCAATCTGGGAACTGTCGTTCACGAGCTGACCGCCCATTTTGCGCACCGAGGCCCTTCTGTTACGTTCCCGAAAGTTGCTGGGGGGCCGGCCGCATGCACTTCCATCTTCCGAAGCCGCTACACGGCTGGCGCGAGTTCGCCGGCGAAGTCGGCATCATCGTGCTCGGCGTAATGATCGCGCTCGGCGCCGGGCAGCTGGTCGAAGCCGCGCATCAGAAGCAGGAGGGCGTTCAGGCAGATGATGCGATCCGCAACGAGCTGGGCCTCAATCTCGGTCGGCTTCAGTCCCGATTGGGAATCCATGGCTGCGTCGTCCGCCGCATTGGAGAGATCCAGAGGCTGCTCGACGGCGCGGCTTCGGACCCGAATATCGTCCCGCCCAACTGGATCGGACGGCCGCAATATTGGACGTTCTTCGACTCCCGCTGGCAAGCTGAATCGCAGGCTGGAAGAGCGGCGCTGGTCGACCCGCACCGGCTCTCCGATTATGGCGTCATGTACGCGCGGATGCAGAACCTGCTCGATGAAATGGGCGCCGAGCAGACCGACTGGGCGAAGCTCCGAACGCTCGAGCATCTCCACCGCCTGGACTCTAATGCAATCCTGCAATTCAATCTGACCCTTGACGATGCCCGCTACCGCGACTGGAGGCTCGCGCTGGTGACCGACCAGCTGTTCGGCATGGCCAGGAAGCTGCAAGTCCGCGCAATCGCCAATGCGACCTCCGCCGACCGCGCAATTTGCCTGCCGATCACCACCACCCGCGCCGAGGCCAATCGCCTGAGCGTCTGGCCGGTTGGAGAACCTTGATCGGCGCCGCGCCGCGAACGGTCCGAGTCACCAGACGAATCCGTCTCGCAACCATCGAGCGATCGCAAACAGCAATCCCATCACGATCGGCAGGAAGAATGCGAGCGGCAGCCGAAGGTCTTCGGGAATGTCGCGCCCGAACATCATGTAGCCCAGAAACGTGATTGAGACAGACATTCCCGTTGCGGCCCAGAAGCTCAGCAAGTGCGACCGGCGTACCTCGTCCGAAGCGACCCAGTTCCATCGCGCGCCGAGGCCCAGAGCGCCGAAGAAGAGCACCGCGATGGCGATCCGGGCCGCGAGCGGAAGATGCCACCCGGCGCCGAGGCTGGCCGATGGGAAAATGACGCTCTCGTCGCCCGCGACCTTGATGACCAGCGGCGCGAGACCTGAAAGAAGCGCGGCCAAGCCCAGAATGAGCAGCTTCTTGCGCCTGTAATTACGCTCCCAAACTTCACCCGCATTCTGCATAGTCACTCCTCCGCGAAGATCGCTTCCACCGGGAGTCCGAAGACGCGCGCAATCGCGAAGGCGAGCGACAGCGACGGATCGTGCTTGCCGTTCTCGACCAGATTGATCGCCTGCCGCGACACGCCGACCCGGCCGCCCAGCTCAGCCTGGCTCAGGCCCTGCTCGGCACGCAGCTCGCGCAACCGGTTCTTCATTGACTCTCTTCGGCCATGTCAGCTTTTGCTGACATGATGGAGCCAACATGTCAACAGAAGCTGACACTTAAGCGGCTAACGCCAGCCGTGCACGATTGCGGATGCTGTCCATCCGTGCTCTCGTACGTGGTCAGGCAAAGGGGGAGCCAAATGCAGCAGATTGCGAGCGCCGTTTCCGTACCAGTGGAAGAATCCAGCCGACGCCAGAGCGGTCGGCGACCTCCGCGCAAACTGCATGGTTATTTCGTGCTGTTCACGTTGCTCTTTGCGTTGATTGTCGTCGTCGGCTTCTCCCGCACTTTCTTCATCCCGGTTGCGCTCGGCACCTTTTCAAAACCGATGGTTGTCCATGTCCATGGCGCGTTCTTCTTCACATGGACTGGGCTGCTGGTCAGCCAGGCTATGCTCGCCGCGAACAGGCGTCTGCGAACGCATCGGAAGGTCGGTTCGATTGCGGGGTGGCTGATCATCCCGATGCTAATCCTCGGCACGATCGTCGCTGTTCGCGACACGGTGAACGATTTCAGGGCGGGCGATGGCGAGGCCGCTTTGTCATTCTTCTACGGTGAGCTAGCCGACCTTTCGATGTTCGGCCTCCTCGCCGGCGCAGCCATGCTGCTCCGAAACAGACCCGAATATCACAAGCGTTGGGTGATCCTGGGCAGTCTGGGACTGATCGGCGCGGCGATCGGGCGCATCCCGGAGATCAGCGCATTTGCCCTCTACATCTTCCTCGCGTTCATTGCGTCCGTTGCCGCCTACGATCTGGCAAGCCGCCGATCCCTTCATCCGGCAACGATAGTCGGCGCCGCCGTTCTCCTTCTCCTCGGGCTTTTAGAAGACGCGATCGGCAACACGAAGACGTGGATAGCCACCGCCCATCGGCTTCTGCACGTGTAATGTGGAATCCAGCGATCTCGGCTGCGGCAGCCGGGTCTCACCTCATACGACGTGTTCGCTATGCCCGTAGACTCGGACCGCCAGATAGGCTTCGCGCGGGCCGCTGCGCGGTCCGGCAGCGCTGGCGTCGAACTTCTCGGCTGAAGCATCCGAGCAACCATATTGCGATGCGACCGCTCCGGAGGTCTCGACGACCTTGCAGCCCTTGACCGCGCCGTCGGCGCCGATCGCAAGGGCCATCACCTGGCCGCTCAGCAACGTGTCGCCGGTCTGCAGGGCGGAAAGCTCCGGCTTCGCCCCAGGGCTGAACCGCCGCTCGAAGGTAATTCGAGTGACCTCGTCCTTGGGACCGGCGCTGTCGCTGCTCATCGATGCCGGCTGGGCGGTTGCGCCGACGACGGAGCAATTCTTTGCGGCATTCGGCGACCTGCTCGTCTCATAGAGGCACGACTGGGTCTGGCCGTCATCGTCGACCGTGACGGTCACGCGCTCCCACCAGGGAGCGTTCGAGGCAAGGGTCTCGCTCGAATCTGCTGCGGCCGGGGCGGCTGCCGTGGGCTTGGGTGCGGCTGGTTTGGTGGCATTTGGGTGGGCGGAGGCGGCAGACGCCAAGGCCAAGGCTGCAATTGCGCGGTACACCGTTCACTCCATTCGTGCCCGCTCCGGCGGCACCATTGCCGCCGCCCATCAACGACGGACAAATCCGTCGTCACCTGCCGCGCCAACGCGGGAAGTCCTCATTAGTGTCCTTGAGACGTGCGCGGGCCTCAATGAGCCGCATTGGGAAACGGCGGCCTGCCGCACCGGCGCGCCGGACAGAGCTATGCCGCTTCGCATCAGAATCCGTGAGAGGCCAGGTGGTTCAAACGGCAGCGGCCCGCCGAACCGCCATATGCGCATGAATTCTGGTCGCGATCCCGATCGCAATGAGCAGTCCGACACCAAGCGAGCTGTCGAACGGATCCTCGTAGAACAGACTGCCGATCAGCAGCGCGTTGACGGTGAAGCCGATCAGCGCGGGAACCGGGAACAGCGGCATCTTGAACGGGCGCTCGAGCGACGGCTCCCTCCACCTGAGCGCGATTGCCGCCAGATCGCAAACCGCCGGAACGCCGATCGTGAACGGCGCTCCGATGGCGATCAGCCGTTCGTAGCCGCCGCTCGACGCGAGCAGCGCCGCGCCCGCCGTCGTGCACAGCAACGCAATCCGCGGCGTTCCCGACGGCGACACCCGGGTCAGCACGAAGGGGAGCACCCGATTGCGGGCCATCGCGAATGCGATCCGGGTCGCGGTCATCACCTGGAGGTTGCAGATCGCGATCACCGAGAAGACCGCGAGCAGGGTGATCGCAATGCCGCTCGCCGGGCCGAGCACCGCCGCCGCGGCGTCCGCGACCGGAAGCTTCGATGCTGCAACTTGGCTCCGGCTGAGGACATGCAGCAGAGAGGCGTTGATCGCGAGATAGAGCAGCACCACCAGAACAATTCCGCCGAACGTCGCACGGACGATGTTGCGCTCTGGCCGGTGGACCTCCTCGCAGAAATAGACGCAGCCGTTCCACCCGCCGTAGGTGATCGCAACCGGCCGCATGGCCGCCGCGAATGCTGCAATGCCGAGCACCGGCGTGATCGTCGCCGCATTGCTGCTCGCCGCCTGCGCGTGGCCCGGGATCAGCCACAGCAGCCCGATCAGCAGGATCAGCCCCAGGCCTTTGACCGCGCTTCCCAGCACCTGGCTTGCGCCGCAGGTTCGAGTGCCGATCCAGTTCACTACTCCAACGGCCGCGATCAGCAGCACAGCGAGAACACCCAGCGGCAGCGTGGTCGCGAGCCCCAGGCGCTGCGCATATTCGGCGAAGACCACCGACACGAACGAGATGGCGACGGTGTAGTTGATCCAGTCAGCCCAGCCGAGCATCGTTCCGCCCGTCGGTCCAAAGGCGCGTGCGGCGAAGACATAGGGGCCGCCGGTGCGCGGAACCGACGTCGCGAGCTCGACTGTTGCGCAGGCATCAAGAAGGACGATGAGGCCGCCAAGCGTCCATGCGCCGAGAATCCACACTTCGTTTGGCAGCGCGCCGGCGACGATCCCCGGAGTGCGCATGATTCCCTGGCCAACGATGCTTCCGACCACGACCGCGAGGCCGAAGCCGATTCCGAGTATTCGGAGCAGCTCTCCGGCCGCCCCGTCCTGCTTCGCCGCCATGGCTGTCCCCTCCGACGCCCGCGAGACGCAACACTTCGTTGAGGCATAGCAGACGGTCGCGTCAGCGGCGAGTGACCGGCGAATTTTTAGGGAGGAGCAGTTCGGCAGAGCAAAAGGCGCAGTGGACACGCGGTTGCCCCAAAAGAAATGGGGGCCGGCATTGCTGCCAGCCCCCACTGCGCCGAGCGAAGGATATGCCGGTGTTCGTAACCTGGTTGATAGAAGCTTTCGCCTTATCTACCCGCTCTCGATCCTGGCTCACCAGCTCAGGCGTCGCATCCCATCTTGCAGCTCCCTCTTTCGAGGAGCCCGGTCTACCTACTCGACTACGTGGCCCGAAAGCTCGCTGGTCGTTCGGTCGGCCCGGCCTGGCAGGAACCGTGATTCCGGCCAAAATCGCCCGATGTTCCGCGGCCCTTCTTGGGTCAACCACTCTCGCGTCCCGCTTCGCTCACCGAAGTCCCGAAGAACCCCAGGAGCCGCGTCGCGCTAGAGAAGATTGACTCTTCCGGCGCCTCTTCCCGGCTGGCCCCGCTTCCGCTCCCGAAAGAGCCTTGGCAATGCCTGCCGGCGGAGATCGGACCTTTGGTCGCCTGCCGCATCTTCTTTCCGTTGCCGGTCTTCCGATGAGGCCGGGACCGCCGTCCCGATCACTTCAGCACCATGCACCTCCGCCCCGAGTCGCAAAAGCAAAATTTTTGGTAACAAGCCTGTGGATAACGGGGATATCGGGAACAACGGTTGGAACCTTTGCGGAACCCGCGTTAGCCGCCGCGATTCGCCATTCGGCGGTCTCCGCCGCGGTTGCCTTTCCGTTCTCCTCCGCTTACCTCCACTGAGTGCCTGAATCGACTGTACCAATGACTGAGCCTGCTTATCTGCAGGGCCTGAATCCGCCGCAGCGCGAGGCGGTGCTGACGACTGAAGGCCCGGTACTTGTCCTCGCGGGCGCCGGCACCGGCAAGACCGCCGCGCTGACCGCGCGCCTTGCCCACCTGATCGCCACGCGCAAGGCGTGGCCGAGCCAGATCCTCAGCGTGACCTTCACCAACAAGGCGGCGCGGGAGATGCGCGATCGCGTCTCGGCGATCAGCGGCGGAGCCATCGAAGGCATGCCGTGGCTCGGCACCTTCCACTCGGTCGCGGCGCGGATGCTCCGAAGCCATGCCGAGCTCGTCGGGCTCCAGTCCAACTTCACCATCCTCGACACCGACGACCAGCTGCGCGTCCTGAAGCAGCTGATCAGCGCCGCCAACCTCGACGAGAAGCGCTGGCCTGCCCGCCAGCTCGCCGGACTGATCGACCGCTGGAAGAACCGCGGCTGGACTCCGGCCCAGGTCGACGCGGGAGAGTCTGAAGGCTTCGCGGCCGGCCGCGGCGCCGAGCTTTACGCCCAATATCAGGAGCGGCTGAAGACTCTGAACGCCTGCGATTTCGGCGATCTTCTGCTGCACATGCTGGTCATCTTCCGAACGCACCCCGATGTGCTCGAGGGTTACCGCAATCGCTTCCGCTACATCCTCGTCGACGAATATCAGGACACCAACCAGGCCCAGTACGAATGGCTGAAGCTCCTCGCCGAACCGCGCCGCAACCTCTGCTGCGTCGGCGACGACGACCAGTCGATCTATAGCTGGCGCGGCGCCGAGGTCGCCAACATCCTTCGCTTCGAAAAAGACTTCCCGGGCGCGAAGATCATCCGCCTCGAGCAGAATTACCGGTCGACCAGTCACATCCTCTCCGCTGCGGACGGCTTGATCGCGCACAACGCCGGGCGGCTCGGGAAGACATTGTGGACCGACGCCGGCGAGGGCGAGAAGGTCCGCGTGATCGGCGTCTGGGATGGCCCCGAGGAGGCGCGCCGGGTCGGCGAGGAGGCGGAAAGTAGAATGCGCCGCGGCGGTTCGCTCGATGATATCGCCATCCTCGTCCGAGCCCAGTTCCAGACCCGCGAGTTCGAAGAAAGATTCATCGCGATCGGGCTGCCGTACCAGATCATCGGCGGCTTCCGTTTCTACGAGCGGGCCGAGATTCGTGACGCGATCGCTTACCTCCGCCTGATCGCCCAGCCGGCCGACGACCTCGCCTTCGAGCGGATCGTCAACACGCCCAAGCGCGGCCTCGGCGACAAGGCGGTCGCGGCGATCCACCGCCATGCGCGCGCCACTCAGCAGCCGCTGCTGCTCGCCGCCGCTTCTTTGGTCGGAACCGACGAGCTGACTCCGCAGGCCCGCCGCAGCCTCGCCAATTTCGTCGCGGACATCGCGCGGTGGCGCGGGATGCATTCCTCCCTGTCGCGAAGCGATGGGGAGGGGAACCGGCCGGAGGCTGGTGGAAGGGCCCTTGCGCCGAGCGGCGGGGCCCTCCCCCACCCCGAGCTCGCCCGGATCGTTCTCGAGGAATCGGGCTATACCGCGATGCTGCAGGCCGATCGCTCGGCCGAAAGCGCCGGGCGGCTCGAAAACCTCGCCGAGCTCACGCGTGCGATGGAGGAATATGAATCCCTGGGCGCGTTTCTGGAGCACGTCAGCCTGGTGATGGACAATGACGAGGCGCGGCAAGGCGAGCGCGTCACGATCATGACCATCCACGCCGCCAAGGGCCTCGAGTTCGACACGGTCTATCTCGCCGGCTGGGAAGAGGGCGTGTTTCCGTCGCAGCGCTCAATGGACGAGGGCGGGCTCGCCAGCCTCGAGGAGGAGCGGCGGCTCGCTTATGTCGCCATCACGCGCGCGCGGCGCCGAGCGACCATCTTTCACGCCGCCAACCGCCGGATTTACGGGCAATGGACGAGCTCGATCCCGAGCCGCTTCCTCGCCGAGCTTCCCGACGCGCATATCGAGCAGGAAACCACCATGACCGGCGGCGAGAGCCTGTGGCGCGCCCAATGGTCGGAACGCACCGACCCCTTCTCTCATGTCGCTCGCCCGACCCGCGGTCCCGGCTGGCAGCGTGCCGCCAAGAGCCCCTCTCCCCCTTTAGGCGGGAGAGGGCTTGGGGAGAGGGGGACATGGGGCAGTCGACCGCCTCTGGAAGTGAAAGCCTCAGCCGTCAGCCTCGGCAACCAGGGCCGCACCGACCTCTCGCTCGGCCAGCGCGTGTTCCACGGCAAGTTCGGCTACGGCACCATCGCCGCGATCGAGGGCAACAAGCTCGAAATCGACTTCGAGCATTCCGGCCGCAAGAAGGTGCTCGATAGCTTCGTGAGCGCGACGTGATCATTTTGTAGCGTGGACGGACACAAGTTCTCGGAGTCAGAGACAAATACTTCTGGAGCACCAGCGGCTGGGTCGGGCTTCACGAGCCTCACACAATCAAGCGAAACAGGATTACGCATACGATTGCATAAATGTATCCATATCGAGAGCGACACCCATATCAATTAGGGCTTCAGTCAGCCTTGCGATCGCGATCGTTCGAAGATGCCTTCCCATGCGCTCCGCCAGTACCGCATTCTTCGCAAGTTCCCGCGTAACCTCGTGGCGCGGATATCTCTTGAGATAGGTTATGCCCTGTTCAAGGATTGCCTTCGCATGGCGTTGCCGAGCCAATGGAAGGCTATCGATACCGCCGCCCGCACCTATGAACATCGTGTGGCGAGTGCGCTCAATCTCTTCAAAGATGTTTGTCATTTGGGTCGGTGCTGACCCATTTTGATTTGCCTAGCCGGACCTCGAAGCACAAAAAAACCAATGACGCCTACACCTAGGCAAACCAACAATAACCCCACGCATACACTCCCATTCTTGGCAATTACGTCTGTCCTAGCTGCTGAAATGTTGATTCGTAAATCTATCCAGCGCCAATTCGTTCATCGGATGCCTAAGCCGCGACCTTCTCCACTTCGATCTCATCCTCATGCGCCCGCGCCTGAGCGAGTTCGTGAGATGCCTGCATTCGCATCAGCGTCTCGGCCTTCAGACCGAATGCCTTCTCGAAGCGGATCGCCATGTCCGCGGACAGCCCCGCGTTGCCGTTGAGCAGATTGCTCATCGCCTGCCGCGTGACGTGCAGCCGCTCCGCGGCCTCGGTCACTGATAATCCGAAGTGATCGACGATATTCCTCCTCAGCCACGGTCCGGGATGAACGAAAATCGACGAATGAAGCTTCACAGTCATCAGTGATAATCCTCCAGGTCCAGATCGCCGATCGCTTGATCGCTGATCTTCACAAACGTCAGCCGCCAGTTCTTCGTGACCGTCATCGCAAAGCTGCCCGAACGCTCACCAGTCAACGCATGAAAGCCGAAGTTCGGCGGCATAAAGAGGTCGTCGAACGTCGCCGCGGCATCGATAAAGGTGAGCATGTCGATCAATCGACCCGCCTCCAGGATGCGGCGGTCACCCTTGGCCGCAAGCCGGCGCAAAGCCTTGTGCCGGATGTTCTCGACCTGCATTGAATTGCTGAAATAGTGCCTCTAGCGTCAACTGTCAAGTGACACCTGACGGAGCTTAATTCACCTTCTGCCGCACGATCCCCCGCACCCAGGGAATGATCGAGGTCCAGCTCAGCTCTTCCAGCAGCTCGATCCCCGCGAGCTTGTCGCGGCGCCAGACGACCTCACCCGACGGAATCGTGAGCGAGCTGATGAATAGCGACACGAAGGTGCCGTTGGGCGGCAGCTCGTCGCCTTCGATCTGCAGCCCGCTCGAGGAGATATTCCGCAGCGTCGCGGGCCAGAGATTCCCGCCGAACTTGATGTGGACGGCGCACCGCACCTCGAGCCGGGGCATGGTTCTGCGCTCGGGAGTCTGGCTGACGAGCTTGCGGTTCAGTAGGGCAACAATGTCGATATTGTCGTCGAAGCGGATGCCGAGTTCCCTGCGTGCGGTCCAGGCGACCTTGCCGGGGGCGCGCTGCCCGTTGGCGAGCTCGACCGCGACTGCATCCCCGAGCGCGGGATTGAGCTCGCTCGCGACCGTGACCCCCAATGCGGAGATCTTGCGGATTGCGCATTCCCGGCGCGACCCCGAATGATGGATTGCGCCCGGATCGAACGGCCCTTTGGCGTCGAGCGGGGGCGCGTCGTCAGGCCATGGGAGCCGGTCTCCCACGACAAAGGTCGTGACTGAGGGTGCATCAGTCATTGGTCATCCAGTCACGTCTCAATTTTCGAGAGTGAACCGGCGGGCCTAACAAGTCACTAACGATGCGGTTATTCAGCGATCGAATGAACAGCCGGGAGTCGCGGCCATGAAAATGTTGATCGCCTTCATCGTCGGGCTGATCGCTGCTCCAGTCCTCTTTGCACTCGCCGGGATCGCCGGGCTGCTGCCGAGCAGTTCGAGCTCGGAGCCGCCGAAGTGGGAGAGCTCGATCGGAATGCGCGCGCTCGATGCCTCGCTTGAAAAGCGGTCGGATGGGCTCAAGAACCCGATCGCGGCGAAGGACGCCGCGTCAATCGCCCTGGGAGGAAAAATCTACTCCGACAATTGCTCCGGCTGCCATGGTAGCGCCAAGGGGCCGAGCGCGTTCGGATCGGGCTTCTACCCGCGCGTTCCGCAATTCTTCCAGGAAGGCACCGACGTCAATCCGAACGAGGCTTACGCGGCGATCCACGACGGGATTCGCTATTCGGGCATGCCCGCGTGGGACAAGCAGCTGAATGACCAGCAGATCTGGCAGGCCGCCAACTATGTCGCGCAGATCCGCGGTCCCGGCGGCAAGTCGATGGACATGGATCGCGACTGATCGCCTCGCGAGAGGCGGGCGGCCGCGCCTTCGAC